>OZ260079.1:4275066-4580427 GCA_965284365.1 Phragmitibacter sp.
GTGAGTATTTCCGCTTTCGCGAGAAGGAGGAGCAGAAGTGAGCTTGAGTGGATTGCCGACCATTAAAAGAACCGGAAAGAGGAACCTCTTCGAAGCCAAGTTCGTTGCTCAACTCCTTGCGGGAGACAGCGCTACTAGGGCTTATATCAAAGCCAAGGGGAAGAAGAAGATCACCTATGATTCTGCTCGGACACTGGGTGCTCGATTGTTTGCAAAAGTTCACATACAGGAGGCGCTGGCGGAGGCGCGTCGGGAGGTGCGGGCGGGGGCGGTGATGTCTGTCCAAGAGAAACGCGAGTGGCTGGCGCGGGCGAAGCGGGCGACGCTGGATGACATCGACGAGCATAGCGACCTCGCGGCCGAGATCACGGAAGACATTGTGAGCACGGGCGAGGCGAGAGGGAGACTGAAGAGAGGTACGGCTGATGAGGGAAATGAAGAGTCGGGGCCGACGGTCATTCGGCGGAAGGTGAAAGGGTATAACAAGGTGGACATCATCAAGCTGGATGCGCAGCTGGCAGGGGAACTGGAGGGCGTTGGAGACGAATCTCATGCTCCGCCCTTGATTACTGGGGATCAGTTATCGCATCGGCTTGCGGATGTCTTCGGTGCGCTGCTGGGCGTATCGGTGCGGCCCGTTATTGTTCAGGACAACCGACTCGTGCGTGAGGCTGATGTGGTCGTCGAGCCAGTGAGCGAGAGGGTGGGGGAGAAGGCTCTTTTGCTCCTCGGAGCCATGGAAGAAAAGGCGACGAAAGTTAGACAGAAAAGTCAGTGAATTTGGCCATAACTTGATACAACGGCCCGAATGTAAAATGGCTGTATGTTGATCGTGAACGAGTTGTGAATTTAGTGGTGGAATTTTTGAGAACACGACGCGTCATTCTCAACAACGGCCTGCTTTTTGGTGACAAATTGGCGCTACCAACGAGTGAAGCTAGACAGGGTTTTTCGTCCAGTTCACTTCTCGAAAAGTCTGATGGTTTGACATCATTGACCGTGCATTGAGAATGACAGGCATGAGTCAGGCACGTGCGAAAATGAAATGCGCAGTTGGGAAACGAGCCGCTTCCAAAACTTGGAATCCTTGGAGGGATTGTGCGGACAAGCTGTTCGTGGCTGCCTACTGGCAGGAGCTTTCGGATCGGTTCGAGGGTAAGTGCTCCCGTGAAGGAAGCGCAGAGGAGGCCGCCCAAGCTCGCATGATCAAATTTCTGGAGGGCAAGCAGGCGGAGCTGACGAAAGCGCGTAAGCGACGTAGGAGACCGGTATCATGAGCGATTCTGTATTGCCCATCATGATCCTGGACCCTAAGCAGCGCAAAACGCACCAGGTTCCGCTTCATCCCGAGACAGGTGAGCTCTGGTGGGCTGGGCGAGGTTGAGATCAAGGGGACGATGACCGAGTTCGCGTGATGCGCAATGAACTCGTAGAAGTTTGAGGAGTCGTCTGCCGCGGAGCCGATCAATTCGCTGTGAGCGGTGGAATGAGTGCCTCCGAACGCCGTGGTAGGGGAATTGCCGGATAGTGCGGACCGTAATCGTCCTTATGGCGAGGAAACGCGGGATAGATAATTTAGGCTCGTAAACTGCCCGGCTTTCGTCGGCCTCAAAGTGGGGCTTGTCCTCCAAGTCAAAGAGGCACTGGCAGCACTTCCGACCCACCTCTGAACACAATCCCCATGAAGCGCTTCAACCATCTGCCCAAGTTTGCTTACCTAGCTATTCTCGGCTCAGTGCTCGCGGCAATTTCTCCCATTATGGATGCGAGTGCGCCTCCCTCTGAGGCAAAAGAGAATATCGGGCACGAAGCCAATGCCAGGCAACTGCCAGCTCAGGACGACGTTCTTAGCCTCCTTGATGAGGCTAAGCGACTAAACCAGATCTTTGATATCCCGGCGAAGCCAAAAATTAATGCTGGGATGCAGAAGGTGAAAAGAGCCACTCCCGTGCCGTGGCGGGAGGGATTTGTTTTCTCTCCGGGCATGGCGCATGTCATGGCGAACGTCTTGGATGTGCGCGGGTTGCCTTCAGGGGTTGAAGCCGTTGATCCGGAAACCGGAAGGGCTTTCATCGTGCCTTGAAACGAGTACCTTTCCTCGGATTAAGGTAGAATGGATCATTTGCATATTTGAAGCATTTCCGATTAAGCCACCTTAAGACGCCGAACCATCATCCGACTTATACTTGTATGCCACTGTCTGAAAAGGAGATGCAAGAGCTAGCTGCGGCTACTGAGCGCATAATAGCGTTCATGCGAAGAAACCCTCGCCTGATGATCCAGGCCAAAATGATGAGGGGAGATCAGACTGCCGGGAAAATCACAGTTACGGTTGATGTGCAGGCTGAAGAGGAATCTGATTTGCTTTCTGCCATCGAGGAGGAGAACGAAAGACTCGGGAGAGCCAAGCTACGGCGCCGCATCAACGGGCCGAGACATTCATCCAGGCGGCACAGCGCATGACGGTTCCTGTCTGTCTCCACTCTGCGCAACGGTTCGAGTGCAACTCGCCGTCAATCGCAGCCCGTTTGGTGGTGGGGCGCCGCCACAGGTTTGGATTCAGGGGAGCCCCATTGCCGCAGGTAGATTGAGAGGACCACCATGCCACCAATAGCTAAAAACTCGCTTTGCCAATTTTGGAAGGACTCGTACCAGAAACGCGAGGTCTTGAGGTAAGCCATCGTGGAAAGGGGTTGTTCACCCTGGGCCACCAACTCTTCACTATAATCGCGGGCGCCTCCAATCGCATGGAGGAACAAAGCGGTGAGGAAGCACGCCAGAAAAGTGAGAAGCAATGAATTCTGGTAGAGCTTAAGCCGCCACCCTCCGGCTTTGACTGGCCCGGGGGATTGCTTGGTGACCTCGGCGCCGGGGTCCGCGTCCTGAGGGGCCGGCTTGTCGGGATTTTTGGATTCCGAGGAACCGCGCTGGTAAAGGAAGACCGTGAGGTACACGTATGCAGCCATCTGGAGAAATTCACTTTCCCAGTTTTCCGCCGTGCCCTCCAAGAAGTGGCCACTGCGCAGATACTCGACGCATCCTACTTCGGGCTGGCCGCGTTCATGGCGTTCGTCGTTATAGACGGCGAGACCGGCAGCGGTCTGGGCACCCCAGAAGGCCAGGAACAGCGCAAAAAGAACGACGGATAGGCCATTGTCGCGGAAGAATTTCTTCATGACGGCGAATTTGCGCGGCGGTGTGGGGAATGAAGGAGGAGGTGACGGGACGCGTCTTCCCTGCTTGCTGATTATTCTGAGGGGACACCTAGGTCATCAACCCTGATGGCATTCCTGGAATCGATGCCACAGTCACTACAGACACCGTCGGCCAGGCAACGCGTGAGGGCTGAACTGAACCCCGGCTTCTCCATGCTGGCCACGACACATTGCAGTCGTCGCAGCCACAAGGTGACAGCCTTATTTTCGTCCTCCTTTAGCTCTTTTGCCAAGGTGCGGACATCATAACTCTCCTGGTAAACCGGGAGCCCTCCGGCTTCCACGGAAAACTTGATGACGAGCGGAATATCGCGGGTGAGAGGTTCGGTGGCAGTGAAAAGTCCAACGTCGGGCATAACAATGAATAGGGTGGTGAGCACCTAACCATCGCTTGCGGTGTTCTCTCTGGATGTGGTGAGTAAGCCTGACGTATCATCGCCTGCATAAAATGCGGGCGGATGGAAGCTAGCGATTCAGGGTATGTCGTACCACCTTCAAGAGGTCAGCCAGTTCGAACGGCTTCAAAATGGCGGCCACCACGGCGCTGCTGGCGGCTTCACGAGTTTTTTTGATTCCTTCGGGCGATCCGCTGCAAAGTATGATCGGCAATCCAGGAAACGCTTCCTGGATGGCGAGGGCGGTCTCATGACCGGACAGGAAAGGCATGGTGAGATCCAGCATCACCAGATCGTAGGCAATCGGCGCGTCGCCGAGCAGTCTCAGGGCGGCCAAACCGTGGCTGGCCAGCTCAACCTCCATTCCCGCCCGCTTAAGCGCACGGGAGAGGAGACCTGGATGACAGCATCATCGTCCACCACCAGCACTTTAAAAGTTGTGGTTGGGGCTTTAGAGGTCGACTGGGATATTCCTTCGTTCATCGCAGAGCCCATGAACAGAACGAAAGGCCAGGAGCCGTTTGAGCGTTTAAAGTTGGGTGACCCAACCATGCAGGGTGGCTAAATGTGCATGAAGGGCGTACCAAGGTCAAGCTCATGCGTGCTAGGGAATAGTCTAACATGCGTTTGCGACCGTCGCGCCAGCAGACGCAATCGCCCTACACTGCCCAACCCCTATGGGACTGTCCTGGAAATAGAGCCAAGAATCCGTTGCTTTGAGGCCCTCAGCCTCATTAGCATGCGGGGATGAGAACCAAAAAGCAGAATCAACAGGTCGTTTTTGGCATCCTCGTGCTCGTGATGGGCGGGGTTTTTGCCGCACTGGGACTCGCGGCGGACAAACAGAATCGGGACATGAAGCAGAAGGGGATACTAGTCTCCGGGAAAATTATTGAGGGACGCGTGGAAAAACATTCCGACGGAGAGCGCCACATCCTCACGGTGCAATGGGGTTCCGGCGACCAATTGCAGACGCGGAAGTTTCTCGCTAAAAAAGAGTACTATCACTCCAGGGTCGATGCCGAGGGCCGCGTGGTTGCCTCTGAGATATCGATGAGGCAGATTCCAGGACAGCCGGCGGGGGCTCGTATGGAAGGGGGAGAGGGGGCCTTTTTTGCGGGCTGGCAATGGGGCGGCTTCATTGCCATGGTGATGGGTTTTGTGATGTTTTACCAAGGCGCTCGCAGCAGGACTGTGTTGCCATGAATGCGTTTCCGTTCATGCGCTTACCAAGGGCGCCTGCCAAGTGTTGCGTCTTGATCGGTCGAGCGCCGGCCGCGGTTGACGAAGGGTAGCACTGTGGAAGAGTGGGCAACTGCATGGCGAAGTATGTCCGTCGAGATGTGGTGGAGGCGACCGGGGAGGCCCTGGAGGTGTGGGGCATGCCGTTTAGCGAGCCCTTCCATGCCATGGTGTCAGCGGCGGGAGAGGCGGCACCGCTTTCTCATGAGGAGTTATGTCTGCAGGTGGGGTGGGAAGAATTGCAGACACTAGTTGGTGCTCTTCATGCGATCGAGGGCGAGACCGGACGCTTCGCAGAGTTTCGAGGGTTTACGCTCAGTTATCTAGTGTCGGTTTGGACAAATCTAAGGAACGAAACGCGCGCGGCGTGAAGGACCAGAGCCAGATTGCTAGAGGGCAGGGCTCGTCCTTTGCGAGAGTCACCGCTGCGAAAATAATCAGTATTGACGAGAACGTCCCAACTGGTTCAGAATGCGAATTATCCGCGGTGCCCGCGTCGGCGGTTTGCATCCGGACAAGCAGTATCTTTCCCTTTGAATTAATTAGTTATGGAGGCAGGATATGAAAACCTACATTCTTCGGCTGAATTTGGGTTGGACGGTGTATCTGGACGCGGATGGTTTCATCGAGTCCGGCAATCAAGTGCAATTCTACCTAGGCAGCCCGGATGTGC
The DNA here is from genome assembly GCA_965284365.1 of Phragmitibacter sp. Lineage (GTDB taxonomy): Bacteria > Verrucomicrobiota > Verrucomicrobiia > Verrucomicrobiales > Verrucomicrobiaceae > Phragmitibacter. The sequence goes on from OZ260079.1 coordinate 4,280,592, forward strand.
CCATCGCCGTCTACGCCCGGCCGTCGCTTTCATCCATGAGTGAGGCGGAGCCATCCACCTTGCCACGGTCCGCATTGTTTGAGATTCAAGATGCCACGCCGCGGCCTTAGATAGGGAGACGGGAGGAAAGGGACGAGCGGCAGGATCAACTGGGAACTGCAGGGGTGCCGCGCTTCAGCGCCTACAACGCATTCCTAGCCCAAATGGGAATTGCGCTGACACCTGCTGCAAGCGAGACGCGCCGGGAAGGCCGCACGCTCATCTCCGCTGGCCATGATGACATTGGCGGGCTGTGGAAACCGACCTCAAGGCCACGGTGTTACGATCGGGCTGCATCACGGTGGCCGGGCTGGTGATTTGCTGCCAGCGGCCCGGCACCGCGAGCGGCCATGTATTCATCAGCCTGGAAGACGAGATGGGGTTCGCGAATGCCTTTGTGCCCTCGTCCCTTTTTGAGGCGCAACGTCTGGTGATTATCCAGGAGGTCTTCCTTAAGATAACCGGGCGTGAACAAATTGTGGATAACGTGGCGACAGTTTTATGTGATGAAAGTGGAGGCGATGAACCATGTTGCCATCGGACAGACGTCCCATGATTTTCATTGAGCTGACCATCGCAGACAGAGAACATGCAGGGCGCTGCCCGGCGCTGAGAGGACGCATCCTGAAATGGATTGGATGCTCGCCGACGCTACTGACATGTTGTAGCATTTCAGGCCTCAATCTTCTTTCAGAACGTTTGTGGAAATGCCTGATGCCGTTCTCAGGCGTGCATGCTTTGCCGCGTTACGATGTTAGGAGCATGAAAACCAAACTCAGAACCACTGGTGCTCTTCTCATTACAACTGCTGCGCTACTAACGGCGCAGCCAACCGCCTCGGCGGAGTCAGCCGCAGACCGGCCTGGCGCGACGACTGCGGGGGCGGCGCGCGCGGGCGATGCCGATGATGCTGATGATGGCGAAGAAGGCAAAATCGGATTGGTCGGGCTGCTGGGCTTGTTGGGGTTACTGGGGCTGCTGCCCAAAAAGCGCCACGACTACGATCGCACGGATGGCGTGGGTACGCGCCGGCCATAACGCTTGGGTAGTGGGCTCTCCCGCCCGAGGCGAAAGGCCTGGGCGGGAGAAGGCGCCGGTCGCGCTCTTCGTCATGTGCGACGACCGCCACAAACAACCGGATGCGGTTGGACGTGCGACATGGTTGTGTAAGTTCAGTGCTTCCATGTCGTCATAGAACCCGCGAAAAGTTTCGACTCGCTCTTCCCTCCGGTATGGGTGAGGGGACAAGGCGTCATGTTGTCAGGAGTTGCGATGTGCGAGGCTCCACCGCCGAGTATCTCCCGAAAAGTTAGTGAGAGAGCGCTCATCGATGGTAAAGCGCACAGCCGCCGGGAGTTGTGATCGCGATCCTAAAGAAGAATCTTCGCGCCGTTATGCACTCCGCTGCCACTGCCACTGTTGCCGAATCCGCCCGGCCTTTCGTCTCGCCGATTGCCACTCTGCAAGTTCTGGTGGTCGATGATCATCCGACCTTCTGCAAAGGGATCAGTGCTCTTGTGGGAAGACTCAAGCATTTCCACGTGTGCGGAGAAGCGAACACGGCGGCTACCGCTCTGGACTTGTTCCGAGAGTTAAAGCCGGATGTGGTGCTGCTGGACGTGACGCTGCCAGACGGCGATGGGATCGAACTGACAAAAATCTTCCTTCAGGAGCATCCGGCAGTGCAGGTGCTGATGCTGTCCATGCATGACGACCCGGGGGTTGTGAGCCGAGCCCTGCGGGCGGGGGCGGGCGGTTATGTCCTGAAGAACAATGAAATCAAGGAGCTCGTGGACGCTCTGCACGACCTGAGAAACGGGAAGAAGCACCTCAGCGCAACCTTACGAGGGAAGCCTTTGATCAGCTACCTAGGGCAGTCAGAGCAGCTTCCCCCTGTGCTGGACAATCTCTCGCGACGGGAACGGGAAACCTTTCTTGCGTACGGTGAAGGCTTGCGCCGGTCAGAGGTTGCCAAACGTTTTGGTTTAGGAGTCAAATCGGTCGACACTTACCGCACCCTAGCCATGAGGAAGCTGAATCTGACCTCATCAGAAGATTTGCTGCGGCTTGCGAGAGAATGTTGGCAAATCGAGCAACGGGAGTTGTCTGGGGATCGAGACGAGGGTTGTGGTAGAGATTCAAACCTGCAGCGTGGAGGACCGACCCGGCTTGCGAGGAGACGCGAGAAAGCCTTGCCACGTTGAGAGGAGTCCGGAAGCGAGTGGCGATTTTCTGCGCGGGGAGCGGACATCACGACGCGCGCAGCCCGAACGATTTTCGATGATCAGCTAACAAACAAACAAACAAACAAGTTTAATTCTTATTCGCCATGTCACTCACCTACCAACCTTTTGCCGAACTGCCCGAAATTGAAAAACTTGCCGGAGACCTTCAGATGAACCTCTCTGATGAAGAACGCTTCGGTTCCGCTGCCATTGGTGCGGCGCTCGTGGGTTATGGCCTTGCCCGGAATGCAGTCACCAGATGGCCCGCCCTTGTCCTTGGCGGGCTGCTGTTGTGGAGAGGCGAGACTGGCAAGTGCTACGTGAAGCAGGCTCTCGGTTTGGATAGTCGACATCATCGTAGCTCAGAAGAGCAGCAGGCGGCTGAAGCGCCCGAATCGGCGTTGGCTGGCGCATCTTGAGACGGGCGATTCGGACGGCGATCTACTGAGACTTCGTTGCAAGACACGCAAACAAGTCCGCAGCGTCAACCAAGGGCGAATTAGAACGAACTCAGCCTGCTGAGAAAATACGCAACACTCATTAACAAAACTCAACTCTCATTATTATGGACCTCATCTGGATGCTTATTATTGGACTCGTTGTCGGAGCGCTCGCAAAACTGATCATGCCCGGAAAAGATCCGGGTGGAATATTGATCACGATGGTGATCGGGGTGGTAGGCGCCATGCTGGCAGGGTTTCTGGGGCGAGCTCTGGGGTGGTACAATGAAGGTGAACCTGTCGGGTTCATTGCCTCTGTAGTAGGGGCCATCCTCCTTCTTCTCCTGTATCGCCTTATCACGGGACGCAACGCGAGAGCTTGAGGGCTTCGCATTAGCCGTCGTGCCAGCGAGTCCTGGCGCTGATTCGATCTCACGAAAATGAAGACGTTTATCCAGCGCCGGGACGGAAGCTGTCTCCCGATTTCTTCGGCAACTAGCCTCGACTTAGGTTGGCGGTTTGATCTCTCAAGTGACTCGTTGCTTTTTCTTAAGGAGGGCGACCTCTCCTCCTACAAAAACCATGACGAGATATCGCTACAATTCGAGGTGGCAACTGAAGCCGTTCGAGTAAATTTCAACGATGATCACGTCTACCTTTTTGGCGAGGAGGCGACGGCTTTTACGACTGACCATGTGATTGGTCCTTGGGAATGGGAGCGACCGACAACGAACGAAGTGAAGATCCTTGTGAGCAAAGTTGGAGCCCATCGAGACGTCACTTGGTTTTTCTCAACGCAAGGCAACCTCGAACCGGTTCACTCATGACAACCCAATTCCCGGTCAGATATCGTATCAAGATAAGTGATTTGGAGTCAGTCAAGCTCCGTCGCAACCCCATCGATCCGAACCACGAGATCCTCCCTAAACGACGCAACAACATTGGCCCTGTTATCATACAAATACCAATAGCCTTCATCTTCGAAGACGCTGGCCGCCTTCAGTTTCAGCGTGGTGCCGTCCTTGAATACAATGGTGTGCTCGGGCATGGGACTTGATACGACCGGCAGGGGAGAGCTGCAACCGCTTCTGCTTGCGCGAGTGTCCTCCGCCTCTACGGTGCCGCATGTGTGGGCGCTACCGATGGAAGCTGGCAGACGTTGAACGGGCTGCGAAGAACCTGGATGCGGTGATCAATCCGGAGCTTAAACGGCTGGCCGGGGCATACCTCCAGCAGCAACGCTTCAACATGGCGCCGATGCAGATCGGGCCGATCATTCGCAGATCCTCGGTGGGCAAACTCAGCGCAGATGGATTCAAATGGGGGCTTGTGCCTTTCTGGTCGAAGACGGGGAAGGCCGACTTCAGCACTTTCAACGCACGCGGCGAAACCGTGGCCACGTCGAACGCATTCCGGGACAGCTTCAAGACCCGCCGTTGCCTGGTGGTGACCTCCGGGTTTTTCGAGTGGGAGAACCTGGAGCCCTGGAAGAAAACGAAGCCTAAGAAGCAGCCGTGGCTCTTTGGATTGCCCGAGGGAGCGCCGCTTGTGATGGCTGGATTGTGGTCAATCTGGCGACCGGCGGGCGCGGAGGAGGACGAGGCCGCAGCCGTGCGGACCTATACAATCGTCACCACTTGGCCGAATGAGACCATGGCGAAGTTTCACAACCGGATGCCGGTTATCCTGCCGCCTGACCAGTGGCTTCCCTGGATTGATTATGAACCGAGTGGAGCGCAGGCACTGATCAAGCCCTACGAAGGGGAGATCATTCATCACCGCGTGACGCCTCAAATGGGCGCGGTGAAGTTTGAAGATCCCTCCGCAGTCGAGCCGATCAATTCGTTATAGCCCGCTGGCCCTTTAGGGGCGGCCGGGGCGGCACTAAGAAAGTGTTAAAGTGCGCTGACGGACGGCGAGGGGGTAGGGGAAATGTCGGATACACCAAACCGGAATTAACCTTATGGCGGCATTGGACTGAAGGTCTATTTTAGCCTTATGAACAGCCCGACGATCTTGTGCGGCAGTGAAACCGGCGTCCCAGATGAACTCCTCATGGAAGCGATTGCCAACGACCGTTCCGAGGAGGCGCTGGGGCAACTTTACGCTCGTCACAAACCAATGTTAAGGGCTGTGATCAGTCGCGTCATGTTTGAACAGGATGACGTGGAAGACACCTTGCAGGATGTTCTGATCCAATTATGGGAGCGAGCCGACAGCTACAGTCGGGAGAAAGGCAAGGTAGCAGGCTGGCTCATCATCCTTGCTCGTCGGCGAGCCATGGACCGGCTTCGTCGACGGTACGCTTATTGCAGGGCGAGAGACCGATATGAAGTGACGAAGAAGGTGGAGATTGAAGCAGAGAGGATGACGCCAGATGGCACGGAAAAGACAGATATGCAGAGCCTTTTTACTTCGCTCATGCATCAATTGCCTCCCGCTCAGGAGGAAACACTAAAAATGGCCTTTCTGGAAGGAAAGTCGCAACGCCAAATTTCCGCAATCTTAGCCGTCCCATTAGGCACCGTGAAGACAAGGGTTGAGCTAGGACTGAAGAAACTGTCCAAAGCAGCGTTGCCCTTCCGTTCGAAGATACTTGGCTAGTTCAGGGAGCAGACCAACTCGCCTTGCACAGATGGAGCCACTTATCTGCTAACCCAGTTCATGGTATGACACTCTCCGAAAAGCAGATGCAAATGCTGGGCGAGGCTGTTCAACCTCTTTTAGTCTTCCTTCGTAAAAATGGAGGGCTGCTGGTGAACGCGAAGGTGAAAGGAGTTCCTCAGCCGGGCGGGCATATAACGGTTACCGTCGATGTTCAGGCCGAGGAGGAATCGGATCTTCCGTCTGCTATGGAGGAAGAAAACGAGAGGCTGGGAAGGGCGAAGTTGCTGCGATCCCTCAATGGGCCCCGGCATTCTGCGAGAAAGCGGAGATGGTAAAGTCTCGTCACGGTGTCTTCACTTCAAGAAACGAGGATGCCTGAGACTTCGTGAATCGGTCCATTCGAGGAATGCAAGCTCCACCTTGGTCCGCGGTTTAAACCATCGGCACTTTCCCATCTCGTCAGCGGTGAGGCCTCCGCCCCAGCGCGATCCCTTGGGTTCGGGCAAATTGTAGAACGGGCAGTCTGTGGACTTCAGCGGTGCCAGCTTCTCCATGACTTCCCGCCGTGTCTTAGCAACGAAGCCAGCCCTTACCCTTGCGCACATCCGAAGGCCTTGCTTGTCGCGCTCACCGACTATCAGTTCTTCGAAATCGCGACCGTTTGGGATTATGCCGGCGGCGACGAAGGTTCCTGTCCTTTCGGCTTTCCATTTCGTCCAGGCTCCCGTGCGCTCTCCATCCTCATACCGAGATGTCCGGCGCTTGGCGATGATGCCTTCCAGGCCCGTTTCCTGAGCTTGCTCCATCAGGGTTTCAGGATCCGCAGAGAGGGACCGGCTGAAAAGGATGTGATCGTGTTGGTCACGCAGTAGTTTGCCAAGTTGCAGTCGACGCTTCTCCAGTGGTTGCTTTCGCAAGTCTTTGCCATCCAGTTCCAGCAGATCGAAGGCGACGAACCGAATGTCAGGCCGACGTGACTTAGCGCCCTGCAGCGCTTGAAAGGAGGGCTTGCCGTCTACAAAGGCAACAATCTCTCCGTCGAGCGTGGCGCTACGGCAGGGCAACTCAGGAAGCTCAGCGGCCGCATCAGGAGCCAAGGACGTGAGAGGCTTCAAGTTGCGGGACAGAAAACGGGACTTCCCGGCGGCAATCTCCCCGAGTGCCCGGAAGCCGTCCCACTTGATTTCGTATTCCCATTCGTCACCCTCTGGCAGGGTGGGACGTAGCAGACAAAGCATTGGCTCAACCTTCATGGCAAGGCTCCTACCTCCGGCGCTGTCTACGGGTCTCATTAGAAGTGCGGGGCCGCTTCGTCGGAGCGGGCTTCCTCACTCCATCCAAGATTGCCTTCACAAGGTCTTCATCGGGAAACCTCACTTCCGTTGAGGCCAGGCCCGTCAGTATCTCGGCGCCAGCGTCATTGACGATGACCTTCATATGCGGGTGACCGTTCTCTCGAAGGAACTGAACAAGCGGGCCGACTGCTTCCTCGAACGCAGCCAATTGCTTCAGCGAGAACACGGGTTTCATGCCTCTAATTCGCCGTGATCGCCTTCTATAGGTTTGTGCTTCGCTTTTGTTAATAGTTCAGCAGGCTAGATAATCTCAGAGCGTGAAGTGGGGCGGAAAGCGCTAGACAGGCTTCCATCCAGATGTTCGTAAGAACACATGCCTTTTATCGAACTCCATGCACGAAGCGCCTTCAGCTTCCTCCGCGGCTCGAGTCACCCTGAAGCGCTCATCGAGCGGGCGGCACAGGCTGGAATGTCCCAAATGGCGCTCTGCGATTTTAACGGGTTCTACGGATCAGCCAGGGCACACCACAAGGCGGGCGAAGTGGGAATCCGGGCTATCGTCGGCTCAGAACTCACTATGGCTGACGGGACCAGCTTCCCGGTTTTGGTCCTCAATCGCACTGGCTACCAAAACTTGGCGCGGTTGCTCACTAGAGCACAGTTGGGCACTCCCAAGGGGCAGTGCTCCGTTGGGTGGGAAGACCTCGAACAATATTCAGACGGCCTCTTTGCGCTCACCGGTGATAAGGAAGGGGGCCTACAGGGAAGGGTAACCTGTAAGGACCGCAACAAACCACTGCAATTCGTCGAACGGCTGAAGGGAGTCTTTGGGGAAGGTCGATTGGCCATTGAGGTGCAGCGCCACTGCGTGCGGTGGGAGGACGCTGGTGTTCGCCTGCTGGCGGAACTGGCGGACCGTTTCAAGCTTCCCCTCGTTGCTTCAAATGGGCCCTGCTATGCCACGAACAATGAGCGGCCGCTTTTGGATGCATTCACGGCCCTGCGACACCACTGCACTCTGGATGAAGCTGGCGACAAGCTTCAAATAAACTCGCAGTGCTATCTGAAGGGGGAAGGGGAGATGAGGGCGCTATTTGCAGATATGCCTCACGCCATTGATGAAACTTGCCGTATTGCTGACAGGGTCGAATTCACCTTGGAAAATCTCGGGTATGAGTTCCCGACCTATCCGGTCCCCGCTGGCCACAGCCAGGATTCATTTCTGCGGGAACAGACGATGATCGGCGCTAGAAGGCGATACGGCACCGTCAGCAGCAAGACTAAGCGTCAGATCATCAAAGAGCTCAGACTTGTCGAGAAACTAGGCTTTGCCGGTTATTTCCTGACGGTCTGGGGAATCGTCGAGTTCTGCCGTGAGAAAGGCATCCTCGTCCAGGGCCGGGGTAGTGCGGCGAACAGCACCGTTTGCTATTGCCTAGGCATCACCAATGCGGATCCCGAGGTGTACCACCTCCTCTTCGAGCGGTTTCTGAGTGAAGGCAGGAAGGGCTGGCCAGACATCGATCTGGATCTTCCGAGCGGGGAGCGGCGCGAGAGCGTTATCCAGGAAGTCTATCGAAAGTTCGCACCTCATGGCGCTGCGATGACAGCCAATGTCATCACTTACCGGGGCAGAAGCGCCATGCGGGAGATGGGGAAGGTGCTGGATATCCCCATCGATGTCGTCGGGCGATTCTCAGCGCTGTTTTCACATGGGGATTTTCCTCATACCATCGATCTGAAGGATCAGGTGAAGCAGTCGGGTCTGGATCAGACGCATCCCCGATTACCCGCCTTGCTGATGCTCTACAAGGCCGTCTACGGCATGCCTCGGCATTTGGGTCAGCACAGCGGCGGAATGGTTCTTTGCTCCAGTGGTCTCGATTCCATCGTTCCTCTGGAGCCCGCATCAATGCCCGGACGTGTTGTCGTTCAATGGGACAAGGACGACTGCGAGGATCTGGGCATTATCAAAGTGGATTTGCTCGGTCTCGGCATGATGGCGGCCCTCCAGGACACCATCCATCTTTGTAATGCGAGAGGACCGGAACGCGCCATGGATTTGCATCGCGTTCCGCCGGACGATCCCACGACCTATGCGATGATTCAAAGAGCGGACACCATAGGGGTGTTCCAAATCGAAAGCCGGGCACAGATGGCCACGCTGCCAAGGCTATTGCCCAAGGTATTTTATGATTTGGTGATCAGCGTGGCAATCATCCGACCCGGTCCCATTGTTGGGAAGATGGTGCATCCTTATCTCAATCGAAGAGCGGGCAAAGAGAAGCCTGATTACATGGATGACCGATTGAAGCCCGTGTTAGAAAGGACCTTAGGGGTGCCTCTTTTTCAGGAACAGGTGTTGGAGATCGCGATGGTCATTGGGGGATTCACTGGCACTGAGGCCGAAGAGTTGCGGCGGGCGCTGAGTTACCATCGATCTCAGGAGCGCATGGACAAGGTCATGGCAAAGCTCTATGCCGCGATGGATCTTCGAGGTGTTCGAAAAGATATCCAAGAGCGGATTGTCAAGAATGTCAGCTCGTTCGCAGTCTATGGCTTCCCGCAGTCGCACGCGATCAGCTTCGCGTTGTTAGCTTATGCAAGTGCGTGGCTGCGGGCGCATCGGTTCGCCGAGTTCACCGTTTCGCTGCTGAACAATATGCCCATGGGTTTTTACTCAAGCTCGACCCTCGTGCGCGATGCCAAGCTTCATGGGTTGAGGGTATTGCCGGTGTGCGTGGTTGCCTCCGATCTCAGGTGCACGGTGGTCGACAACCGGACGATCCGACTAGGACTCAATCAGCTACGGGGGTTCAGAGCAGCCCATGCGGAGAGATTGATCGAACAGCGCCAAGCCAAAGCATGGGAAAGCCTGCCTGATTTCCTGGAACGCACAAAGCTGTCGAGAGATGAGAGGCGTCTCCTGGCCAAGGCGGGCGCCCTCAAGGATCTCAGTGAACACCGCAGGGCCGCGCTGTGGGAGGTGGAAGGCTATCATGGAGAAGATCTGCTGAGCGGGCTGGGGGGAAAGCAAGCCTCTCCGCTGGCCATGATGACACCAGCGGAGCGTATGGAAACCGACTACAAGGCCACAGGTCTTACGACTGGGCCGCATCCCATGGCGCTGCGACGGGAGCTGCTTCCGGATGTGACCGTGGCCGCAGAGGTTCCCTGGAAGCGGCATGGAGAACGCATCACGGTGGCAGGACTCGTGATCTGCCGGCAGCGGCCCGGCACGGCGAGCGGCCATGTGTTCATCAGCCTGGAGGATGAGACAGGGATAGCTAACGCTTTTGTGCCCTCTTCCCTCTTTGAGGCGCAGCGACTGGTGATCACACAAGAGGTCTTTCTCAAGATCAGCGGGCGTGTGCAGATCGTTGATAATGTGGCGACGGTTTATGCCATGAAGGTGACGGCGATGTTGGGCTTGAAGGCCGGGCCGATCTCCCACGATTTTCATTGAGGCGACTAAGATATTTCTTTCTTTGGAATAGCGCCTCTTGAGGGCACTGCAAATCAGGATCGTTCATCCCGCGTGGTCGCGGCCTCACGTCTATCTTTCCAGTAGCTTCGAACTCCCAGCCTCGCTCTAATAACGAGACAGAGGCCCGAGAGTATGATCGCAAGACTTACCATTGGGGATGCCAGCCAAAGAATGCTATCATCGTCTGGGGCTGGGGTTTTAGTGGTCCAAAGAAGGCTCAGCAAACCAACGCCCAGGAGCACCAGACCTCGCCTATGCCAGGCCGGATAACGCCGGATGATACGATGACGCTGGGATGCGAGCATGCCAAGATATGTCATAGATTGGTAATTCCTTACAATAAAAAGTCGCCATACATGTTAGAAACACGCGACATGAGGCTGCAAGAAGTGGTTGTCGGATAATTCCCTCATTTACTGTGTTTGTTGGACTTCGAAATGTCCTCACGCAGAGAAATCGAAAAATCTGCTCAGGCAGAAAGCTGAGATTGCATCCGGGTAGCAATATGAACGTTACCAACTAGCCACTACATGACGCAGGAGCAAGATGGCGCTCGACAAATCGGAAGCAAATGGTTTATCCGAAGACTGTCAATTCATGATTCTCGTCATGGGAAACCACCGTGCGCAGTCAACAAGGGCATGATCAAGAAACACCGTGGGGGGAATTCGCTGGTCGTTGAGATTGACTGCAACGTGCAGGCGGTGCGGGAGGCGACGCGGTTGTTGCGGCATTTTCTGGAAGAGCGGGGCCTCAGTCAAGAGGAGCTGGATGACTGGGAATTCTTGGCAGTTGAGGCAGGTAATAATGCGGTGGAACACGCTCCTGTGGAGCAGCGCTGGTTGAGCGTCCAGTTTCGCATCGACGCTACGCCGGAGTTCGTGGAATTAACCGTGGTGGACCACACAGAGGGGTTTGACTGGCCAGAACTCGTAGGACTACCCGAAGACGAATCTACCAGCGGGCGAGGCCTTTTCCTTCTTTCCACGCTGAGTGACGGTGTGCGCTACGAGCGTGGGGAGGGAGGGAATCGCCTGGTGATCCAAAAACGCCGACTGAATTCCTAGGCGTGCTTCTTCCGGGGGAAGCGGCCTTTTGTTGGGCGAACGACGTCAGGCTCCGGGCGACGCTGCCCCCTACAGTGCAAGCCGCTTCTTGTGAGGAACGCGCCGCCATTAGAGGAAATGATGGCGGTGCTCAGCAAGATCCATGATCCAGCAGCACCTTCCGAATAATGATTCCTGATTTCTTGCTACGACATTGACACGGGCAAAGTTTGATGGTCCTTGCCCTACCAACAACCAACTCACTCGGCACATGGAGAGTGTCCGCCGGAATTTAACGTTAAAAACCGCCAACAGGCCATTGTCGCTGTGATGGAAGAATACCTAGCGTTATAACATGAGTTTATTGGCACTATTGCCAATGAAGACCCGGTGACCTGGACGGCTATTTCGTTTAACACCGGTCGTAAAGAGGTGTTTCGCGCCCTGGTGGATAGTCTTGCGAGAGGTTAAAGTTGAGGCGCATGGAATATGAAGGCACTGCGATGTAGGCCACATTATTTCGCCATTGACTCATTAAATGTTCTCTCGTTATTCCAATGGAATTATGTCCACTTACGCTCCGTTTGATGACAAGGCCGTCGATGACATTGAGCTGGCTCTGGTCACAGCCCTTGACGCCTTGATGAAGGTTGATACGTGTGCTTGGAAGTATTTGACGAAGACTGATCCCTTTCGCCGGGAGCTTCTGGCCGCGTGGAGACAGGTCAAGCAACTGAGGCTTACGCTGAACAAAAGGCGCCAAGCAATCGGCAAGATGAAACAACGTCGCAAACCGGGTAGACTTCATCGCACGCCGCACAAACCGAATCCCACGGGAGAACTTTCCCCTCAAGATCACGAATGCCGTCAAAGACCCCTATGACGAAAATATCGAAATAAACAGGTGGCACACCCGGATAAGCAAATTACGGTTGCCTAACCAGTGCTTATGACGAACCATACTGCCAGGCGTGCGATCACGGAAGGTGCCACCGATGTCGGGACTTCCCGGAGAGTGACCATGCGACTCCTGGTGGTAGACGCACAGGAGGTCGTCCAACAAGGCCTCACGAGCGCCTTTAGCGATGGAGCCGGAGGGTTGTTTGAGATTGTTTGCGCGTCTACTTACTGCGATGCCAAGCGGGTCATTCACGAAATGGATATTAGGCTCGTGATCGTGGACATCGCCATGCCTGGAAAGGGGGGTCTAGATTTTATCAAAGATCTCCGTTCTATTCGCAGAGACCTTCCCATTATCGTGTACACCATGCGGGGTGAAGCAGAGTTCGGATTGAGGGTCATCAAATGCGGAGCCTGGGGATTTGTGAGGAAATCGGACTCACTTTCGGTTTTGAAAAAAGCCGTATCTGAGGCGCTCGACGGCCGGAAGTATGTGACACCAGAGCTTGCGCAAAGTTTAATGTCCATTTTTCGCAAAGACAGCGACCGGCCTCCGCATGAAATACTCTCAGACCGGGAGTTCGATGTTCTCTGCCGTCTGGGAAATGGAGAGGCCATCAAACACATCGCCGCCGAACTTTTCCTGAGTGTAAAAACAGTCAGCACCTATCGCGCCCGAATCCTTGAGAAACTTGAGATGAGCGGCCTCGCTGACATCGTAAGGTATTGCATAGAGCACGATCTTCTTCACACTAAGCAGGCTGCCCCCTCCGGTTAGAAAAGTGAGAGGGTGTGATGTTCGGGCCTCGAAGGAGTCAGCGGATTCTGGCGCATAAAAATCGGTGATGGCAGTTGCCCGAGCAAAGGTTGATCACTGATCAGGACCCGTCAGCCGGGGTGTTAGTGCGCTCCGGGCAAGCCTGAATTTTCTGCGTATCCAAGAGCTGTCGGCGGAATGTTTCCCTATGAGACATTCATCCATCTGGCGCGATGATGACAAACGAAGGTTGGGCATGAGCAACGCTTCCATCACCCAGAGAGTTAGAAAAAACTCCGGCGTCATCAACGATCTCATCGAAACCCTCAAGGACGGTGAGCAAGGATTTCGGCTTGCGAGCGACGAAGTCAGTTCGCCGGAGCTGAAAAATCTGTTTTCTCAGTTCGCGCAGCAACGGGGTGGGTTCGTGGGGGAACTGCAAGCCCTGGCGCGCGGCTTTCTCGACAAGGATCCGGAAAGTTCATGATCCGTGGCCGGCACCCTCCATCGAGGCTGGATCGATCTCAAGGCGGCCCTGACCTCGAAAGACGAACGTGCAGGTGCTGGCCGAGTGGGAGCGCGGAGAAGACGTGGCGGTGGCGGCTTATCGCAACGCACTGGATGAACCGGAGTTGTCGGGCAACGTCGCTGAAGTGCTGCAGAAGCAATATGTCGAGGTGAAGGCGGCGCATGATCGTGTGCGTGCGCTAAGGGATGCGAGCGGGGCCCGGCAAGAGTCTTAAAATGTCTGGCGCCCGTCTCAGGATTTTGCGAACTCATGCTGGGGCTGACCGTTGTCGTTCAGGAATTACTGCACTATTCAAAAAAGGAGGCACCATGAAACCCCTTTACAAGCCAAGCCGGACTGCTGGGTTGGGAAGGACCTGCGTGCGAGGGCTGGTGTCTGGTGCGGTGTTGTTGCGGCCGCTCATGGCTGCAGCCTGCCCGCTTTGTGATACGGAATCCGGTCAACAAGTGCGAGCAGGCATCTTTAATGAAGAATTTTGGACTACGTTGCTGGTGGTGGCCTCACCTTTTCCGGTGCTGCTGTTGGGGATCGCCGCCTATCATTTCGGCTGGCCTCCGTTCAGCGCGATTCCTCTCTCGTCAACTTCCGGAGAAAATGCCAACAAGCCATCAACCACCGCTTATCATGAATCATAGTCACAACCTCAACCAGAAGCCACTGATCATCGCCGGTGTTTTTATGGGTATCGGATTAGGAGGATTCTTTGATGGGATCCTTTTTCATCAACTGCTGCAGACGCACAACATGCTTTCGGCCAAATATCCGAAGACAAGTATCACGAACATGGAGATCAACATGTTTTGGGATGGAATGTTTCATGCGCTGACTTACGCGATGACGTTGATTGGACTGGTACTCCTCTGGAAGTGCGGCGGCCGCCGGGACGTGACGTGGTCGGGTAAAACCTTTGTGGGTGCGTACCTTCTTGGCTGGGGATTGTTCAACTTCGTGGAAGGCATCATCGACCATCATGTTCTGCACCTTCATCACGTGGTAGAACGCCACGGACAATCGATGTTTGACTACGCCTTTCTGGCATCGGGCCTCGTTTTCATCTTCGTGGGCTGGATGACCATCCGTGCGGCCCGAAACGACGGTAATGATGGAAGACTACGTGTCTCTGAGAACGTGCGTTGAGGCCGATGGATCGAGGAATGCAGCATGGCAGCGCACTCAACGAAGTGCGAGGGGTCATCGGAACGCGCACACCGCGCCAAGGTAACCGTGGACACTTCATTCCGTTCCCGTTCCTCACGACGGCACCGCCACGCTGGCATCGTTACCGATATCGCCGCCAACCGGAGCAGGTGGGTCATAGGGGCTTCTAGCTTGTTGCTGTGGCATATAGCGCGACAACGCCTTTAGACCTTCTTTGACCACAAACGGGGTGGCCAATTTCAGAAGACTGGACAGCAGAGGCGGTGGGGGATTCTTTTCGCGGTAGATGATGTATGGATCTTGGTGTTCGTCGTGGGCTGTACCCCTTTCTCGATTTGTCCCCGAAGAGGGGCGGCGCTTGTGCAACAGTTGCGGAATGGCAATCCCCGCTGCCAGGGTCAACAGGATGATGGCCCTATGATGGCGATCCCACAGGGTAGCGGCCACATGGGACGGGCTCAACTGCACTTTGAGGTAGGCTGCCTCTTGCTCCAGGAGGCGTCGGCCCTCGTGAATGGATTCCACTGCTAGTTCTTTGGGTGTCCCTTCAGCCATGCACGATCCTTTCTAAATTCTGCGATGGTCTGGGCGAACCACGCTCCTTTGACGGAGCGCTTCCATAAAAGCAAAGCCGCTCCGGCAGCAACAGCGAGGTGCAGTCCAGCGGAAACCCCTACAGCCGTAACCCAGTACCAACCAAAGTGCTCCGTCAACAACCCGATCAATGTCACCGCCAGGAGCGCCCAGCCTACGAATAAACCGACGCCGCAAATGGAAGCGATGATAAGCAGCATGCCTCCCTGCACCAAGGATTCTTTGGCCTCTATACTCAAAAGCTGGAGGCGACCCTCCAAGTAGCGAAGTAGCGGCTCGAAAAGCCGATGGGTAAAAATCGGATCGGTCCGTTGTTCACTGCGGGCGATGACAACGCTGGGTGTCCACTCGACAGCGGGCATGGAGGAGGCACTGGGGGCAGAGGAGCCGGAGTCGGCATCGGCATTGTTTTTTTTATCCGCGGTGCTCACGGCCACAGCAGAAGGCTCGATGTCCCTGCCTCTGGCCGTGGCATAGACTTGCGTAAACTCAGCCCCGAACAAGAGGATACACGCGGCGTAATACACCCAGAGGATGAGCAGGACCACCGATCCCGCGGAGCCATACGCGTCTGCCGTGCCTTCACGTCCCAAATACCAACCCAGTCCCGCCTTGCCAATCTCGAATAACACGGCGGTTAGGGCCGCCCCCAGCCACACATCTTTCCAGCCGATTTTCGCATCAGGTAGAAACTTGAAGAGCATGGCAAACAGGGTGGCCGCCACGCCGATGGAGATCGATATGGTAACAATCGACCATACCCAAACCGGCACTGATTCAATGCTGTGAAATCGCTTGCCGATTGTGGCCAGCCAGGAGCTGGCCATGAGTGAAATTAGGAGCAGTAACCCTATGACCAGAACCATCCCAAAATTCAAAAAGCGGCTCCGAACAAAATACACCAATCCCGCGCCTTTCTTGACTTCCACTTCCCAGATGGTGTTAAGGGCGTCCTTAAGTTGACCCAAAACACCGGAAGCCCCCAGCAAGAGCGTCACCGATCCAACCACGGTCGCAACGATGCCGGCCTTGGGCTTGGAGGCGCTTTCCACCATCTCCTGCACCCCAGCGGCGGCTTGAGGGCCCACCGAGCCTTTGATGGCATTGAACAATTCACCGGTGGCGGCTTCGTCATCCAAAAACAGGCCTGCCATGGCAATGGTGATGACGATTAAGGGAGCAATCGAAAAGACCGAATAGTAAGCCAGGGCCGCACTGAGCCGCAGAGCCTTGTCTTCGCTCCAAGCGTTGAACGTTGATTTCAGAAGACCCCACCAGGTCCACGCTTTTCCATGGTTGGTGTCGAGAGCAGGAGAGGTTTGCACGTTGGGGCAGGTTGGTCTGTGATACTTCGCTGGCGCGACGGTCGATGGCTGTTTTGGAAGGTCAGGGAGAACCCCGAGTGTGCCTTCGGGGAGAGAATGAACCGGCTTTAGTCGAGGACGACGATGATGACGGAGACAGGTAACCAAAACCGGCGGAAGGCTGGCAGCGAGTGATCCTGTTAAGGAAAGCCGAAAAGGGATGAAACAAAGGAGCCCGATCTGAACCCCGCTTTGCATCTCAGGTTTAGAGTGGTGACGCCCACAGCCTCCATCTCTTACGAAGACCGGCTGACAAAAAAATCTTCCTTAATTACGAATTATGTCACTCACTTACCAACCTTTTGCGGAACTACCTGAGATCGAAAAGCTGGGGGAAGACCTGCGGATGAACCTTTCTGATGAAGAGCGGTTTGGCTCGGCGGCACTGGGCGCGGCCATGATTGGCTACGGCTTAGTGCGAAATGCGGAGACGCGGTGGCCCGCCCTGATTCTCGGGGGACTGCTGCTCTGGAGGGGGCACAAGGGTCAGTGCCACGTGAAACAGGCTTTGGGACAGGACAGTCGTCATCGTCCCGTCGGTGCGGGAGAACAGGCCGCGAGAGGCTTGGAGGTGGACGTACAGGCGGAGCCTTCTCCGCTGGGCGGATCGTGAGTGTATCGCTTAGCTCGAGCGCGGTTCGCTGCCACTGCTTGGTGGCCAACTTTGCATCCAGCTTACGTCAAACGACAACTGCGGGAATGCCGTGTCCTTGGTGGGGTGGATGGCCGATATTCCTGAGAAGGCGGGCAGCAATCTTTTCTGCCACCTGCCTTCTCTTAAGAAGGGCCTGCTGGCGTGTGTGCCACTCGTCGTTCTGCCATGAATCGCCGTTGCCCATGGGCATCGCCATGGCCATGTGTTGCGCGTAACTTTTGCGGATCAGCCGTGCTGACTGCTGCGCGGTCTCATAGCAATCCTCCAGCCCCCGATCGTTGTGCAGGTTCATGAAAGGGATTCGTTTGGGGAAGGGAATGTGGCCTGTCATCTCACCCTGAACGCCGTATCAGTCACCTCCATATAGGCGGAGTGATGGAGGTCGGTGAGGCCACGTTCCGCACAGTCATACCCAAGACGATTTGCGAAGATACGATATGCCACGAGAGATCGACGTCTTCCTACCGGCAAGGTTTAACGATGGATCACCAGTTCCCGAGGAAACGGTCAAGCAGATCGAAGATCACATGACCGAGACGTTCGGAGGATTCACCCACCTCAAAAATCACAATGTCGGCGTGTGGAAAATGGGTGGGGTGGTGTTTCACGATGAGATTACGATTCTGCGAGTGATCGATGAAAGGGGCGGTGCGTTTGATGGGCCCGGGCTTAAGAAGAAGCTACAGGCTCTGTTGAAGCAGGAGTCCGTTTTAATCGTGGTCCGCAACGTGGAGATTGTTTGATCGAGATGAGGATGTCAGACATAGGACCTCCGGATAGCAGGCGACCGCGTAAATCCTTTCCTGCCATCTTCGTCAAATCTCAGCATTCGATGGGGTCTGAGACGACGCGTTATTCCGCTGAAATATTCTCTCTTGAGACGCCTACCCCGTGGTGACGGCGTCTATTGGCGTAGGCTGGGCAGGCCTAGCACAGGCGGGAGAGCAACCTAAAAAACTTCGGGCAGCGCACATCCAAAAGTTGTGTTCTGGCGAACACTTTATGAACCCAATTTTTGTGATGAACAATTCAGCAAGTGTACAACAGAATCCCGAAAAGGACCCTGATGAATGGGTAACCGGCGAGGAACCCATGACGGGCCCGCAGATGTCTTATCTTAAAACGCTCTGCCATGAAGCTGGCGAGGAGTTTGATGAAAAGCTTTCGAAGGCTGCGGCATCAAAAAGGATTGAAGAGCTTCAGGCGGCTACGGGTAGAGGGCCACAGACTTCCAACGGCCACGTGATGATCCCCACCTGGCTCTGTGCGCATGACTTAGAATGACGTCAGGGCAAACAGCAAGCAATGCTAAAGACCGGTCACGGTGGCGTTCCCGGCTGTGTGTTTCCTGCCGGTTCGGCACCCGCCCCTGCGAACAAACTGGACGTACGGGGCCTGGGTTAGGGGCAAAAGGCACGTGTCCCGGGACGGGAGAAATCTTTATGGTTTCGTGAAGTCGCGAGCGATGGTTGGGCGGCAGTTGCGTCGAGGGTCCTGTGGCTGTAAACAAAGCGCTGTTTTTAGGCAAATTTGGGCGCTCGCGCCGGAATGATCCAACGATTCAGGAGATAGCAAATGGACACGGGTTGCTTTCCATGTGAGCTGGCTTTGAGGGAATCGAAGCCTTTTCACTGCAGGCAGGCGATGCGTCCAACAAACCTCTAACTCAACGGACTATTATGAAACGTTTCAAAACCTATTGCACCATGATGGCAGCCGCAGTTCTGCTGGGCGCAGGAACGGCAGAGGCTCGCGGACCTCAAGGCGGGGGAGGTGACGGGGACAGGAATCGTGCGCACGGACAAGCGGTCCATCGGGGGCATCATTATCACGGGTACGGTCCAGCTGTACGCGGTGTTAGATACGGTCGGGTTGGTTACCGCGCGCCGGGGCCGCATTACCGGGGTTACCATCGTGCCCGGCCTCTTATCAGCGTGGGACTGCCGTGGTTGGGCTTGCGGATCCTGTAACTTGGGACGTTACTAACAGGACGACGTCAACATCTTCTGTGCATGCTCGCGCAGGGGGAGCGGTGATAGGCGACGCGAATTTGCTTCCCCTCCATGATGGAACGGGGGCAGGGCGCATCACGCGATTGTTCTCCCGAAGTCGTACGGGACCCATCTGCGGGGTTGATGAGGCGCCATGAAGATGCATGATTAGGAGTTCCATCAGCGAGAGAGGAAGGAGAACTCCAGAGTCATCAACGGACTCATCGAGACGCTGTAAGACGGTCAACAGGGATCCGTCTTGCGAGCGAGGAGGTAAAATCCTCGCACCTGAAAGCTCTCTTCCCTGATAACCCCCGGCAGCGCGGCGCTCTCGTGGCGACATCATAAAGCTGCGTTCGGATATTCGTAGGGGGGATACTATTTATTCTCCGATAGCCAATTGGCGGGGTAAGAAGCCCAGCGTGATCCCCTGATTGGTATCAGGGCCACGCTGGAGCCACTAAACACGGTATGCATCAAAAAAACACCGGGCGACATCTTAGTCCGGTTACCTTGACTTATTGCCCTGCGCGAGGAGTGCCGGAAGTGCCGGAAGTGCCGGAAGTGCCGGATGTCCCTGTGCCGGAAGTGCCGGATGTCCCTGTGCCGGAAGTGCCGGAAGTGCCTGTGCCGGACGTGCCTGTGCCGGACGTGCCGGAAGAGCCGGACGTGCCGGAAGTGCCGGACGTGCCGGACGTGCCTGTGCCGGACGTGCCTGTGCCGGACGTGCCTGTGCCGGACGTGCCTGTGCCGGACGTGCCTGTGCCGGAAGTGCCTGTGCCGGAAGTGCCGGACGTGCCTGTGCCGGACGTGCCTGAACCAGATGTGGTTCCAGAGGTTCCGGAAGAGCCGCTCTGGTCTTGTTTCTTGGCTTGACCGGGGACCACTCCGCCTTGTCCGGGAGGAGCGTTGTCACTGCGTCCAGGGGCGAGATCACGAGCCGAGTTCTGTTTGTCCTTGTTCTGATCGATGGACTTCGAGGTTCCTGCTGAGCCCGACCCGCTAGTGGAAGAGGAAGACCCGCCTTGGGAAGTGCCCCCGGATTGAGATGTTCCAGACGTGCCCGAGCCTGATGGGTTCGAGGTGCCGGAAGTGCCGGAGGATCCGCTCTGGGCTGCCAATGGAAGAGTCATGAGGCCAAGGGCCACGATAGCTGCAAGTGAAGCGTTGAATTTCATAGATGGAGTTTGGTTTGAACTGTGAATCACGGGCGGGCCGCTGAGCGGCTTTACCGTGGTCATAGAATTCGCTGAGCAGTCCAATGACGGACGCAGCAATGCCCCTGTTCTCTGCATGAGGGAATGATATGTCGACGACCATCCATTTTGGGCACCCCGGGAATCTCGGGCAGAATCGCTGTGCGGACTTCTTTCAGGATCGAAGCGAACATCGATTGTTGCCCGGAACGCGGCGGCGCTGCAAAAGCGAAGATGCTTGGTCGTGACGAGTGGATTCTATGAGGGGGAGCGAACCATTTGTTGTCTCCAACGACGATAGGACTCATCATTGACCGATTCAAACGATGAATGTATCGCCCTCCAACGGAAATCTCCTGGGGTCCGGCCCGCAGACCATCCGGGTTCTACTCGTGGACGATCATGCTGGCTTTCGATTGGCCATTCGAAAAATGATCCTTATGGAACCTGACCTCGAGGTGTCCGGGGAAGCTTCCGATGGGGAGGCCGCGATGAAGGCTTTCCGGGAACATCGTCCTGATGTGGTCTTGCTGGACATCAGTTTACCGGGCACAAGCGGCATCGAGATTATCAAGATGATGAGAGCCGAACAGGCCGATGTGTGCATTCTCGTGTTGTCCGAGCATGATGAAGCAATTTACGGGCTGCGCTCTTTGCGGGCCGGCGCCAAGGGGTATCTCCGGAAGGAAGAAGCGATTCATCATCTCGGGGAGGCTTTGCGTACCGTGGCGGCGGACGACTACCACGTGAGCCGGCGTTTGCTGAATCAGGTGATTCGCAGTGCTATTCACACTACGGACGAGGAAGGGGCAGCGCACCCCCGCCTGGATCTTCTGACGGACCGCGAGCTCGAGGTTTTCCAATGGTTGGGACAGGGTCTTGGCACCGTGAGAATTGCTGACATCATGTCCGTGAGCGTTAAGACTGTAGAAACCCATCGCGCCCACATCAGAGAAAAATTTTGCCTGGAGAAGGGTAGCGACGTGGTAAAACTGGCCAGGCAGTGGCATGCTCTGGAGGGGAAGACCCACCGAGCGGGGAGTGGTGGCCAACGTGGAACGCTGACCAGCGGGGAAAGCTGACCGAAGAACGCTTGAACCTGTTTATTTTGGTTGTTGGTTGTTGGTGGTTGGGTGCTTCATCCGATAGATTTCCAGAGTATTGAGAGGCTCCACTCCCCACAGAGTATGTATCCGCTCGAAATGGTTCCGGTCATGAAGGATCGCCATCATATCGGCACACATCGCCTCGCAGAGATCACGCGTGCCGATGACCATATAAAACTGCCCTCCGCTCTTCTTCGCTTCGGCCATCTTGGCCCGCAGCGCCTCAGCCGAGCGAACCATAGTATCACCACGGGGATCATACGCGATCGTGTATCGCCAGAGCCATGCCGTTTGTATAACCGAGGGACCGGCGTATCCGCGCGGTTCATGCAGGCCCCGCGTCATTGCCCAGGCTGTTTTGTGATCTTCCCGTGGATGACCCTTTAAATCACTCCTCATTGGCTGGGTGAAGGCTCCATAGCAAGCCAGGAAGAGCGCCATGAAACCCACTGCCAGTCCTGTCTTCCTCCGGTGGAAAGGGATGTCCGAATACGTCACCGCCAACGCGAGGAGCAGCGCGAGGATGGGCACACAATAAACCAGGTACCAGCTCAGCAGCTCAATGCGCATGCCATACTTGAAATGCAGAGCCGCCGCCGGCCCACTTAGCAGGATGCCCGCACAAACCGTGGCCAACAAGCGGTCCTGCTTCCACAGCCTAAAACCACCCAAGCCAAGGATCGGCAGGAGGCCCAGTGCCGCCCACTTGAAGTACGGTGATTCTTTCGACATGCGTTGCAGCGAGATCTCCCGCGGATTCTCCACCTCCTGCTCGTGCCACGGCATGCCGTAGACCGTCTCAGAAAAGACATTGTGGGCGCACTCCGCCTCCATGGGCTTCGCCCGGCTGCGCACTTCATCCATGGATTTGCTGATCTGGAGGCTGCTGGATGCCGTCAGGGGTAGGAACAGCATTGCCCCCAGCAGATTGGCAGCGAACCAGCGCGCCACGACCCGGCTTCTCGGTATCTGCGCAGGGATCTTTCCTAAAAGGAAGCGCCACCCCAAGGCCGTGTTCACGAACGCAAGCGGATAGATCGCTCCTTTCCACGAATACATGGCCAGGAGCTGCAGCAAACCAAAGACGGCCCAGTCCCGCTTTCTGCCATACTCGAGTGCATTCAGCAGCGCCCATAGCATCAGCACCATAAACATAAGCATCATCGAGTAGCCTCTCGCCTCCACGCTGAACCGGGCATGCAGAGGATGAAGCGCCAGGAAAGCCGCCGCCGTGATGCCAGCGAAGGGAAGTCCCACGCGCCGCAGTAGGAATGCGACCGCGCCGAGTGATGCCAGACCCGCAGTCAGTGGCACCAGGCGTACGATCACTTCGTCAAAGTCCCAGCGCGCGCGCCCCGCGAGATACTGCCATACCGTGAGCACCAACCGCTGGCAAATGGATGCCAACCAATGATTGTTGCCATTGCGATCACCAAACAAGGTGAGTTCCCAGGACGTCCGATGAAAGTGGATCGCGTCCTGCAGCGACCCGCTCTTCACGGCAGGCCGCCATCTGCCATGGACATAATCACAAAATGCCCATCCCTCATCCCCCCAGAAGGAATGTCCCATGGCCGCCCATCTCTCGAGTGCCGCGTAGAAGATCACCGCTGCCAGAGCAAGCAGGAACCAATGCAGCGGCATCGTGTGCCTTCCCTGCGTGACCGGGCGAAGCGGAGAAGGCTCCCGCCCTCTCCACCAGCGCGAGGTCACGGCCAGCAGCATACATGCCACCGTGGCGCCCAGCGTGCCTAGCCACAGTCCGGCTGTAGTATAGTCTTTCTGGGCAATCTGCCGGCGGTGCAGCTCAGTGTTGAATACATTCGTATCCCACGGCATGGTGCTTAGGCAAAGCCAGACCGTGAGCAGTCCGCTCAAACAAAGTAACACATATTTTGGTTTGAACCGGGACGGCAGTTCGCGAAGGAAACGCATCCTGCTCCCTGATTAAATTTCGCCCCCGGCGATAATGAAACATCGTTCATCCGGCCCTTCCGAACATGAAGATACGTTAATGTAAAGGCAGCTTCCTAGGGGGGCAAGGGCTGTGTGCAATCCTCAAACTTTAGCACTCGTTTCAGAATGGCATCGGCGGCATCCCGTCCTTCCGTGAAGGTTTGTCGATCGCCCGCCAGTATGGGGTTTGCATTCTCGCCGCAGCGGATGCGGGATCTGTGGCGGTGATCAAATGCTGCGCGGAACCTGTGACGGGCGCTGACCCTTGAGCCAATCAGGAATGGTTGTGGTCCTGCGATGCTGAGAGGAAGCTAGGACAATTTTCGCGACCAAGAGATTGAAACATCGAGTCTGAGCCCCATTTGATGCAGGCGAGAACGGGCGAAGTAGGAACGCCTTTACTCCTGAATGCTTTCTACAACCATTTCATCCTTTTGAAGAGGAACAACTGCACGGTTGCAATGAGAAGCATAAACCCCATGATGCCCACATATCCATAAGGAGAGTACAGTTCCGGCATGTTCAGCGGTAGGGTTACGGTTTCAGGAGTTGCGGGCGCAAAGTTCATTCCATAGACGCCTGCAACAAATGTCAAAGGCACGAAAATGGAGGTGATCACCGTCAACACTCGCATGATGTCGTTCGTTCTCAGCCCAAGGCTTGAAAGATAGAGCTCCATCAGTCCTGACGTCACGTCCCGGTAGCTTTCGACCAGATCCATGAGCTGCACGGAATGGTCGTAACAGTCCCGAAGATAGAGTTTCGTGTCATCCGTAATGTGTCCCGTCTGGTTGTGGAGCAGTGAGTTGACGACATCCCTAAGAGGCCAGATGGAACGGCGGAGCTGCGTGAGCGTCCGCTTGTATTCGTGGAGGGAATGGACCATTTCCCGTGACGGCTTTGTGAGCAAGCCGTCTTCCACCGCCTCGATGGCCCCGCCCATATGTTCCAAAACAGGATAGTGGTGATCGATCACAGAATCGAGAAGGGCGTAGGCGAGGTAGTCCGCCTTTTTGCGGCGTACGCTGCCCGCTCCTGTGCGAAGCCTGGCACGGACCGGCTCAAACACATCATATTCTCCTTCCTCCTGCACAGTAATGAGAAAGTTTTTACCTAGAAACATGCTAACCTGCTCACCGCACAGCTTCTCCTTATTATCCCTGTAAATCATCTGTGTGACGATAAAGAGATAATCATTCCATTGTTCTGCCTTGGGGCGTTGCCCGGTATTAAGGACGTCTTCCAAAGCGAGAGGATGCAATCCGAACTTTGTTCCGAGGGTCTTGAGTGTGTTGGTATCGCCCAGTCCATCGATGTTGATCCATGAGACCTTCTCCGTCTCAAAGCACGAAAAGAGTTCGTCAGCGTTGGAGATCTTACGCTCTTCCAAAGAGCCGGCGTCATACTGGATGAGGAGGATTTCAGGAACGCGGATCTTTCCATCGATCAAATGGGGCGTTAACGTTGCGGGGGCTTCACCAGGAACGGGGTAACGAGATTTGAACATGCGCGGCCATATCGCATCCAGTAATGGTCTGCCAGCGCAAAAAAGAACGTCGTAGAGCCCCCCTTGCACAGGTCCCGTAGTGTGCCGAGTGAGCCCTTGTCTCTACCAGACTCGTTTCGTCGCCTCCGGGATGTCCTAGGTGCGGGGTGCAATTGCACGAAGTCCCTTGAAGATGGGAAGCGACAACGACTTGCCATATCGGCGTGTCGCAACCGCAGACGAGTCCATCAGGTGAACTCGAACGCGAAAGGTCCTTGCAACAAATGAGATTGTGGTCGACCCAACGCGGCTCCAAATGACCGACGACGACAAATCACGCATCGGTAACATCGTGGTTCGAGCAGAGGGCTACTTCGAGCTCCGGATGTTCGAGGATGCGTGGCGGGAACTTGAAACGCTGCCACGCTGGTTCCAAGGCTACGTCGATGTGATCGAACTGCGGTTCAGGATACTGCTCAAGCTGCGCGAATATCTCAAAGCCTCCTACCTGGGCGAGTCCTATGCGAAGTTGCGGCCCGAGAGCAATACGGTCGTCGAGGCTGTGGCGGACTGCTACCTGCGATGCGGAAGGAACGATGAAGCTCGGGATCTGGTAACGCTCCGGATGAAGACGCTGGGCGAATCCGCGAGCTTCCTCCTGCTTTTGGTGAGGGCTGAGGCGCTGGCTGGCAGGTCTGATGAAGCAAAAGCCGCCCTGCGCCAAATGATGAGGCAATATCCAGAGACGAAGCTCATGGCGATTGATACGCCGGAGTTAGGTGACCTGTTGTGAGTGACCGGGTGGTCTCTGGAGCCTTGACGGTGCGTTATACCTAGCCAAATTTGCTCCATGTGCACCGAAAGCTTTTGGCCTAAGCGTCCTGATCGAGCTCTTAAGGGGGTGCTGGAAGAATTGCAAAACATCGGATTCGCCACTCTCGCCGAGCTAAACACTAAACAGGGGGCAATAGGTGAATGGGAACTTGAACCTGTGCTCGAAAAGTTCAGGCAGGAAATTAAGCACCGACCAATACTTGATGATAATCTGAAAGTCCGGTTGATCATTGAGCGGATGGGCCAACGAGGAGCACTCACTCCCGACTTTGTTCGGGACAGGATCCACGACACCTTAGCGAATCTGGAACGAGCAATTGAGCGATGGGATGGGCATGAAATGTGGGCGATCACTTTGCAGGCGTTGTACGTTGCCATTGGGGGGATTATCCTTTCCGGGTTTGGTCTAACGCTGACTGCGATTGCTTCACTCTCTGGATTCTGAATCATGACAACGTGAGTTGTTCGCGGACATCGATGGCGAGGCCGAGCTTTTCACCGGCTGCCATGGCGTGATCGAGTTCGCTGATGCCGAGGGCGGCGGCATCGCCGCGATGGAAGCGGCGAGAAGGTTGGGATCAAAGGCGTCGTTATCGAGAGCGCGTTCGCTGGCCACGGCGGGTGTGAGGGGTTCGCGGGTCTTCAGGTCATAGATGGGCACACCAGCGGCGAAGGCATCGCGAGCGTCCACGCGGTGGCAAGGGATGCCCATCTATGACTCATAGAAGTTGCCACGCTTGTTGATGGGAACTCTTTGTCCACGTCCTGCGGAGCGAGCACCTCATAACTAAAGTGGCTGTCATCGGGCGGTGGTGTGGTAGCACCACGAATGCGGAACTGAGGGTTGGACGCAACGAAAGGTTCAGCGGCTTCCCACTGTCGCGGAAGTTGGGTGCAATCAAGGGCACCCGCAGCTGATTGATCAAGAATGGGTGGATGTGTGAGCTTGTTGGTGTGGTTGCGGAGACGTCGTGGGCGTCTTGCCCGTCCTAGCAAGTTTTTTCGCCTCCAACCGAGCGGTGGCAAGCCACCGCGCCCCGGGTGAGGGGCACTGATGTGAGGGTGGCTTTGTATTGTGGGGAATGGGGGCGTGAGCCGTACGCCGCGGCCGTCGTCGAAGAGCGTTTAGAAAGGCGGAAAAAAAACGCCCGAATGAGAAAATGGGCCGGTTGAGAGCACTGGGCCTTGCATGGGATGACAATGGGTGGTGTTCCCCGGATGATGCGGGCGAATGGAAATCGCTTCCTCCGTCACCCCAAGTTCTCCGGCACCAGGCGCTACCGCCGATGTCGTTCAAACTGCTGCGACCACTCTTGCCAGCACCACCACCATTGCTCAAGGCGCACAGTCTGGGCGGGGGCTGGGGCAGGGGCAACAACCGACGGCTGATGGGGAAGCCCCAACAACGAGCCAGACTCAAAGCGACAATCAGACTCATACTCATACCCATACTCAAACACCGGGTCCCATCCCAACCTTTGATGAAATCCTGGCTTCACTACCGGCGGATGTCGGAAGAGGGCTAACGAGTGATGACATCAACAAGCTGGCGGCTGGTGATCCGGATACGGTCATCCGTGTGCTGGGTCTCACGAGACCGGATGCGCATCCGAATCCCAATTCAAATTCAAAATCGGATTCAAAGCCCGCGGCGAAAGCTATTCCGCCTGCTGAGGCTGTCACTCCCAGTCCCAATCCCGCTCAACCTTCTGCTTCTGCTTCTCCTTCTTCGCAAACGGGGGAAGCACCGCAGCATCAGGCCAATCTGGCAAATGCCAATGCGGCTCCGAAAGGAAATGGGGAGGAGGAAAGGGACAGGGAAACAGAGAGAGAACGGGAAAGAGGACGTGGCATCAAGCGGATCTACCTGGGCAACCTGGAGATCCAGCAGCAACGGGGGATTGGTGATTTGGTCTATGCGATTCGGGACAAAGATCCGGCAAAACAACAAGCGGCCCTCAAGGCTCTTGGCATAAACGCTGGATTCGAGTCGC
Source organism: Phragmitibacter sp. (assembly GCA_965284365.1). Taxonomy (GTDB): domain Bacteria; phylum Verrucomicrobiota; class Verrucomicrobiia; order Verrucomicrobiales; family Verrucomicrobiaceae; genus Phragmitibacter. The sequence continues at coordinate 4,308,251 of OZ260079.1, forward strand.
CGAATGCTGCGGCGCAGGCCACAACCCCAGCGGCGGAGCCAACTCTATCTTCTACCCCAAAAACCCCTGTTTCCCAATCGGAAGCGGTGACTCTGGCTGAAGCCAGGATCACTGCCATCCAAGGCAAGCTGGAGAAGGTGGATGAAGAGTATGATACGAGAGCGAACCGCGAACTGACCCTCGAACTCATTGAGGCAAAAGCCGAACTCAAGGCCGCCCAAAAGGCCGCCGTGAAAGAAGCTGCTGCGCATCAGGAATTCGTAAGACTGGAGCAGTTGGCCACCGAACAAGCCATGCAGGTGTTTGGTGAGAAATTGGACGCTGATCCGGCATTCGATGAGGCCTTGGCGGACCGCCGGGACTTGCTCGATTACCACAACGATCCGCTCCTAAAAGACCCGGAGTGGCCCATGAAGCTGGCCCGCCAGGTCCATGAAAAATTGTACGGCACCCCAATGCCGACACCCGTACCCGCTCTCGTTCCCAATCCGACAACGGTTTCCATTCCCGAACCGATAACCGAACCGACGCCGCCAAAGCCAACGACCCAACCACAGACACAGCCACAGATACCTGTGCCGCCCAACATACCCTCGCAACCCATTGGTGCTTTCGCAGCGCCTTCGGGGGCTGGAGCCAATATGTCTCGCGCGGAGGCTGAAGCAGCGATCGCCAACATGTCCCTGGAGGAAGTGAATCGCGTCATGGATGCCATGGCAGGGAAGCCTTAGAAGCCCGCCCGCCGGCAATCCGCCCGAATCGCACACTACCCAGGGTCGCCTTAGCAACCCTACGACTTTTTATGCCTGGATCCTTTAATGCTGATGCCAAAGCACAACTCATTGCCGATGTCTTAAATCAAGCGCCCGACGCCAAGGGCAAGCTCTTCGCCAAGAAGCTGGAGCTGACCTGTGCGCATAACGATTCCTTTGCCCGGTTCTGCGGCCCGGCCCCAGACACCGTGGATCATCGCGATCCCAATCGCGGCAACTATGTCTTCTGGCACAAAGATGACTTCACGAAGTTCGCCGGAGACAAGATGCAGTTCACCATCGCGGGTGCTCCAGCAGGTCCGGGTGTGCGCGGGGAAGGGGAGCTGACCGGCAACACCTCCACCATCAAGTTCGGCCAGTATTTCCTGACGGTGGACTTCAAGCGTGACGCGGTGGAGCTCACCCAGAAACAACTGAAGTTTCTGGCGGCGGGTCAGTCGGTAGAAGACTTCGCCCTGGACAAGCTGGGTGAGAAGATGGGGTGGTTCCGCATGTGGGACATGAAGATGTCCCTGATCAAACATGCGAGCGGCAACGTTGTGCGCCCCAATGGCCGGAAGACGCGGGATCAGCTCACGAGTGCGGACACGCTGGAGCCCGGCTTCCTGACAAGCGCCAAACCGCAGTTGCAACGCATTGGCGGCGTGCCCCTAGCCATCAAGAAGTTCGGGGAACAGCAAAGCCCGGTGCTTCGGTATATCGCCTACTTCGCGGACGTGGCGGGTGAGAACATTCGTGCTTCCACACAATACCAGAACGCGATCCAACATGCGGCAGATCGAGGTGACAAGAATCCCAACTTCACCGGGGAACTGGTGGATTGGAACAACATCGCCTTGTTCGAACATACGATGACGCATCCCGACTGGGATGATGTGATCGGAGATCCCTGTGCGCCCATCGCGACGCTGGGCACGCCGTTCGGAGTGGACAGCGCGCAGGCGGCCTGCAAGCTCGTCACCAACTCGGCCAACACCAAGAGTCTCTACTACCAGTTCTTCCCGGGATACGACTATATCTTTGAAGAAGGGCAGACGCCGGTGGTGGACAACGCGGTCTATTATGCCTGGCTGGTGAATCCGGACGGGAGCGTGGGATTAGTCCGGTATACCGGAAGCGGCAACAACGGGAATCAGGTCACGCTGACGGGGATCCTTTCTCCGGCGGGCGATGGCACCGATACGGGCACCTCCACGCTGGGGTTTGCGCAGCTGGGCAATATCATCTGCACGGGCGATACGTGGAGCGATACCCCGGGCGAAGGCGGGATAGGGGAGGCGGCGAACACGAGTGCCGATTTCCTCTACACCGATACCTTCACGGCGGGCGCCATGATCATCCCGGCCAATGCGAACGGATGCGCCATCATGCGGTCGTTCCTGTTCGGGCAAGGCGCGGCGCTGCGGGGCCGCGGGTCGCTGCCGCAAGGCAAGGGCAACATGGATGTGATGATCGAGCAGAAGCGGGACTACGGTTTCGTGATTGGCGCGGGTTATCAATCCATCTATGGGCAGTCCGCGCGGAAGCGCACGGACGGCATCACGCATGGTTACCTGATGATGGAACATACGGGGCAACATCCCGGCCTGGAAGTGCCGAGCCTGTAAATGTGATCAACGGATCGTTGGACGTGTTTGTTTGTTAAATAGTGAAGGAGCGGGTGGGTGCGCGCGGTAGTTGCGATCAAAGCGAGCCTGCGCTCACCCGCTCACCCTCCCGGTCCATGCAACCTTCAAATCCCTTTCTCCTTCTGCATCTCCTATCTCTTATGAAAGTTCTCATCTCATCCCTTTGTCTTCTTGCTCTGGCGACGGCTTCATCGCTGGCGCAGAGCGGCAACGTCCTCTCTGACCGAGCCAAGACCCTTCTTCCTCGTGCTAAACCGACTGGAGAACCGCCGATGGCCACCTTCGCGCGCGGCTTGCTGGACACCGTGGGAAATGTGGTTGTGCGCGCGGCCTCAGGTAGTCTGGTATTCGACGGCGTGAGCCGGAAGGACAACTTTCAGGCGACACTGACTCTGCCCGATCCTGCGGGGCGTCTGACATGGGCCATGCCAAATGCCAGCGGGACGTTTACCCTCGAAGCGGCGAAGGCCCTGGCCGCGGCAAGTTCCATCACCGTTGCTCCTGGATCAGCAACGGTGCTAACGCTGACGCCGGGCCAGGATGAGACGCTAAACCTGAGCGCAACCGGTCTCGTGGCGGGCCACAAGTTCACGATCGTAGTTACCACGAGCGGAACAACAAGCCGAACCCTGACGTTCGGGAGCAACTTCAAAACCACGGGCACTCTGGCGACAGGCACCACGGCGGCAAAGGTGTTCAGCATCTCGTTTGTATTCGACGGGACCAACGCGGTCGAACTGGGCCGGACGACAGCCATGTAGATGGCGGCAGAGAAGACCCTAGCGTCAACGCAACACACACAACACGACATCAGCTTATCATGACCACCACCTTCAATCCGGCGAAGTATCCGAGCGTCATCACCAGTGACGCTCTACTGAAACGGCTCAAGCCCGGCGAGGGCCGGGTCACGGTGATGATGCGGGGCGCGGGAAGTCCGACGGCCTTTCAGTTCCATGGGCGGGGCGCCAAGGTGTACGTGTTTGCGTGGTCGCGGCGGCTGCTGGCGCACGTGTTGCGCGCACCGGTGGATCTCTGGAATGGCGGCCTGGCGCAGGATCTCCTGGATCAAAGCAAGCTGACCTATCCGCTGGTGCCGCTCTTCGAGAAAGCAGCGGAGCCGGTAGTCAGCGTGGCCGAAGCAGCAGTAGCAACAGCAGCCACGGCGGCATCGACGCCCTCCAGGTTAGCACCAGCTCCAAGGGAGTGTGTTGAAAAGGAGGGACAGGAAGAGCAACAGGGAGATGAGGAAGGCGAAGGAGGGGAGGACGTCACCGGAAGGCAGGAACCCACAGAGCGGTTGTCATCCTCCAGCAGGGAAGAAGTCACAACCCTAACAAGGGAACGCATAGTCGAAGCGAGCGACAACGTGAACACGTATACCAAAACGCGTGCGAAAACGCGGGCCGCTCCGGGCAAGCGTGCACCCGAGAAAGCCACCAAGAAGGGATCGGGTTCCGGTGCGGGTTCCAGTTCTAATTCCAAACGTTCCTCCTAAATGGCTCTGACGGTACGAAGTGTGGCGAATGCGCTGCTGAGGTTCTTTGCCAAAGAACAGCGGGTGATTCCGGTCGTCGCGGCCGGGATCGATGATCCGTTGCCAGATGTGATTGACGTCATGAACGGGGCCTTGCAGGAGATGGTGGCGCTTGGACCCACGTTCGTCTATCGGGCGCGTCGTGCCGTCAAAATTTATGCCCCAACCGTCGTGAGCCTTCCGGCGGTCACGGCAGGCGCCTTATCGTTCACCCTGACGACGAGTCAAGGCTGGCAGGACTGGATGCTGGGATGCTCCATGCGAGTCGGCACGGAGCGCTGGAATGAAATCGTGTCCCGAAGTGGTGATACGGTGAAGGTGCTGCAACCTATGGAGGCCTCGGGCGCTGCCACGATGATGGTGTATCACGATGCGGTGGTGCTGCCTGACAATGTGTTGCGTGTGATGGCGCCGGTGGCCTGGGCTGATGCGCATCTGCTCTCGCCGGTGGACAGTCTCGGAGATCTGCACAGCCGCAGCTATCAAGGCTTTGGTGAGGAGGATTACGGCACTGGGACTTCAAGCAATGCGTTCGGTAGTCGCAATGTCACCGCGGCCGCGCCAACGGTCTATTTCGTGGATAGTGTCTTCGAACCTAATGACGTCACTCCCTGTGAAGGCCGGATCCGGTTAGCGCCCATGCCGCGAGAAACGGGCGTGCTGCAATATCGGGCACGCCTGACTCCTGCGCCACTGACGCGTGACGACATTTACGCTGCCACGGGCAGTCCCAACGATGATCCGGGCACTGAGATTCCCGTGCCCGCCGACTATGTGGAATCGGTATTTCTACCGATCTGCAAACAGCGGCTGACGGCCTCGCCTTACTTCCGGAACGCGGAAGTGAAGCCGGAGATCGAGCGGCAATTTCTGGCGGCCAGGGAGATCCTGAAACGTCTTAGCAAACAATCAAAGCGCGGGATGCGGATGATCCCCGGGCCTTAGCTTAGCAGAACGCACCCGACCATGGCGAAATCGTATCGCGACACCGTCCGGAGCCTGCTTGATAAGGGTTCCCAGCAGTTTCCCACGAAGGGAACGGATTATGACCGTGTCTTCGTGGAGACGGAGGCAGTGCCACGGATGGGGAATGCGCAGACAAGGCCGCTGGAGCGGTGCCGCATGGGGGCCACGTTAGAGTCGGCCCCGTTCCTGACCCTGATCGACGCGTACATCACGGGCAGCGATGACAACTACGACAACTGGCAATTCATCTACCGCATCGATGTGCGGGCACTGGCCGCTGAGCTCAATCTCAACTGGGAGGCGCTTTTGGCGAAGGATGGCTTGTTGGTGCAATTCCCGTCGGAAGACAACTCCGCGGATGTGACGTGGACCTTCACGATTGTCAATCCGGACAGCTACACGAAGCCGACGCAAGGCGTGGCGCATCCCACGATGGAGAATGTCCTCTTCATCAATGAAAGCTGGCAGCGTGATGGCCAGACCATGACGGTGACACGTCACTATCGCAAAGTAGCCCCCATCAACGACCAGCAGAAACTGGGCTATCAGGTCACGTATGAATACCGGTTGCCGGGCGATCAGGGTGTGGATTACCCGGTTGTCACCTGGACTTATGACACACCCAAAGAAGACTTCACCAATTCGCTCGTAAATGCGACCTGCGGGATCGCGGGATTCACCGAATTGAAGGTAATCAAGCCGGCGTCTAATGTTGCCTTGGATGGTTTGAATCTCCGGGTCACGGTGACCTATGGGAAGATTCCGGGCCCGTTGGTTCAGCAGGACGGCATCGGTGATGGACCCGGCGGACAGTATGCCACCTTCACCTGGCGCAGGCCTTATCATCACACGCCATCGACTGACGCCAACCTCTATCCGGGCGTTCCTGTGCTGAACTGGCAGGTGGTCGAGAACAACGGGTATTGTGTCCTCTGGTCCTACACACAACTGCGGGTCAATGATCCGCTTCTCAGCGCCGAGTATCGGCCAGAGACCGGCGAGACGTTTCCTGTCTCCGTACGAATTGTTCCTGCCGGCACGGAAGCGCAAATCATTGGCCCCAATGGGGATTACACGACCATTGAAGCGCTCAACAAAGATTACTCGGTGGAGACTGCGCGGAAGGACACGGGACTGGCCACAGGTCAGATCTTCAAACGGCCACGGCTCGACGGGCAAACCGGAGAACTTTATCCTGAGACCGAGCAAATTATTGAGGGCGATCACGGGAGCGCGGCCATTGGCGAGGACAGTGTGGGGATCATCGTGCAACAGCTCTCACTGGGAAAGGGGAGGAAGCTCACCGTCATGGACCCGGGCCTTGCCAACAAGAAGAAGCAGTTTGGCGCAAAGTTCGATCCCAATACCGGAAGAACGCGGCAAACCTGGCGCCAGCTTGTGCCGAACGAAACGCCCGGCATGGACATCAGCGTGGATGGAGAAGTGCGTGAGGTTTCGCCGATCGATTCGCGCTGGGCGCTGATGACCAGTGAATTCGTGCATGGGTATGTTTCGGGTCAAACGCGACCGGGATACTATACCTACGAAGTGTTTCCTCTGCCGGGGGTGCTGCGCGGCTATTTCCTTTGGAATTATGATTCCCCCAAGGGCATTCAGATTGGGGTGAACTACTACATCGAGGAGAAGACCAGCCCGCTGCTGTGTTTCAACGAAGAGACATGGTATCGAAATGCGCCGCCGCCGATTCATCCGACTTCCATCAATGGCAGCAGCTTGCAGTTCAGCTTCCCCGGTGGTGGAATTTCCATTCCGGAATGCCTCCATATCGCGCAGCTTTTCACGTGGGCTGACGGCGATGGCTATGTGCTTACCCACAACTGGCCGGCGACTACGCACATCGACTGGCCTGCCACGATTGTCCTGGGCGAGACAAAGCCCTTCATGGGTGGGTTCCTCCAGACCAAAAAGACGCTCTATGTCCAGTGATCACAATCCCCTCAAAAGCGCCCTGAGCGGCGAGAAAGGCACGCGCACCCAAAGCGAAACCCTTCTCTACGCCATCCGCTTTGCCTACACGGGCCTGATGCGGGACAAGGCTACGATTTACACCAAGCCCGGGTCTGGCGCGAGATCCTCGCGGGTGCGCAACACTTCACTGATCGGATAACACCACTATTTATGCCCCTTCTCGTCTTCGCCGTCACGGCCACCAGTTCCTTTCAGGCTCAGCCTACGGGCGCAACCGCACTGGTTGTCCGCAGTTCCGATGCTGGGGACACCATGAATCTGCTAGCCGCCGGAAGCCTTACCGGCTCAGCACAGAGCGATTCTGTGGCATTGAACGGTCAGCTTGAGGTGGTGACCGCGGACACCTTCAGTGCGCTCACCTTTCTGAAGACTGCGACTGCCCCGGACGGCATTGTGACTGTGTATCAGGCGGGCAGCAAAGCGTGGGGCGATATCCGCGTGGATGCCCAGCCCTCCAACAACGACACGCTGACGACTGGTCTCGGCACCACCACGCAGGTTTACACGTTCAAGACAACGCTCACTGGATCCGCGAATGAGATCAAGATAGGGGCTGACAAATACGAGACCGCCCGCAACATCTGCCGCGCCCTGCGCGCTGGCACTGGCTCAGGTAGTGAGTATGGAACCGGCACAGCCGCCAATGCTTTTGTCTCCGCATGGGCAGACTCCTCCTTCACGTATAATGACCTGAACGGCACAAGCGAAGCCACGGTTTACATCCAGGACCGCGTTCCCGCCTCCCGGCAACTCACGTGGCAGCTTTCCTCGGATGCCAGTGAGCTGACCCTGCGCGCGCCATCCGGCGGCAGCACGGGAGCGTTGCTGGCCGTCCTGTCTGCCGCCGCTTTTCAGATCACGCAGGCGATGAACTTCAACAACGCAGACCTGTCCCAAAACAATCTGGTAGCTGCGCTCACCCCAACGACAGACGCGCTTTCCGTGGCCGGTCGCCAAGGCACGCTGTTTCTGAAAGCGGCAAACTACACTTCGGCAGTGACGGTGGGCCTCGAGTTCTCGAATGACGGCACCAACTTTGAAAGTGTGCCTGCCGATATGCTGTCTGACGCCATCGACGGTCTGGACAACAATTCGCAGGCCATCGCGATCCTCGGCAACTTCGAATATCTGAGGCTCAACTTCTCGGTGAACGCCAACACTGTTGACGTGGCGCTGCACGCGATTCTCGTGATTCCCTGATATGCTGGAAGGCTACAACATCACTGATGACCAGCAGAAGGCGCTCAACGGTGAGGGCGGACCTGCGGAGCAGTCGCACGCCATCCTCGGCCTGGCCTCGCAGATGATGCAGCAGGAGTCGGCGTCCATGAAGATCATGGGCACCAAGGGCACCAAGGTTCATGGGAATGGGCCTTTCCTGGTGGAATCACCGGCAAGAACGGTCACGGCCGCTCAGGGGGATGATACCGTGCTGGTGTTGATCAATCAGGGTGGTGCTCCTGCGCTCGCGGAAGCCACTTTGGCCGATGTCGAGGAATTCGACTTATTTCGATTAGACTGATGTCGTTCTTTAAAATCCAGGCGCCCATCCCTCCAGTTAAGACCTTCACCACCTTTGGTGCGGAGGCGAAAATGTTGCTGATCGATAACCCTTCAACGCTGCCAGCACTCTATGACTCCAACGGTTTCGATATTTCCGGCAATCCAATCGGTCGCTCAAAGTGGGTGGGTCTTCCCATTGAGACGTTCTATGCGATGTTTTTCCGTGTCAGGACGTGGAGAATGAGCGTGACAGGATTTAGCGCCACTGTTCTGGCTAAATTTGAATATACCTCTGGGGATCCATACGAGCAGGTATCAGAATTATCTCTCGGTAGCATGGATGGATCGCCCACGGGATGGCCGGAAGATCCCGAACACATGATGGTGGTTCGCCTTGGAAAGGGATCAGCGGTATCAGACTTCCAAACAGGCGGCGGAACCTACTCACAAATTTTCCCTAATGGATCTCATGTATTCAATATCCGCACCGAGCTTAACACCAGCATTGCCATAGGCTACGGACTTCACGGTTGGATGAATAGCACAGGCACTGTGCTTAACTTTGTGTATTTCCACAAAGAGAGCGGAAAGGTTTATTTCCCGGTAGGCTTTCAGATCAGGTCGAAAGCCATCGCGGAAGTCTATGATCAGATTATCGACGGCTCCGGAGACCCGGTAGATTATGGCGCTTCAGGCTATGCCTATGACCACCTCTCGTTTAATACGTCATCAGGCGGGACTGATGTGAATGGCACCATCAACATCATGGGAGAACCTGTTGCGATAACGCTGAAGCACTACGGATCAGGCCCCAGTTATGTTTACGGCTCCAGCATTGGGGATGTGCTCCTCACCGTGAGTGCCGGCATATCAAGTGGCTTCAGCATCACCTTCGAGCCAGACACGTATTTCGCCCATGACCCTGGAGACGGCAAGGGGCCATGCTATAGCACGTCCACCGGTGCACAGCTAAGGAGGGATTTGTTCAGGATCGCGAATGCAACGCTGAGTTGATTGAGGAGCAAGGCGTCTGGACAGCTCGAGATCGAATTTATCAATGAGAGGAGGGCGTATGAAGCGGTGTGCCGTCAGGCTGAGCATCGGGAGCACGATTAACGTGAATGCCGACGGGCATCTGCAAGGCATCACCGCATGAATTTCTGGGCAGAGAAGCCGAGCATTTCGTAGCGAACTATGCGACTGGGATGGCATTAAAACATCACACAGGTGGAGCAATCAGGGCGGAGAGGCATTGGCTTTTATGGTGCGGAGGAGGACGGCTGATCGGACGGCGATCACTAAGGCCCATGCGTAGGTAGAAGGTCTGATAGCTGGGTTTGAGGCAGAATGTAATGTGCTTGAGGTAATGCAACGTTGATGCTTCCAAAAGTTTACATCATTGACGGCAGCCATGCGATTCGGGAGGATTATGCCCACCTGACCCGCTCCTCGGACCTGGAGCCGGTAACGTTCTGCAGTATCGAAGAATTTCTCAGCGGTGACATCGCGAAAGATAGTGCCTGCGTGATTACCGACGTGGAGCTGATCGGAAAGTCCGGTTTGGAACTGCCGGGACTTTTAGCGAAACGCCAACGCCCTATACCGGTGATTATTGTGACAGCCGATGCGACTTCACGAGTGCGCGAAGCCGCGCAACGCGCTGGGGTGGCGGCATTCTTTCAGAAACCAATAGAGGGCGAGGCGTTGTTGGACGCCATTGCCTGGGCTCTCACGGATCATTGTCAGGGAGCGCGCAAAACAACCTAGATAGGGTCGGCCAGAAGCCGTCCGACCTGACATGTTGACGCCCCTAACCCTTCTTAAGGGTTTCAGTTTCTTGACAGGGAAGCGTCGAAGTTTCAGCGTAGGAAACTGGTGTTTAATTTTTTCTCCGCGAACGCCGGGTGACTTTTCGCCGTCTGCGACGGGTTGCGGTTTCCGGGCGAATTCCCGGGACCTTTTGGAGACGGACAACAGGAGGCCTTGTGAAAAACTATTCGGTCAGTCTGGATTTCGGTTGGACGGTTTATCTGGAAGCGGACGGCTACGTGGATGGGGAGCGCATGCTGCAGTTCTACGTGAAGAGTCCGGACAATTTTGTGGCGGCCTACGCCCGATCGTCGATCTCATCAGTGACTGAGACCGACTTTCCTGCGCTGCGGCCACCTGTGACCGTGAGCATGAAGGAGCTTGCTACGGGTTTGAAAAGTGAGCTGGATCGGGATGGGGAACGGGCATGAAAAGATTTGTAGTCAAACTTAGCGTTGGCAGCACCGTGTTTGTCAATGCCGATGGCTACACTGAGGGCTGATCGCCTTTTCTCCCGGCGGCAAAGGGCTCGATCCACTGCCTCGCGTTGGAGCCGTGGGACGACCCTTTTTGACCTCGCCTGGTAAACTTGCCATCCAATTTTTCTGAGGGGACCGAATCGGCGGTATGAGTTCGCGTTCGGACATTGGCAGTGTCTCTACCGGATCGTATGAGGCCGCGCAAAAGTCGGCCGGGATCATCCACTGGGTTTGGTTGAGCCATCTCGACCTCAGCTGGCAATTTGGTGCGTCTACGAGGTTGGGCCGGATTTTTGAGAAACAAAGGAGCAGTTTGTTGAGAGCAATGTGCCGGGGAGGGCTCGATTCATGCCCGACATCATGAAACAATTCGCCGTGGGACTTTAGATGGGGCTGACGGGTATGTGAAGGCCGATGGCTACGTGAGAGGCAATGGTAGCATCCTGTTCTATGCGGGCAGTCCCGAAAACACTGCAGGCTCTAGAGCTAGCGTCAGCCCGCGTTGTCCTCCAGCGTGGGAAAGTGCAAGACCACTAAGACTCCATCAGGCTTTAAAAAACTATAGAAACCATAAACGCATGGGGAGGAGTATTATCGAATCTCCGCCGATATGGTTTCCGGTTCCTACACTTCACTTTTGGAAGGGCGCGTGCTCGTCGTAGACGACACGCCCCTGATACGGATGCTTACCAAGGCAGTGCTCGCCAAGGCGGGATTTGATGTCCAGCTCGCCTCCGATGGCAAAGAGGCGCTCGGGCTGATCATGAAAGGGCCGAGCACGCCCGATCTGGTGATCCTCGATCTCAACATGCCCGAGATGTCGGGCGAGGAAGTCATTGCCGAACTTCTCAAGCAGCGAAGGCGCATCCCCATTCTACTCTGCAGCGGGTCGGTCACGAGAATGGCCGAGGTGACGGCGCTATCCGAAGGGATGGTGCACGGGCGACTCACGAAACCGTTTTGCGTGCAGGCGCTGGTCGAAATGGTGCGAAGTGTGCTGGCGAGGCGGCCGAGTTGCGACGAACTGAGCGAAGCTGCGTGAGGGTAAGGGACGAGAAAAGCGTTTGAGCTAAAAGTGTCACGGCCAGTTTTCTTGCCGAGGCCTTGCGATCGTCTGCGTAAGGGGATGATGATCGGTCAGTCTGTGTGTCCGCGTTTCGACACCGCGTTCCCGGACAGCAAAGCGAAAGCGTGCTCCGCCAAAAGCTTTTGGCCTCTAGGAGTCAGGTGGAGTCCATCGGCAGCGAACAGATGCTCATGGTCATCCGCGCCTTTGGTTATACTTTTAAGGCCATATTTGGAAGGGTCTGACGCGATGTCCGTGAACATGGCAAACAGATCGAGCTTGATGATCTTTAGGCGGGGATGTGCCTTTTCAAGGCGGGCCATGGCAGCATCCATTTCTGCGTTGTGCGCTGCCACGGCCTTGGTCACGGCCTGAAGATACGTTGGCGCCAGGGCGCTTACATATTTGGCGCGACCCGCCACGGCGGGTGCTTGCGACAAGTCGAACACATTTCCCCAAAGGAGATATTGCACGCCCGCGTTGGCAAGCGCTTGAATCTGCGCCTCGCAGCTTTGCGCTACGGCAATCCCAGCCTTCCACAGGCCCGACCACTGCGAAAGAAGGTGCGGAGCACTCGCCGATGCCAGCATGATGTCGTTGGCTCCAATCACCACGACATGGAGAGCATCCCGTTGCACGCCATCCGTGTTGAAAGCCGGGTTCAGGTAGCGATCTGAAACCTGCACGCTGAGATGTTGATCGCGGTTCCGCTCGGAGGCCACACCGGCCGTCGCTGCAGTGCCCGCGCCGTCCACCGCGTAGTTGCTGCCGCCGAAAAAACGGGATATGCCAGAGGGCTTGAAGGCAGGGAAGTTGAACATCTCAGGCCCCGCCAATAACGCCACCCAGGTTTGACGGTACTTGTTGGCAGCGCTGTGGTGATCGAGCCAGCGATTGCCCATATCACTGAGGCTATCACCAAAGGCGACGATTCCTGTAAAATCCGCGGGAAAGCCCATCGTTGAAAAAGTGAGAAAGAGAAGCGTGCAGCAGGTAGCGGGCAGTGGGCAAAAAGTTCATGAGGGATTACGGACGAAGGGGGTGCCATGGGCGCGTGCGCAAGAAATTCATTACAGGCCGCGATGAAACACCTGCTCTCTAGGTGCGTAGGGTGAAACGCGAAGACTGGGCTGCGCTGTCACCCGTGGACACGTGGGCTAGCCCTCAAGCAAGCGGTTGGGACGGGCTCATTGCTGCGTCCTCGAGAGCGAACTGCTCGACCTGCGACGTTCAGAGTGAAGCCGCATAAGGGTCAGGCGCGAGAAAAACGTTTGGTCCCGGCTAATTCGCCTCACTTACCTTAATTCTCATGAAGCGGCGCTGGCCTGAGGTGGCGGGCACAGAGTCCGTCACCGTCGCGACGTTCGTGCTTCCGCCTGTCTCGGAAATCAAAACGCCCGTAATCTGGGGAAGCAAAGCGCCGCCATTGTCGGAACGAGCAATGGTTGTCCACGTGATCTGGTCACCCGAAACCTGCACCTCGTAGATCAGATCTGCATACTGAGGATTCCGGCTGAACACAGCCTGTAATTTTTTTGAGGCGATATCTTGCTTTACGGGGTGGAAATTGCTGTCGGGCGAGCGCGGGTTCAAACCGAACGCCATCTCGGCGAGATGGTTCCAACCGTCCTTATCAGAATCGGCAGCGAGGGTTGCGTCAGTGCCGTAAAGGTTATTAGCAGCAGTCCAAGCGAGACGGCTGGAGCGCACCTCGATCACCAGCTGCGTCGAAGCGGTGCCATAGGAGTTCGTAGCGCTGATGGTAGGCTGCCAGGTACCTGCTCTTTTGGGATTGCCACCGAAGGCCTGGGCGTCCTCGCTGATCAGAAAGCCGTCAGGCAGAGTGCCATTGACTGCGAACGCTTGCGGAGAGTTAGTCGCTTGGGTGATATAGAGGGAGAATACTCCCACTGTTCCACTCAAAGTCGTGCTGCTTGTGATCACTGGCAGAGGGGCTGTGAACACAACCTGATCGACCCAGGCGGCATCCATTCCTTCGGAAATCGTTGAGTTTTTCACGTAAGTCCAACGGACCGCATGGGTTCCGGAGGGGAGGGTGAGGGAAGGAGCTGTCCAAGAGGTGTTGGGTCCGGACGTACGTTGTTGTTCCACACCGTTCACTTCCACCTTGATGTAGTCGTTCGTCGCCTCGCAGTCCGTCCGCCATAGGAAAGAAAGCGTGCCGGGACCCGACACGGTGGTTTGGAACCACGCGTTTTGACTGTGAGTCAGAGCGGGAGACCTGCCGATGCTTCCGCCGTAACTGTAATACGAAGGTTCAAGCAGCCATTGACCGGCGCCGCCCCGCGTGAAATTAAAGGAAGGGGCATCGAGCGCGGGAGCGAAGGCGGGGGTGATGGCGATCTGCAAGTCCAACACGGCGGTGCCGGCACCATTCGCTGCCGTCAGAAGCACGTTGTAAGTTCCGATGGAAGTGGGAATACCTGACAAAACTCCTGTGGCTGCGTTGAAGGCCAGACCCGCGGGCAGACCGCCTATTACGGCATAAGTTTGCACGCCGTTTGTGGCCGTGAGCTGGTAATTGAAGGAGGTGTTCTGCTCTACCTGGACGCTGGTAGCGCTGGTGACCACCGGTGGCAGGGGAGTCCAGGTCACATCATCGACCCATCCCGCGTCGCTGCCCTGCACGACGGAGCCATTCTTTTCATAACTCCAGCTCAAGGTATGAGCGCCGTTAGTCACCGGGACGGTGACAAATGCCCAAGCCGAGTTTGTGCCACTGATCTGGGTCTGGGAAACACCGTCGATGCGGAAGCGGAGAAAATCTGCATTGCCCTCGGAACTTACGCGCCACCAGAAGGTGACATTTCCCGGACCCGTGACATCGAATTCCATAACGGATCTCTGATTGTGACCGACTTGACCTGTCTGAGCAGCGGCGACGCCGTCGTGCGTCACGCTGGGCTGTCCGACCCAGGCAGCAGAATTGCCACTGGGTGAACCGACGGCGCTACGCCAAGTGGCGAGCTGTCCGGTAGCTTGTTCCAGCGGGGTGGCTGCCTGAACGGTAATGGTAAGGTTCTGGTTCCGGCTAGTCAGGCTGTTGCTAGCGGTCATCGTCACCTCATACGTGCCGGCGGTGGTTGGTATGCCGGAAATGAGTCCAGTGCCTGATCCTATTTGCAAACCTGGCGGCAGGCCGGAGGCGCTAAATTGTGTTGGACTGTTGGTGGCGGCGACCTGGAATTGAAAGGGGACACCTGCAGGAGCGGCAGCGGTCTTCGGACTCGTAAAAGCGATTGGAACCCCGGTGATGGCACCGGACACGCTGTAGCCACCGACTGTCCCCTTCGCGGGAAAACCGACGGAGGGAACTGCAATTTCCATATCTTTCGGGCCTACAAACACTGGTGGCTGCAAGGGACTCCCATAAGCGGAGCCTCGGATCCGTATGTAATAGCGGCCAGGTGTCACTTCGGTAGTCAATGTGGGGCAGAGAAATTGCTCCAGCTGGAGCGGTCCTTTTTCCGAAGGGTTCGCCGGGTTGTACGCGATATCTGATATGCGTTCGAAGTCTTTGAGCCAGGACCCGTCCGGTCCGTAGAGCTGGGCTGAGATAAACAAGTTAGGAATTCCCTGATTGTTGACCCTATCCTCGCGTCCATAGGGTTCACTCGGACGTGCCTCCAGAACAAGCTTTGCCTTTGCCGTGACGTCGATGGCAAATACGTCCTCATCTTGTTTTTTATCGAGTCCGAACCCGATTATCCCTGAGACCTGGAAGGCCCCCTGCGCCCAGCTAAGAAGAGTCGGAGAAGAAACGGTGTCGCCATAATCAGGTTGATTGTTTGGCTCTGTCGTCCGGAACCCAAAGTCATTAGTCCCTAATCCGACTGCTCCAAGTACGTAAACGTCCTCAGGCTCCGGCGTACTTCCGAGATAAGTGTGCTGATCATTTTCGATGATTTGCCCCCAATAACTGCGGGGCAGCGCTGTGCCATCATCATTCGACGTATACGTGAAGCCTCCCCCCGCCCAATTCGAGATTACGCTCGCCTGGCTGAAGCCCATGATGGGTGCCCAAAGGTTCATTCCTTGGGGCCCTCGGCCACTTCCATCAAAGTATGTTTTGGGGTTGCCCGAGACAACGGATTGCCCGTTGATCAATTTGGTGGCCAACACGCCGTCGTGAGCCAATCCCAAGACATGCCCCGACTCGTGACTGATTATGTTTCCGATCCAGTGTCCGGTGGCGGTGATCACATTACCATTCCACTGGTGCACGAACACAAACCCGCTAAGTGCATTCGCCTGCTGACCGGCGGAAGACCGAAAGCTGCTGGCCTGAGCGATGCCGTTCTTACCATTCGGGTCCCGTGACGTCCACCATTCATCGGTAGGAGTGATGACCATATGGGCACGCATGGGACGGGCCGCTCCATTGCGGCTATCAAAGACGGCGCGGCTGGTAGTCACATTCACGTTGAAAGGAAGATAGTCCTCCTTCACGATCTCGTAAGCTTTCCGGATCTCAGCCGTTGGAAGGCCGCTGGGGTAGGTGCGGAAAGGACCTGTCGGACTAACCCTCGACGTCCAGTAGGAGTCGACGATTTCTTCACCAGTGAAATCCAAATACAAGATAGCTGCCGCCCCTGGATAACTTTGCAAATCTTCCGGCACGATGTCGATGATCCCGGGTAGTTGTTGAGGGTGCTCTGCGGCGTCGACATGGACAGTGCCAAGAACAGTCAAAAGCCAGCACAGGGACGCCCCAATCCGCTGGTGCCGAGTCCATCTCCGAAGGATGCTCCCCAAGGATGGGGCGCGGCGGGGTATGAATTTGAGCATCTTAGGTGGCAAATAGGATTTGAGTTTTCGAAAAATTTGCTCGATTTAAACCATGGATCGGCCAAAACAACTGAAGAACTGGAAAAAGTTAAGGGCAGCAACGGGCTTCATCACCCATGATGGCCTCATGTACCTTGCAGGTGCTGGGGTCCTGGTAGCCGTGACTTTGCCCGGCGTCCTCGGGCCGGGGCCTGGCAGCCCTTGGCGGCTGGGCGCTGCCACCGTCGCCGTTACGCTGTTTCTCTTCATCCTTGTGCGCTTCGTGCTGTCCTTCCGCAGGCGCCAGTGATCACGCATGGAGAAGGTCAAGGTAACAATGCCGCACGGTAACGTGCAGGTCCCACGGCTTGTTGACGCCGCGACATGTCAGGCGCTCCATTGCCGTTTTCGATAAGCGGACCGGGAGCAACAGCGTGCTGAGCAGGTGGGAGATGCCAACGCATTAGTCCGCTAGATCAGCATTCGAGCGAATGTCAGAGCTCTATCCCAGCGGCTCACGAGTCCGGGCCAGAACTTCGCCCTGGCGCCGACGGGTGGGGCGATGCGGTGCTCGTAGTTTTCGCGGGCACTGCGAAGATCCTGTAGCAAGCGTGAGGGCACCTGTTCACAACGGCGCAGTCCGGCGGTAGTGATGGGGCCAAACTTGCCATCGTCATGGACTCCGAGCGCCAGCTGGAGGATACGCAGGGCACCCTTAGGCCCGCGGTTAAAACAGCAGTCGCGGAGGAAGACTTCAAGCGCGGGAACGGTGGTCCACTTCGTCACGACATCGGTGTACTGCGCCAGGTAGTGGACGGCCTGGGTTTCGGCTTCGGCATAAGCGCCGTCTTCGATGAGTTGACGGAGGCGCCGGGCCATCTCCGGGTGGTAGCGGTCGTTGATGCCGGCGACTTCAAAGGTGCCGCCGCCATCTGCAGATGGAAGACGGTAAACGGCCAGACGGCCATGCTCGCGGCGCGCCTCGCAGTTCAGAATGAACTGGGCAGCCTTGAGGCGGACGGATGTGTCAGATTCGACGGCGACGGTCGTGGAACGACTCATGGCACGTTGGGGTTAGGGTTGGCGCTATGCTTTGGTTTGGTTTGCTTGAGGCGGTCTTCGACGATGTTGCGCGTAACCGTTTTGTAATAGTCCGTCTGCTCGCGGAGGATGACGGTCTGCGCCTCAATGGCTTCGGCCTGACGGTTGAGGGCGGAAGCCATGGTGGTATCGCGGGCCATGTATTCCGCCTTGTGGGTGGCGAGCAGTTCCTTGATCTCAGTCTTGTACTCAACCTGCTGTTTGAGCAGAAGGCGCACGACAAAGATCAGGGCGGAGAGAAGCAGGGTTTTAACACCAAGGTCTTCCCAGCCTTTGGTTTCCGAGACGAGGTCGGCAAGAAAGGTGGTGCCCGCGATCGTGGTGGCCACGGCGATTTTGACCTGGGTAGGAATCTGGGCAAGCCAGTCCAGAGTGGTGAGCGTATGATGATCCATGTCAGGTTAAGTAGGGTTGCGTTGCGTCGCAAAAGCTTGGTTGGTTTATTGACTCAGTGACTTACTCACTGCACCGCGGCGCCGACCGAAGCGATGCCACCGGCAACACCGTTGATGCCGCCGATAAGTGCTTCCTTCGCGAAGCGAGCCTTGGCCACACCCTCGCCGTCCTGAGTGCCGCCCGCTGCAACGGTGATGAGGATGTCGCCGGCTTGCACGGTGGTGTGCGGGATCTTCTGTTTGCCCAGCAAGTTGGCGGCGACGTTCACGGTCCTGCTGCCATTGGGAAACTCGGTGACATGCACGAGGTTCTGGCAGGAGCAGAGGAGTGACGCGAACAGGGGACAGAGGAGGAGAGGAAGGGAAAAGGGGATAGTTTTCATTCAGGGTGTTCTTCTTCTGCGGCGGTGGGTTTGATCGCTTCCAGCCAAGCGGGCTTGGGTGGGGCGGTGACGGTTTCCGGTTTTTGGGCCGGATACTCCGCACGAAGCTCAGCGGGTTTAGCGGCCTGTCGGGCATCGTGATCCAGTTTGGCAGCCTCGTATTTGGCGATGTCCTCCTGACGCCGGACAACGGCTTTGGATTGGGTTTCCTCCCAATCCAGTCTTTCCAGGGTGATCCCCGTGCGCTCTTTGAAGTCGGCAAAGGTTTCCTTATAAACGATCTGGCGGGCGAGTGCCGGGATCTGGTCAAGGTCTTCGCCGTTGAGCAGCCGCTCGAAGAGCCGGGCGCGGCGGCTTTCATTCGTCCACCGGATGACACCGGTGTAGTAGTTCGCTTCGCGCACGACACGGTCAGGGCCGTAGTCATCCTGGTCATACAAGAAAGCGGGTGCGTCTTCCGCGTGAGGAGAGAGGACGGTTTCGTTGCCAGCGCCATCCATGGTGTGGAGTTCGGAGGAGCCGGAAACGGACTTGCTATACAGGAAACAATTCCAGGCGGCGGCATAGGCGGTGGGGGAGGTGGCGATGTAATTGAGGTTGAGACCCCAGTTCTCATTCAAAGTGACGAGGGGCGAGCCTCCGGCGAGGAACGCCAAAGACTGAGTTGGCTGCGAATAGATGTTGGTGGGCGCATTGCCGGAACCTTCGAGCATCTTCACCCCGATGTTGTAGTTGCTGTAGATGGTGAGGCCGCTGTTGCCGCCAGCCCAGACCAACGCGCCTCCTTCCATGCCTCCCGCTCTGATGGTGATGGCGCGGCGACCCGTGCCGATGATCGAGCCATTGGACTCGATGATCAATTCGTCGGCAAAGGAGGCATTCCCGAGAGAGAGATAGGTCTGTTGCCCGGTGGTTGTTCGGATGTAAGTGGTGCCCTCAAAGGTCGGGGAAACCGAAAAAACGAGGGCACCGGCGGTGCCGGTTTCTCCGGTGACGGCCAAAGCGAGATTCGCGCTGGAGGGCGTCGCGAGGAAGGTGGCCACATTGTTGCCGAGTCCCGAGACGCCTGTGGCAATGGGAAGGCCGGTGGCGTTGGTGAGGGTGGCTGAGGCGGGCGTGCCCAAGGCACCTCCGATAAAATAAGCGGCACCCGTGCCCACTTCATCGGTGAGCGCGGAGCGGAGGTTGGCGCTGGTGGGTGAGCTCAGAAAGGTGGCCACGCCGGTGCCAAGGCCGGTGACATCGCCATTGATGCGGACGAAGAGGCTGTTGTTGGAACCATTGATGGTTTTGCTGGAGAGGATCTGAGGGTCGGTGGTGCCGACAAGATCACCGGTGGTCGCCGGGACATCGGTATAAGTGGTACCATTCCAGAGGAGGAAGTGGTGGGCAGTGGTGGGATGTTCCAACAGGGCAAGGCCGGCACTGGAAAGCGTGAGCGGGCTAAGGGTGGTGAGCGTGTCCGACAAGGGCTGATAGAGCGCGGCGAGGCCCAGATCATCTCTCCAGGCCGTGGCGCTGAAGGTGCCGTGCGTGCCGGGATCGGCCATAAAACCATTCAAGCCGCTGACCGTTTGCAGCGAGGACAAGGCGAGGGTGGAGGGTACGCCCGAGCCATCGAAAGTCTGGATGGTGTGGGCGCCGGGGGAGAAGAAAACTTCCACGAAGTCCGTGCCGTTCCAACGAAGCCATTGATAGTCGCCGGTGCTGGGGGTGACCTGGCCGTGCCCCGTGCTGGCAAGCGCGAAGGCAAAGCCAAGAATCGCGGTGAGGAGAGCGAGGCAGAAGAGGTGTGGTCGGTGGGAGAGCATGGGGACTGCGGGTGAGGAGTCTGGTTGAATTTATCTTCTTGTCAGGAAGAGGCAGCGAGGGTGATGCGTTTGGTGGCACCGGAAGGGGTGACGAAATAGACGTGGTCGTTGGTGACGTGGGAGGGCAGCGTGGCGATGGGTGTCCAGGTCGCCGCGCCGGTCTTTTCGTAAAGAACTTTGGTAGTCCGGCGAAGGTAGAGGTCGCCGAGTTTTCCTGCACCAGAAGAGGGCACCGTAACGCCGGTGGAAAACGCGGGCTGGTCGAAGGGAAGATCCTCGGTGTAATGGATTTCCCCGTCGGCACCAATCATGCCGCGCGTGTAGCGGGCGAGGGTGGCGAAAGGTGGCGCGAAGCGTTTGTTAGGGGGGCCGTAATCGTTGGCCCGATCCAAAAGGTCGGCTTCGTTCCTGACCAAGTCCACCTGTCGGGCAGGCGGGGGAATGGGCCGGGGTTTATGCTTGGTGGCTGTCCCGTTGGACATCGGCGGCAGGAGGCGAGGGGGATGGAGATGGAGAGGGAGACAAAGGCACGCTTGACGTTGAGGTTGTGCTCGTGCTTGTGCTGGGACTGCTCTCACCGCCTGGCTGCACGCCGAGACTGGCTAGAAAGTTTTGGAACATGGGCTGAAGCTCCGGGGGAAGCATCGGCAGAATGGCGTCGGGGGTGATGACCGGCTTCCGAATGATACTGTCGGCGTCCTGGAATTCGAGTGCTTTGAGGGCCTGTAGAAACAAGGCGCGTGCCGCAGTCTTTTCCATTTCCGGCACCGCAAACCATTGCAGGACCAACTGGATGGCCTTCTGGGCGTATTCCAGTTTATAGATGTTCTGCGACTGGCTCATGAGGAGCCGCAAGTTGAGCCGGAGGCCTTTGACTGCTTCCGCTCTGAGTTCAAGGAGCTCCTGCGCTTCGCCCTCGCCCCAGATAAAGGTTTCGTCCTCATTCTGGTTGGCGATGATGAGCATCGCGACGTAGTTGAGTGCCGCTTCGAAATCCAACTTTTCCTCGTCGATATTGACCTTGAGGAGGGCGGCGCCACGGGCAATCAAGGCCTTGGTGCCGGTGGCGGTATTCGCTTCAGGCACGCCCGCGACATCGCCCTGCGTGGCGCTGGTCATGCCGCTGCGAAGCTGCAGCAACTGTACCTCAGTGCCCAACTGATCTTTCTCCACCCCGTCAGGGGGAGGCATCTTCGCGAACGACACGTAGTCATCGATCTTTTTGCCCTCCTTGAGGACATGAACCTTGTCAGGATCAAATTCGAGTCTGGCGTCTTCGCCTTCCTCCTCTTCGAGCGCGCTGCGATCCACGCCGGTGATGGGGTTGCCGCTCTTGCGTGAAAGGAGATTGATGCGGGAGTGACGCGCATCGATGGAAGTGCCGGCATAGCGGAATTTCTCGAAGAAACTTGTGCCCAGAAGACAAAGGGCCTTGGGATAGATACGATGGCGGAAGACGGGCATCTGACCATCCGGACTGACAGCAGCAAGGTAGTTGGTCTTGAGGACGGTTTCCGCCTCGGGACTCAGGACGGAGTAAACGTTGTAGAGCTTGCCATCGTTGAAGATATTGGTGCGCGTGAAACACTCGACCAACGTGATGAAATCGGCCATGCCGGAATCCTCGCCGTCGTCCTGGGTGGAGGGCACGCCATCCTTGCGATGCTCGGAGCGGTTGCCTTTGCGGCCATGGTCTTTGAGCGTGGCGACTTGTTCGGCGGTCAGGCCGTAGAGCCGCTGGGCGTCGCTCAACCGGATTTCAAAGCGGTGGAAGAAGTCGGTATGCTCCAGAGATAATTCAGGCGCGGTGGGATCGAAGGCGACGTCCTTAAAATGGAGGCAGGAGGCCTTGACGCTGGCATACCTTACGGCGGTGCGCTTGACGATGCGGCCCTGGTATTCATAACGGCCTTGGGGC
Source organism: Phragmitibacter sp. (assembly GCA_965284365.1). Taxonomy (GTDB): domain Bacteria; phylum Verrucomicrobiota; class Verrucomicrobiia; order Verrucomicrobiales; family Verrucomicrobiaceae; genus Phragmitibacter. Next base: position 4,330,397 of record OZ260079.1, read on the forward strand.
AGGGGGATTTCAATTCCACCGGCCACCATGATGGTTTTGGATCCATCTTCGGCCTCCTTCTGTTGCCCGGCATCGGTGTGGTAAAGGTAGTCACCCTTTCTGGTGCCCTCGGGGATGATGACGGGTGCACCGTCCTTATGGAGAACGGTGATTTCTTCCTCCCATTCGTCGGTCACGGTGTGCCAGCGGCACTTGATGAAGACGGTGCCAAGGATGGACGCGAGATCCACGGCCTCACGAAAAACCGCGAGGACATTGGTGTCCTTGAGTTTGAAGGACATGAACTTCTGGACGAGGTCAGCGAGGTCGCGGTCCGACTTGCCTTCGGGCTTGGTGGAGCACCAGGGTTCACCGCCGAAGAGATCGTTTTTCGATTGAGCGCAGCGGAATTCGGAGAGACCTCCGATGATGCCGAGGGTGTCGTTCTGGCGCGGGAAGATGGTGGGCACGCCATCGTCGTTGCGGTTCTCCCGCCGGTGCTTAAAATCGTTGTCGGCTTCCTTGGCGTTGATCTCCAGTTCCTGTCTCCAGGTGGAGAGCGAGCCGTAGAGACTGTGCCAGCGCTTGTTGAGATGGACGCCCAGCCAGGCGAGCCGCGCGGCGTCGAGCCGCCGTTCCAGAGGAGTGATCTCCTTCTTCTGTTTGATGGCGGCCGCCTTTTCGACGGGAAGCTTTTTGGCCGGCTTAGGGTGGGAGCCTGGGAAGAGCAGCCGAAGCATGGGGGCGAATTGAGAGTGGCTGACTTAGCCGGGGATGGTTTCGATCGAGAACGTGGGAAGGATGGCCCACACGGGAGTCGTGCCTTTGCGCCGGCCATGATATTTGCGGCCAAGACAGGAAGAGCCGTCGGCAAATTTGAAGTTCGCGAAATCGTCCGAAGCGAGGTAGTGCGAGGCTGAGGGCGGTTCACGAAGCAGCTCAAACGTCTGTGCTGCGGGCGCGTCGGGGGAAGGGGAGAGCGAGGGGGAGGGGGAGGGGGAGGGGTCGTTGCGCATTCAACAGAGGATTTCCCTGCACTGTCGAATTGTCATCCCCAACCAGAACCGGTTGAGTCAACCGGGCGTGATTGATGGTATTGTCTGTGAAGGCCGATGACCAACCGGCTATGTCTTTGGCGCAGGACCGGAGGCAAAGGCGACAGATGGTCGTCACCGCAGGGAGGTTGTTGGTAGTGGCCTAACGTTTGAGATCAGCCACGGGCGCCTGCGCCCTTCGCTGGAGCGACTGGTTAGTCGATTGGTTTGTTTTTCTCACGGTGCCACTCCCACACGAGCCCATCTTCTGGGTGCTGTAATGATCGTCGCCAATCAAATCCGAGTTTCTGAAGCACCCGCGTGGATGCTCCGTGTTCGGGCAACGTCTGCGCGATCACCGTCACGCTCGGATCAGCACCAAACGAGATTTCAACAAGCCTCTGCGCCATTCGCGTGGCCACCCCGCGCCCCTCGTGGCCCGGGAAACTGAAATACGCGATTTCGACATATCCACCTTTGGGCGCGCTCTTGAACGCACACGTGCCAAGCAAAACATCGCCCTCGCTCGCGAGGTAGCCGATCCACGGCGGCAAATAAGCCGTGGTCTCGTACATCTTCGCGAATGCACCGAGCACTGGCTTCGCGACCTCTGGCAACGAATGCGGGAGATTCCCGACCGCCCCGTCGCGCTCTATAGGCCAGAGTTTCATTGCCTAACTATTGGTTCGTAAACACTTATGTCAATCCGTCCACCCGCGTTATTGGCGACAAACTTGTCGACTATCAACGGCTTGCAGGCTGCTGAACTGAAAATTGAGCCGCGCAATAGCGTGATAGTAACCAAAATTGCCGGTTTTTGCGCCTATTTTGCATGAGTGCCAGCTCGCTGCATCGCATGGTTAGCCGTTGCGGTCATTGCTGAGGTAGTCGGCATACTCGTCTAGGATGACGGCTTGGTTGACGTAGCGGTTGCGAGGCGCTGAATAAGAAGTCTCCGCGAACGACAAAGCCTCGTCGAGAGTGGAAAAGGAGTGCCGCACCGGCTCCTCGTCTGGAGCAAGCTGCTCAAAGGAATAAACGTCGAGGTAGTCCTCTGAACCGTCGTCGAACACCTCGTAAAGTGTGAGCGTGAATCGGTCGTCCGTGCTGCGAAGCTCAAGCCAGCGCAGAATGGTCGCGTTGTCGGTTATGGTTGGGCTGATGAACTGCTCGACATATCGGCCTCGCTGAAGAGCTGACTGGAGATTGGGTTCCGTGAGATGGCGCATCGGGCGGGATCCGTAAGTCTTCGTTCACAGGACGCGTGTCGCGACGGCTAACGACCCCAAGCTCAGCGTGACAGCGGGGCGAGTTCGCTGCAGCGCATGGTTCTGCGTTGCCTTCATTCGCGCTTGTTCATCTTCTTGAAGATTTTGACCATCGTTTCGAGATCGATCCCATCCATGTCAACGAGCTTCAGTGATTTGACCATTTTCGGAGTCGCAGTTTTGTATTTTTGGAAATGCGGAGATTTGATGTGAGATTCGTAGGCTCCGCGGCTGGCGTAGATCTCCAGAATCCTGACCTCGTTTGGGTGGTCCTTTTGATACATTGGAAAGATGGCGATAACGCCCTCCTCCAATCTAACGGAGGCTTCAGCCTCCTCCTTGAGGATCGCCTTATACTCTTCGAGATGATGCGGCTCTATCGTGATCTCGGAGATACGCACGATCATCTCAGTTGGTTGTGCAGAAGCCGTTGTGCAGCCAAAAAGCAGCATGACAAAAAACAAGGTGCATAGCCTCGGGAGTGTTATTCGATTCATAAGTGGCTTCTGAGGGGTTCAGGGGCAGCGCGCAGCATCGCCGAACGACCCCAAGCTCAGAGACAGCGGAGGGCGGCGCAGCCTGTGCGGAAAGGCGGCGGGGGCAGGTCTGCGGGTGGGAGCATGGGCTGTGACGCCCGGAGCAGTTCGCTGCAGCGCATGGTTCGGCGACGTTGGTCTCGCAGCGACGGTGATTCCAAAGGGCGAATACATGTTATGGCCTGTGGGGTGAGCGCCGCGTCAATAGACTGTCAATCCCGAATGCCAAGGTCGTGCCGAGGGTGAAGGCGAAAATGTCCCACGGATCGAAAATGCCGAACCGTGGCTGGCCGGGAGAATGGCCGGGAATCAAGAACTGAAAGAACTGGAAAGCCTCGGATAGCACGAAGAAGAGGAAGGTCACCGCGGCGCACAGCGCCGAACTGGAGAAGTGTGACCGAGTCAACATATAGGCGAAGACAGGAGTGGCGCAGTCGTGGCCATACCCCTTGGCTAGCCAAGTGAAGGAGCCCATCGGAACCAGTTTCGTGGTGAGACTGAAGACCATAGCCGAGACTGCGATTCTGAAACGCAATACCTTGATTCGCTCTGCGGCTGTTGCATCCGTTGCTATTTCAGAGTTCAAGGTTGTCACGAGAGATGTGCAGTGTCGCCGAACTACTGGATCGTAAAACAGTGTTATCGAATTGTCACCCGCTTTATAGCCGACAAATTTGTTGAATAGCAACGCTCGTGGAGACAAATCCTTGTCGGTATTGCCTCCCAATAGCATATTAGTTGAGATTTGTCGAATAGTGCACGCATTGGCGTGCTATTCGACAGAAAATTCGCACCGTGCCATGAAACTCGAGGAGCAGTTGCGGGGAGGCATCCCCCTCAAGCAGTAGGCAGATACCGATGGGCGTGTGATTTTCGCGTGGGAAAAAACGCGGCGTGGATCCGTAAGACATCCACATATCTCCATGAAATCGCTCATCCTGCCCATGCTCTTCCTCGCTGTTAGTTGTCTGACCCTGTCAGCGTGGGGGCAGGCGGAAGCGGAAGCGGAGCCCAAGGCATCGGCGGTGCCAGCCAAGCGCTATACAATTCCAAGCTGGGGTGATTACGCGGTCGTTTATGGGCCGGGCACTGATCCGGCGATGGATTCGCAAGCGGGCATGGAAGCCATGTTCAAGTTTTGGCAGGCGCGCGGGTTTTCGGGCGTTTTCCTGCGCACCGATCTACAGCAGTATGATCCGTTCGTGCGGCGCAATCCGCGGGTGCAGATGAATGCCGCTCTGGCCCTGATGTGGCGGCATGTGGATGAGATTGGAAAATCCTTCGACTACTTCGAGGCAGCGCAGCACGCGGCTGATCGCACCGGCTTTGAATTCTGGGTTTCCCACCCGCACATCTACAGCGACGGCGCGCCCGAAGATGTTGGCGTGCCCGGCCACGGGCGCATGGTGCCATGGAGTTATGTCTCCAAGTCGATGTTTGAGCATCCCGAGACGGTGATGATTGACCGCAAGGGCAACAAGTACTGGATGGTGCGGGAATACGCCTATCCCGAAGCGCGACGTTCCAAGGTCGGGGAGTTCGTCCACATGGCCACCAAGTATAAAGCGAAACATTTCCTGGCGAGCCTGCGGACGGAGGTGAATCAACTGATCGACCCGACGGACAAGGCGGACCGGTTTGGCTTCAATCCGCCCGTGGTGGATGACATGAAGCGGCTGCACGGCGTGGACATCATGACCGATCCACGCTTTGACGTGGACAGCGCTTCCTTTGATCCACGCGATCCCGTGGTGGTGAAATGGCATGAGCTGCGCGGCAGTTATGTTACCCAACTTTTCCGCGAGCTGCGGCAGGCGCTGGACGCCATCGATCCCGCGATCACGATCGCGGTCACGCTGGCAGGGGAATCGGTCGGGCCGCCACTGGGCAACTGGCGCACGGACTGGCGGGCCTGGGTGGATGAGGGGCTGGTGGATTATTTCATCTCGCCGGTGATGTTTGAGGCGAGTTTGGATCACAACGCGGCGAAGAAAGGTTACCTCACCCATGTCCGCGCTGGGATCGGCACCGTGTCCCATGCGACGCTGAGCGCTTACATTGCGCAAAGCAAACACCCGGAGATCAAAGTCATTGCCGCCGGCGGCCCGCCGTACTTTTTCCCGCCGACGGCGGTACCGGCCAAGGCCGATGGGCTGCAATGCGACGTGTGGTATAGCTCGTATCACCTCGCCTGGTTTCAGCGCTGGGGGCAGTGGATGCGCGACTTGAAGGAATTCGGCCATATCAAGTTCATCGAGCAGAACTTTGATGCGGTTTCGCCAAAGGAGTTTGCGGGCATCTCAGGCGGCTGGGGCATGTATGCCTATGATCCGAAAAAGCGGACCTGTCCCGGAGCCTGGTGGCGGCTCGGCACGGGCAGCGATGCCAAACCTTTCGCGCAAAAGGCCGTGCGGCGCGGCACAGAGGGGCAGGCGATCCAACTGACACGCACAACCGCCGCCAGTGGCACGGTCACCTACGCGCATGCTTCCGCCGGGGGCCGGCTCTCCGGCGGGGTTGAAAACAACGGCACGCTCACCGGCTGGCACAATGCCTCCCCGGATCGGAGCGGATTCACGGCGGCGCTGGACAGTGCGATCACCAACGGGCGCTGCACCTTTGAGTGCTGGCTGTATCGCAAAACCCGGGAGAGCGCGCTGGCCGTCTATCTGCAAAGCGATGGCAGCGCCTTTGATGTCGGTCTGCGTGTTGCGCCCGACACCGGAAGACTTTCCTATTCCACTGGCACCGTCGCCGGTGTCGGCGCGGGCCGCTGGGTGGAGACGACGTATGCCATGCCCGTGGGGCAGTGGGAGAAAGTCACTTTCCGCGTGGATCTCGACGGTCGCACCTACGCCGCGGAGGTCGGCGACGAGAAGCCGATCCTGCTCTGCGAGAAGGTTTCGCTGGAGATGCCCAAGGAGCGGTTCATGGAACAGGCGGGCGTCAACATCCCCATCGCCGTGCCCGTGTTCAAGCAGTTCCAGCAAGTCTTCTTTGTGCCGGAAGGCGCCGAGGGAAACACCACATACCTCGATGACGTGTCGGTGAAGTGGCAACCCACGTTGCACTTCGTCGAACCGGGCCCGACCGTGGAGTTCGCCGACGACTTCGAGAGTTATGAAAACGGTGCGCAGATCGGAGACCCAAGCGCCAAGTCGGCATGGACGCTGGAACCCGCCGAGCCCGCGCCGGGCTATCGCGTGATCGCCGACACGTCCTATGGGCACGGCGTGAGGTCGCTTTACACGACCGGCGGCGCCCGGCTGATCGCCACGCCGCAGCGTCCACTCTCCCTGAGCGCGCCGCTGGCTCTGGACTTCGATGTCTTTGTGCGGTCCAGCGCGGGCTTTCCTTACCTCATTCCGAACCCGGCCACAAAATCGCCGCATCGGACCAGCATCGGCATCACCGGCGCAGATGGCGCGATGATCGCCGGGGTCTTCGCGGGTGAAGGCACCTGGCAGATTTGGGATGGAAACGCGTGGAGGGACAGCGGCGTGAGGATCGACTACGACGTGTGGAACCATGTGCAGCTCGCGCTCGATGGCGCAGGCTCCTATCAAGTGGCGGTGCAACCCGTTGGGCAGGTGGCTTCCCGGATCGGACAAGGCCGCCTCGGCACGGTATCCGTCTCGGCAGACGGAGCCGCGTTGAAGCTGAAGCTACTGATCGAGCCCTCGAAGACCGCGGGCCACATCAGTTGTTATGACAATGTACGCCTCACGTCCGGACAGGCGGCAGGGCCCAAGTTTCAATCCCGGCCCCTGGCCGAACCTAAAGGGGTAGGGGATTCTAGTGCGACACGCTAAAGCATCCTGCGGCCAGTATGGGCCACTACCCCCTTGTTAAAAGCTACCTCGTCGGCTTGGGGGCTTTTTTGGTAGCGCCATCGTTGCTTTCAGCATTCGCTGCTAGCGAATCAAGCACACTGTCGATTCGCTCGCTCATCTGAGAAGAGAGAATCGCCAAGGGCTTCTGCCCTATCACCAAGATCATTTCATCCTTTGGTATCTTCTCATCCCTAAGCTGCCCGCAGGAACCTGGGGGGATGGAGGTGATGATGTCTACAACGGGGTGGACCAGCGGTCCGTACGGCTCACTGGATATGATCGAAACGCCCGAGGGAGCAATCCCAGGTGTGTAGGTGGGATACACGGGCACAACATCTCCGCTGTATAAAGTAGTTCCCATATGCGCATCAAATTTTGGGAATTCCGCTGGCATTGGCTCCTTTTCAACTTTCCAGCCGGCCCGGTTGAATAGCCACCACAGGCTTTGGGCAAATGAAGTGCACTCCTCATCTGAGGGCGTATACCATATCGTAACCTTCCCCTTGGGGCTCTCCTTTATCATCCTCATGAACTTGTCGTGGGCGATACTGCGCGGCGACTGCATAAGTGAAATGCTCTTTGCAAGCTGTAGGGCTTTGATTGCCCGCTCGTCTGCTGCTTTGACGCTTTCTATGGCAAGCTGCTCTTTTATCTCATTTTCACGCTTGCTGATCCAAGCCCCAGCACAAGAAAACACAGCAGCCCCGAGAGCCAATGCAAGTGCAATCCCGCTAAGCAAATCTCCCGTAGACGCAGATAAAGAAATCGAACTTAACATTGGGGACTGGCTCTTTTTCTTGTGGTGCTTTCTCAGGCTTCTATAAAGGCTCGCATTGTCCTGCGTAAGAATCTTTTCCCTCAACCGGACTAGCCAGCGTGGTAAAAAGGGGTGAATCTTCATTTTGAAGTGCCTCCAGTACGAGGCTTTTGCCGTCTTGTCTACAGCGAAAGCCGGTTTGACTCCATTCGGCCGAACGCAGTAAACTGGTTGGATATGAAGCATGCCGTTTTAGTCTTCACAATATTGGGCGCTTGCTTCATAAGCAGCGCAGAAGCGCAGCAGAAGGTCGTGACCATGTCAGACTACATGCCCGCCATGAAAGCGGCTCTGAGTTGGATTGATTCTCCCACAAACTCCCTTCCAGAAATGGATGAGGACACTCACGAGAAAATGGTGATCCTTTTCGCCAGCGTTCAGGCTTCAATGGAAACACTCCGAATCATCAGCTACGACCATCCCGAAATCACAAATCCTCCCAAGGACTGGACTCTCGGTCAGTTGGTGCGAATTGTTAACAAATACGCCGAAAAGCATCCCGAACAGCTACATCTGCGTTTCTCAGGTTTCATAGCGGTGGCCCTCGCCTTGGAGTATGTCCGGTGAAATGAGATCGTCGGAAACCAAGCGGGAAGGTAAACTTCGAGATGCCAAGCCGCTTAAGCAAGCCAAAGAAGGCGAAGCGGGACTTCTCGGAGCGTGCTTAGGACCTAGTGGCAAAGCGCACCGGACGAGGTGAAGAGGTGGAAAAGCACAAGACCTTGGAAGAGGCTTTGCAGAACCATCCCTTCGTAGCGAGGTGTCGCACTTAATAGGCAGGAGAGGCGGCCCGAAGCTCGGGAAGGCCAGAGCAGCCAAACCCACGCCGGACACTGGAGCGAAATTGCCAGAAAGGCTGCGCAGAAGCGGTGGGAGAAATAGTTTAGAATCGCTCCTCGAGAGGCGGCAACTCCTCACGCTCTTCTTCAGGGATTACATAGTCCTCCTCAGCATCTTCGGTTTGCTTGATCTGGATTAGGTCCAGGGCAACATGCTCTAAAAGGATCATGGTTTTCGTCTCCCGGCCAATCGCGTCTTCCCGTATTTCTTCACGGCACTTGAAGCGATATCGCTGACTCTCAACGATCAGTCCTGCCAGGGAAATGGTGGAATTCTCGGCGAGTTCGCCCCGAACTATTTCGGCGCCCTCTACCTGTAGTGCCCACTTTTGGTTTACAGCGTCAATGATTTCTAGCACACCCTCAATCTCCACCAATTCCTCTTCGATATCCGTTTCCGAAGAAATGGCCTTTTGGATCCTAGAAGCGGCTTTGGCTGTGATCCTGAAACTATTCAGATGGGATCTATCGGATGGGTTGCTCCACTTGAGATTGAGGGTGCCTTTTTCCTCAATGAGGAATGAGAGCAAATTCCTATACGCGCTAACTAAATGCCCCTTGTTTTGCTTCAAGATTGCAATGACGCTATCAGTTTCATCCGTTGCTTGAAGAATCTGTGCGACTTTCCGTAGACCGCGTTCAATCAACACTTCTGAAAACTCTACAAACCCGTCTTCTGACACAGCCTTAGATCTTAGTTTGACAGTAAAAGATCCAGCTGCAACAGCATAAACCTCGGCAGTGTAGTTGAGCGGAAGTCCAAACGCCTTTTTGGCTAAGGTGTTTGGAAGTTTAGAGATGTCTTTTTTATAGCAGAACTTGATTAGGTCTTGGATGATCTTCAGAAAAGCCGATAAGGTATACGCTGAGAGAACGTGTTCCCGCTCTGCTTCTGGGACGTCTAAGGATGCTTCAATGGCGGTTCGATTCCTGATTAGAGGGGATTCTTCTATTAAAACTGGAACAAAATAGTTCTCTGCCGGTAATAACTCTGGTGCGATTGAGTCAAGCGCCACTGGCTCGGCCATCAAAGGTATGTTTTCATCGTCAGTAGTAAGGAGAAGGAAGTATTGCTTTAGAGGAGCCCTCTCGATAAGAGAGCGCAAATCCATATTCCCGTGCAAAAAAGTATTTAGCCTGCCCCCGGCAACCTGAGTGCAGAGATATTGGGTTCCTTCATCGGTATTTTGAAGGAATGCACAGACATAGGTGGATTCGCCAGCGTCTTGGGCAGTAAACAGCAACGGTCCATTAGCAAAGTCGAGGACTTCGATCACCGAAAGCTCTCTAGATGTAGCGTTTGAAATCACTCAGGCACTTGTGTATAGTGTTTGAGCGGTTCAAACCCTAATTTTCTCCACCACGAGAAGTGAGAGGGTTGGCCCGTTTGCAATATTTTGCCGCTACCTTTTGGGAGCGTAATTCGAACTGCCTTGGCTTGCTGATTCGTCCCGAGTTTACACTTTTCTCGCATCACTAGCAAGTCACTCCAAACAGAAATGGCTTTAGCTCTGCATTCTGAGAGTGAAAACCTCTTCACTGGGTATTTCAAAACCATTGGCTGGAAGGAGTCGGTTGCGGCTGGCATTCTCCTGACAAAGTAGAAATACGTCTCGCCGTTAGGCTCATGCGCCTCTTGAGGCGGGCAATTCTGGGGCAAGTCTTCATGCCATTCTATCGTCTCCACTGGTGCCATGTCGCGCTCTTTTAAGCAAAGGCCTCCACGATTTACAAGAAAAAATCGAGAAAACATATGCGTGACCGCATGTGCATAAGACGTCATTATACAATATGGACAGGTTAGACTCCGCCAAGGTAGCCCTGATTGTCCGCATGCTTTGCGTGGGAGTTCCTTGGGCGCTTCCGGCCGTGGTCATGGCGTGGGCGCAGCGACTTGTTTGGCAAAGTCGGCATGATGCCTTGCTTGGTAGAGGTCGCGGTAAAGGCGAGTGACCTTCTCATAGGTATCCTTGATTTGCTCCACGCCTTCGAGGGTAGGGTGGCGCCAATCCCATGATTTTCCGGCCAGCACCATCAAGGCGGCCTGGCCGGCCTGCGCGGACATTGCTTCGTATTCCGCGGTGGAGAGCTGCACGTGGTAAGTGCGGCCGTCGATAGTTTTGGCGAGGCGCCGGTCCATGGCTTCGGGCGCCCAACCTTTGCCGGGAGAACGAAGCGACCATGACAACAGATAACGATCCACGGGCAGGAGTTTGCCGGCGGAGGCAGCAGCATCCGAGCGGGAAACCGGGGTGAAGATGCGGAAGGGGATATCGGTGAGAGGGCTGCCGAATTGATCGCCGTTATTTTTCAGGACAGGACGGCCCCAGGCATCCATCTTCGGTGGAGCGCCACGGCTCCAGACGTTGTAACCGATACGCTGGGCCAGTTCACCAAAGAATCCAGAGGCGGAGACGGAAGGTTTGGTATCGCGCAGCAGCGGATCGGTTTCGCGCAGAGGCTGCCGGATGAGGTTGGGGATAAAACCGGTGGCAATGTTGGCGGCCCATTGATTGCCATACCGCTCGGGATCTTCGATGAGGTTCGCGAGATCGGAAAGTCCCGCGAGGAAGGTCTTGTCCTTGAGTTGACCGAGGAGGACGGTGCCATAAGCGTTCCAGTCATCAGCCTTGAGGGCGTCGATAGTGCCGGCGAGAGCCGAAGCGAAAGGCTCGAGGCGGGCATATGAATACCACTTCCGACGAATCCGCACGGACTGAGGAGGGGCCGTGCGGAATTGCAGATCCCGCAGGCCTCGATGCGTGGACTTCCACGGAGAGGTGCCGGTGATGAAAGGAAGACCTTGCTCATCCTGAGCCTCGTCGTCTTCATCATCAGGAGGGAGGATGAGCCCTTTCAGGTAAAGGGCAAGACCCCAGGCAATGGTTTGCTGAACGACATCCTGGAGGAGGCGGGCGCGATGGTAGATCTGGCCGCGCATCTTTGCTGCGGCCTGCCTGCCGTGGGCATGGACATTCGTCTGGAAGGCCGCGGCCTCACGCATCATGTCGGCGAGGGCCAGGACCGCGCCCAGCGGGGAGTATTCCAGACCGATCTTGACGATGTTGGTGGGCGTCTTGACGAAGGGGACCATGAAATCCAGGTACTGAAGGGGGCCGCCCTTGCCTTTGAGATTGAGGAGGCTGTTCGCCAGTCGATCAAAGATCAAGTCGGTGAGTTTGTGGCCGGTGCCGATGGGGGTCTGGAAGGTGACTTTCTCGGCATACGCATAAGCGGCTTCCCATGCTTCGCTGCCAGGCTCCAAAAGCTTGGCCACGCGGGACTGATAAGCCGCACCGGCGAGACCGGCTGCTTTTGCCATGCGGTGAGCCTGGGCGGCGGCCTCGACGTGTCCGGCGACGGTTTTGAAGAACTCGTCCGCCATGGATAACAGGCGGAAAGGGATGCGAATGATGCGGCCCAACTGACCGCCGATGGCCGGGGCATGATGATCCATCTTGCCGCCCGCGAAATCATCCTGACGCGGAAGACCAAGCGCCTGAGCTTCGAAGACGGCAGATTCCATGCGGAAAGAGCGCAAGGCATTGGTAACGCCCAAGCGGAGGGCGGGGAGCAAGGCCGCCAGCATGTGCGGCAATTCGGAAACGGTGGGGGCATCCTTGCCGCCAAGGCCAGTGAGGGAGTTCAGGAGAGCTTCGCCGCCTCGCTTCACCCACTGGTCGTAGAGTTGAAAAGAAGCGTTACTCGCCATGTTCACGGCGTGGGTTTTCGGTCCGGACAAGATGGAGGCCTTCCAGAACTCAAGGATCTTGTCCAAGCCGGTGGAACGCGCCGCCGCGAAGGCATCCGCAATGCGCCTCATGGTAAGAGGATCGTGGAGAGCGAGCGTGCGATGCTCGTAAGCTTCCACGAGTCCGCCTCGGACCGGAGGACCGGGCTGATCCTTCGGCGTTGTTGGCTGGGTTTTGCGGCGGCGGGGTTTGGCACTGGAAGCAGTGGGCGCAGGACGTGCGTCGGGAGTGTCCCAAATGGAATCCGGAAACATGCCGACGGCGGCGGCGAAATCCACCAAACCACCGGCGAGGCCGTATTGATCCGGCTGCACGGGCGCGGCGGATAGGAGGGCATCCTTCACGGTCTGCGCGGCCGCGACCCCGGCGTCGCGAATGCGCTGCTTGAGCGCCTGATATTTTTCCTTCGCCTGTTCCATGGAGAGGCCTGCGGCGGCGGCGGCCTGGGCGGGGGTGCCACCCTGTTGCAGGACTTCATGGAGCGTGCGCGTGGCCTTGTCGGCCTTCTCGATCACCGCCTGCACGGGTTGGGGGAGGGGTTTCCTTTGTTCCTGTTCGGCGCGGAAGTCGGCGAGGATACGGTCGACATCGATGCCCTCGGTTTTAAGAGTCTGCTTGATGACGTCCACACGTTTCAGCCAAACCTCCATGATGGCCTTGCGCTCGCTGGCGCTGTTAGCATTGCGATAAGTGGCGCGGCTCTCGGGATCCGGGGCGAGCATCCCTTCCGCGAGGAAGGCGGCATGGCGTTCCGCAGGGGATTTGTAGGGATCGCGGCGGGCGGTGAGCGCGCGCGCTTGTTCAGTGCCGAGCTCGCGGTAGGCCATGATCAGCAGGGCCGTATCCGTGCGTTGTTGAGCGGTGGTGAGTTCGCCGTTAAGCGCGGCCTCCGCGACCATGAGTTTCGCGGCCATGGTCATCAGTCCGTGGAGCGATTCCGTGGCGCGGGCTTCGTCCAGCACGTTGCGGAGTTTCGCGGGGACCGGATAGCCAGGCGGGAATTCGCCTTTGTTCTCCGCCCAGGCGCGAATCATCAAACGGGTGTTCTCCGGTTCGGTGACCAGCATGGCGCGGGCGGCCTGGTCGAGGCTGTCCAGCGTGATGCGATTTGGCAGGCCAGCGCCATTGCGCGTCTGATCCACAGCAGCCACGGCGGGAATGGAGCCAAGGGCCAAATCAGGCCGGCCACCGCGCAGTTTGGAGCCGAGTTCGGACAAGTCTTTGCCCGGGCCTGACAAGGTCACGGCGGTCGCGGGGCCTTGTTGGGATAACGCACGATAGGCGGCGAGGTAGCGGCCATTGACCTGATTGATGATGTTCTGGGCGGCGGTGGTGCTGATCTTGTGGCGAGTGGCAATGATCTCCAGCGTGTCCTTGCGGAGAAAGTCCGCGAAGACATTCCGGAAAAGCTCAGGAGCCTTTTCCAAAGCGGAGCGCAAAGCCTGCTCGTGCAGGCTAGGAGCCACCGGTTTGGGAGGTTGGATGGAGGCGGAGGCGAGCGCTAGTTCAGGCTGATCAATCGCAACGGGATCCTCCCATGGTGCGGCGGAGCGTGCTGCAGCCTCCTGCGACCAGCGGGAGAGGGCGGGGGATTCCATATCGAACAGGAAGGATTGTCCGAGGCGCTTCTCGATATCGATCAGTCTTTGCTCAAGCACCGGGGGGAGTTTTCCTCTGGCACGTGCCGCGTTGAGGTTCCGCCAGGCGCGGGCGTCGGTTCTCCAGGGCTGAAGCGAGGAAGCGCCGAGCGGAGCGCTGGCATCCAGTTCCTCAGCTTTGGCGGCGGTGGGATCTTCGGATGAAAGCCTTCCGGAGAGTGCGTCCATGACGCTCGCCAATTCAGCCGCAACTTTCGTCGCTTCATCGGCGCGGGTGTATTCCGTGGCGGCCTCTCTCTGCGCTGCGGTGATCTGCTGGGAAGCATCGCGGATGGTGGCCATGGCAGAGCCCACTTGTTCGCCAAGCACGCCAGGGGCATCGAAGAGCCGACGGAAAACCCAGCCGGCACTGGAAGCGGTGCCCAGGCTATAACCATCGGCCATTTCCACGGCGACGTTGAGCTTCCAACGCTTGTCAGGGTTCGCGGCATTGGGAAGATCTTCGGAGATGCCTGCGACGGTCAAACGCAGGGGCACGCCGTTTACCGTAAAGGCACCGAGCGGTTCGCGGCCCTTGGGAGCCGTTTCAGGATTGGCAATGCTGCCGAGGTATTTTTGACGGGCGTCGAAGAGAGCCTGAATCGCCTCGCGGGCTTCCCTGGCATCGGTGAACGTGGCACCATGAAGCGAAACCTCCATGGGCGAATCCTCCAAGTTCTTCCAAGGCGTCTGAAGCAACGACAAACGGCTTTCCAACACAGGCAGAGTCAGACGAGCGTTGCGCTCACGAGACTGGAGCCGATTGACTTCCTGCCGGGCATGGTAGGTGCGCTGTTTCCAAACGCCGTAATCCGTTTCCAGTTCACGAAGCTTTTGCTCGAGCTCGAATTTCCGAATACCCAGCGGGCCGGTAAGGATGGCTTTTTGCTCCGCGAGGGAGACAAGGCCGGTGTCGTCTTCCACGCTCCTCGAATTCAACCGGCCGCTGAGGGCCTGCTTGATGAAGCGTTCCTTGGTTTCCAGCTTCTGCCAGAGGGCGGCATCGAGCGTGTCCTTCATGCCGTAGCGATAGATCTCCACGTCCATCCCCATCTCGCCGTGAATGTTGCCCTGGCGGTAAACGCGGCCATCGCGTTGTTCTAGTTCTGCCGGTGTCCAGGGGACATCAAGGTGGTGCGCCGCGATCATGCGCTGCTGGACATTCACGCCGGTGCCGAGCTTCTGCGTGCTGCCGAGGATGATGCGCACCTCACCGTCGTTCACCTTCTCGAACAGTCTCTCCCGCTGGGCGTCGTTTTTAACATCCTGGATGCTCGCAATCTCGGCTGCCGGGATGCCCTTGCTTACCAGCTTGCGCTTGATTTCGTCATAGAGATTAAAGCCATCAACCGGCGTGTCATCAGAGGCATCATCCTGTTCCAACTCCGCGGCGGAGAGGTCGAGCTTCTGGCTGCGGAGAGGCCGGAAGGAATCGGCAAAGATGATCTGGGTGCCCTGGTAGCTGGTGGTGCGCTGGTAGAGTTCCGCCACGCGATGCACCATGGCGTTTACCTTGCTGCCGGGTTCGTCCGGCGCTGACGGCAAAACCATGCGGGCATCGATGGCGGCCAGCTTGGCGGCATTATAAGTGACGAGTGGGATATGGCTGTGGGCCCGCTTCTCCTTACCCGTGAGCTTGTCATACCAGTCGAGCACACGGTGGATTTCTCCCACAAGCGCGGTGACCGCAGGGGTCCTTTCGACGGTGACCAGTTCGGGGGCGCCGCCTTTGATGCCCGGGCGTCCTTTCACCACCATGTCGGTGCCCATCTTCACATCAGCGGCGATGCGGAAGAACTTGTTCCACTCGGGCAGGTTTTCCAGAGTGGAGAGACGGTCCACCATCTTGTATTGACCATTGGCGCGCAACTCAGCGCTCCGCTGGACACTGGCAAAGTTGGAAACGAAGGCATCGAAGTTCGTGACGGCGAATTCCTTCAGCAGATCCGGGCGCGTGAGGCGAACCATGTTCCACGACTCGCCGAGAGTGTTGGTCACAGGCGTGCCGGTCATGGTGAAGACGCCGCGGCCATGATTCTTCTCCTGGATGAATCGGGAGCGGACGAGCAAGGCGGTGCCACGCTCGCTGGTGCCGGTGTCGATCCCTGCGATGCGCGTCATCCTGGTGATGAAGGGAAGCTTTTTGTAGAGGTGCGCTTCGTCGAGAATGAGGGAATCGATGCCGAGTTCCTGGAAGGTAAGCACGTCATCCTTCTTGCGGTCGAGCAGCTTTTTGAGCCGTTCCAACAGGCGTTGCTTCGCCTTGGCGAGCTCCTTGACGGTGGGGTCATCCCGCACCTTGCGATGATCCACATTCGGGTCGGCACCCTCCTGCCGGAGGGCATCGTCCAACTGGTCCATGAGATCTTCCACGAGCTTCCGTTCATAGGCGGGATCATCGGGGAGCAGGTTGAAGGTGGAGTGGGCCATGACCACGGCATCCCAATCGCCCGAGGCAACGCGGGCCATGAATTCCTTGCGCTTGGGGCCTTCGAGATCCTTTTTCCGAGCGACCAGGACGCGCGCGGTGGGAGCCATCTGGGAAATGGTGGTGGCAAACTGTTCGAGGGTGGCGTTGTGAACCACAATGAGCGGCTTCTTCGAAAGCCCCAGCCTTTTACTTTCCATGGCGATGGCGGTGCCGATGATGGTCTTGCCGCCACCGACGCCATGAGCCACCAGCATGTTGCCCTGCTGGATGGCCCGCCAAACGGTGTTCTTCTTATCCGGGAAGAGTTCAAACCCTTGAGCAACCCAGGGAAGCTGCAGATGCTGACCGTCGAAGGTGGGCACCACATGGCTGTTGAAGGTCTCGTTGTAGAGCCTCACCAACTGTTCCTGGGTTTCGGCACTGCCTTCCACCCAGGTTTTGAAGGCAGCACGAATACGGTCGGCCACCTGTTTGGCTTCTTCTGTCGCTTTGGCGTTAAAGACGATCTTCTTCTTCCCGTCTTCCTCGACCACATCATTCACAAGAGGCGACTGATTGTTGAGGATGGACTCAAGGAGGTCCACCGCAGAGACGCGTTTGGTGGAATAAGTTTGCCGCATTTCAGGGGTTTCCACGCCCTTAAACTCAACCGCGACACGCTCATTGATAAGGTCGCCCACGGCCGGATGCCGCAGGACCTGCAGAGCCTGGGTGCCGAACAACTGCGCCGCGAAATCCCGGTAGATAGAGGCAGGAATCCAGGAGCTGCCGGCATGGTAGCCGATATCCTTCCACTCGACGTCCGGGGGCTGGGCCGCTTCAAGCGCGGAGACGTTGCGCTGATAGGCGGGGTTGGTCTGGAGGGCTTGTTGGGCGATCCTGAGTTTCTTGCGGACGTTGCCGGCGACGTAGGACTCGGATGTTTCCAAGAGGCCGGAGGCGGGATCTCGAAACACGAGGCCGTCCCGAAGCATTTCGGTCTCGACCTCTGCGACCGTGTGTCGGGTGAGGCTGGCCATGAAGTTCGTATCAAGCTTACCGCGCCATCCGAGAGAAATGCTCATGGCGTCTTTCACCGTATCCGCCCGGGTGGGCTCGGTCTTCGGCGTGAGAACTCTTTTGGTGAAGACATCCGCCTTCCGATAGGTCTTTTTGCGCAGGAGTGCGGAGGCAAGATTTCCGGCCAAGCCAGTGGGCTTTTCCTCAATCTCCAAACCGAGGGTGCGGTAGAAGTCCGGATCCACATCCAACAGTTTACCGTGCTTGTGGATGAAGCCATGCTCCGCTTTGAAACGGTCATACGCGGCATTCAGACTGCGGCGTGCCTCGTTGATCTGCTCGTCTGTTGAGCCCTCATGGGATTCGATCTGATAGAGGGCATTAAGACTGTCGCGCAAGCGCATGAAGTCATGGGCGAGCTTGCGGTGCTGAGGCTTGAGAATCTCTTCGTGCTGAGTCTCCGTTCCCGCGATGGCAAGGGAACCATCTTCAAGGCGAGAGATCGCGCCCATTTTGGAACCGCGCGTCTGGCGGGACACATCAGAGGCCCGGTCGGTTGATGCCGGATCGGATGGGGAGCTCACCACATCCTCTGGCAGCAATAAGGTCGCTTCGGCGAGGGCGGCAGAAAGGCTGCGGCCCTCCATGGGATGGACCGTCATTTCCTTCCTGCCGCCATACATGGATCCGTCGTCGGCGAGGCGCCCAAAAACCATCTCGGGGTGAGCCACAAAATACTCGTTGATGCGGAGCGGACTCCCGTCGCTGGTCGTGGTTTCTGCCAGTGAACTCCAGCTCTGCGCAGCATCCACCCTCGAGCCATCTTTCTTCCGCAGGAACACCATGTCGGTGACCACATCGGTGCCGGCATTGCCACGGAAGGCGTCGTTAGGAAGGCGGATGGCGCCTACCAGATCCGCGCGATCGGCGAGCCACTGGCGCTGCTGGATATTCGAGTCGAGAGTATGCGCCGTGGTGATAAAAGCGACGAGCCCGCCGGGCTTGAGCTTCTGAAGCGCTTTGGCGAAGAAGTAGTTGTGCAGGCTGAACTTCGGAGCGCCCTGAGCCTCCAGCGAGGCGTCGTAGGGGGCGAAGTCTGCAAACGGCACATTGGAGATGATGAGATCCTGACTGTTGTCGGAGAGCTCGGCATCCTGAAAGCCGGTGACCTGGATATCCGCCTCGGGATAAAGGCGGGCAAAGATCCTACCGCTGATGGCGTCCAACTCCACGCCGGACAGCCGTGAAGCGTCGGCGATGGCGTCAGGCATGAGGCCATAAAAATGGCCAACCCCACCGGCGGGCTCAAGGATGCGTCCTCCTTTGAAACCCAGCTTCGTTACCATGCTCCACATCGAGCGGATGACCTCCGGGCTGGTGTAATGAGCATTGATGGTGGAAGCCTGGGCGGCTTCGTATTCCGCCGGAGTCAGGAGTTGTTTGACGGCTTCATGATGTTTGGACCACTTGGCATGCCAGTTCTCAATGGCATCGGCCTGGCGCCGGTAATCCTCGACCATGTGCGTATAGGCCGGTCCGTAACGCTCATACGTCGAAGCGGTCTGTCGGCGAGTCTCGTGCTCACGATTCGCAAAGGCGTCGGCTTTGGTGTCGTCGAACACCTGCGGCAAGGCTCCCCAGCCTACGAACTTGGCAAGGACGGCTTTTTCAGCGGGGGAGGGATTGCGGTTCTCGTGGTCGAGTTGCCGGACAAGCTGAAGGGCGGCGATGTTGTTTTGGACGCGGGTCACCGCTCCGCCTTCGGCGAGGACAGCATCGTCGGAGATGGAGTGGTTGCGATCGGGCGAGCCTACGGGCGGGCGCGGGCGCGTTCCCGCTCCCACTCCAGCCACGCGTGGTCGAGCTGCTCCTGGCTTTCCGGCATCAGAATCGGCTCCCCGTTCATCTTGTCCAACAAGGCTTCCGGCAGCTGTGTGGCTTTCACCAGATTGTCCCACGCTGTCGGCGATTTCCAACGGAGCCAGCCCGCTGCCATCTGAGCTTCCTCCGCTTTCTCCTCCTCGAAGGGATGCTCCGAATGGTAGTTCTGAGTCAGATAGTCCCTGAGCACTTGGGGGTCCTGGCAAAGCCGGAGGAGTTCGCTGAGATTCTCCGAGGCGAGGAACTTCTGGAGATTGTCCGTCGAGACGATCATGGGTTTGAGTGTCGTTGATGGTTGGGGCGGGTTCAACTGCCTGATCTGCAAAGAGATCAGGAGCCCGGTTTCCTTTGCCGGAATTGCCTTGGCCCTTGTTTCTAGAAATGGAATTGGATTTGGCTTTAGCTTTCGCTTTGGCTTTAGACTGCCAGTCATCGAGACGCTTCAGAAGTGCGTCCACAGCGGCATCTTTGGATCCGGCGACTTCATCAAAAGCAAAGAGTTGTCCCTGCCCGCGGGAAAGGTCGCCCGCGAGCTTGCGTGTGGCCGCCTTCATGACCTGCCGCTGTGCGGCGGGGAGCGCTTCGTTCCGGGACTGGGCTTGAAGGTATTTCAGCTTCTCGACAAAATCCGTGCGCCGCTTCTCTCTCTGGCCAAAGATGGGCGAGTTTCCGGACAACGCCGTTTCCGTGAAGAGAGGGAGCTGAGGAGCAACAACGCTGGCTTTCGGCAAGGGCGCGGTTTTGAAAATCACGGGCACGGCCTTCCAGCCTGCCAACATGAGTGCCTGAGCGGTGGCATTGCCGTCCAGAATGGTGAATGTGCCGTCCGCGTTTCTGGTGACGTCCAGCGGTTTCCTTTTGTTGCCGAGGCCCTGGAAGGCATTGGTCAGTCCGGTGACCGCGTTCTGACGAGGATCGCTCTTCAGGCCCGCGAGGAACTTTGGGTCGTGAAGTTCGTTCTTGGGGGAGACCAGTCTGGACAAAGGAACGACCGTGCCTCCCGGCTCGAAGAATCTGCCCAACTGATGACCTTTTCCGACAAGGAAAGAGACGTCAACCTCGCCCGCGAAACTGGCAATGTTAGCGGTCGTGACCCGGACTGATTCTCCTTGCGAGCCGATGGAGCTGGCCGTAATTTCAGGGGTGAGCGAGACCGCCAATCCATTCGGACCTGATGCCAAATTCTGGATCGACGACGGGGTGCCTGTCGCTGTCGAAGACGGCAAGGTGTTTGTCTGGGGAGAGCTGGGTAAGCTAGAGATCGACTCGCCGATTCCCTGGCCGGAAGGGGCCGATACCCGAGGGCCGCTTACCTGGGAAGAGTTTGTCGAGGCTAATGCGGCATTCGCAGAGAAGTTCGCGCCGGTGCGCGCCTGATGGGCACTGACGGCCTCGGAATACAGGCGCGACATCTCTGCTTCCAGATTGGCGGCGTGCGTGTTACCTCCGGGAATCGCCCGATATTCCTCGAACAGCTTGTGGCCAAGTCCATTGGCGACGTGCAGCTTCTCCGCTCTATATCGCTCGGGCAGGGCGGGGAACCAACCCTCCTTGGCGACAAGCATTTCGGGGATGTGGACTTGGATCTCCGCAAACATGCCCGGAGCCACTTCCACCTTCATCTGCACGTCTGAATAGCCAGCGCTGGTTGGCCGCAGAAACCTGTCATCCACCTCTATCATGACATGCTCATTGCGGTAGATGTCCCCGGAACTTTTCGAGGATTCCAGCTTCGCCTCGGGTGCAAAGACTCGCAGAACAAGTGCTCTGGCAGCAAGCACCTGATCAATGGAATCAACGACCACGCTGGCGCGGAGCAGATCCGACATCGAGGCCACCACTTGATGGCGGATCGCATCGAGATCGGGATCGATTCCTTTGGCCGTGAGGGATGCAGCCAAAGCGCGCACTTTGCCTCTCGCCTTCTCCAAGGCGCGGGGCATTCCCTTGAGCCCAGTGGTGAGAGGAACCGCATCCGGCAGACCAGAGGCAATCGCATTGATTTGCCGGTCGAAGTGCTCCTTGAGTTTTGCGAACTCGTGGAGTCTGCCCACAAAGATCGGCTCGAGCGCCAACTCTTCAGGGGTTAACTCGACCATGAAGCGGCTCTCAGCCTCCTTCAAAGGCATGGTGAAGGTCGATCCGTCTTCCCATTGGAGTGTGATGCGACCGCCCTTTACGTCCACGGCGGAAACCGTGAACTGCTGCCCTTGAGGAGAACGGAGGACGCGGCCGGTCCGAGTGATCTTCCAGTTCGCACGGAAGTTGCCTGCGCCGCGGTGTTGGGCCACAAGCGATGGGCGGTTGGTGCCCTGCGGATGGAGCGAAGCGGCGGCGAGGACTTGGGGGGAGGCAGGCTTTCCGCTCGCCATGGCTTCCAATTCGGCGCGAAGGACGGCGGGTATGTTGCGGCCACGACCGGCGGTGAGGGCAGCCTGGAATTTTTTCGAGGCTTCATCGGTCTCCACACTGTCCAACCAACGCTGCACGGCAGCGGCGCCCTGATCCAAGACGTCTTCACCTTCAAAGCCACGCTGGTATTCAAGGGCGGTGGGCAGGCCTTCTCTGAGGCGCTCCTGTTCGTAGCTGAGGGCAGTCCGGAAGGCGGCCTTGCTCCGTGAATCGAGACGCTGAAGCAGTGGTGCAATCGCTGCAAGCACCCTGGCGGGGTGAGCCTCCGCGCCCACGAGGGACGTGAACTCGGCGATGTCCTCGGAGAGTGGCCGGCTGTCGGCCGCGCGTGCCAGCAACTCATCACGTGTGGGAGGGATGTCGCCAAAGATGTCCTGCGTGCTGGTATCAATGGCCCGTGCAGAGGTCAGGTAGTCATCGAGGATGTCACGCACCTGGCGCGCGCTGGTGGCGGTGGCAAGGGAGCGGGTGAAAGAAGCGATACTTTGGGTGGGTCCTGCCGTGAAAATGTCACCTTGAGCGAGGGCGTCTTCAATGGAGCGGACATGACCACGAGCACTGTCTTCTTTGAACTGAACCACGGTCGCGAGTGACTCCGCCACCAAGGGTGCGATGTCGTAGGCGGGGTGCGACTGGCGTAACTTGAGGAGATCCGGAGCACGACTGGCGATGCCGCTGAGCTGCCTGCGAATGCCGAGCGTGTCAGCGCGCTCAAGGATCTGCTGAAGGGTCGCCCTGCGGCCTTTGCCGCCGTCAGAGAGCAAAGCGGCCACCATGGCATTCTCTGCTCTCTGGATGGCGGCTTCACTCGGCCTGCCGTCCGAGTTGATCAGCGCAGGCTCACCGACGGCGCGAGCAAAGTTCTGCCAGAAGGGCCGATTGCTGGCCGCCAGAGGATCCGCACTCTCGCCCGTGTCCCAGAGCGAAATAAGATTACTGCGGGAGATTGATTCCGCGTCACGTTCGGCGCGTTCTAACGAGGTTTGGGAGAGCTGGGCGGGACGGTTACTAAACTCTGCCACTCGAACGGCGTCCTGAACCGTTGGTGGTGTGTAGATGAAGACGGAAACGGGCTGCGGAAGGTCGCTGGGCGAACCCTCGGCAGCCAGAGCGGGACGTAGCCCGGATTCATATTTTGCCGGGTTGCCGTGGCGATAAAGGGCATCGATCCCGTTGCGGCGACCGTTGCCGCTGAGCACGTAGTAGAGCGGCCTGCCATCGGGCAGGGTTGCTTGCTTGCCACCGTTGAACAGCGGAGCAATGACAAGTTTGCCGGTGTCGGTCGTCGAGCCTTCGTGATAGCGCCGCCACTGATCCGGATTGCGCTCAAGGTTGCGCATGAGGTCGACCGACTGCGCGGCGGAATGCACGGTGCCGCGGTCATGCGGTTGCAGTTCTTTGCCAGGAAAGCGCGGGTCTGAACTGCCCACCAATTGATCGAGGCTGACCGCGGTGGCCGTGCCCTCAAGGGTCATCTCATTGTTGGGCGTCGTGCGTGTTGCGGGTTTCCCGACCGACAGAGGGGCGGGCTGACCCAGCACCCGCTCTGCGATGGGGGCGGGTGGCGCTTTCTGCCATTCCTCCACGAGGGCCTGAATCGCCTTGAGATCACGCTCGATTGCGTCGGGCAAGGTTCCTTTGGTGGCGAGCTCTTTGAGAAACTGCAGAGCGGCGCGCAAATGCGCGATGATGCGGTCAGCGACGCGACCGGGCCATGTCCACAACTTCGCCGTTTCCGTACTGTCTCCGCCCGCCCTGGATTGAGAAAGCATGCGGAGGCCTTCGAAAGCTTTACGCCAGTCCTCTGCCTGGTTGAGGCTATCGCCATAGGCGAGCATAACAGCGTCACGCTGCTCGGCGGTGAAGTCATCTGTCCAAACGTGGCCGTAGTAATCGGCCCGCCACACTTCAAAGCTGCGGTTGTCTCCAGAAGCGCCATAAAGACGGCGGGCCGCCTCCATGTGGGCCATGTGGCGAACTTCTTCATCGATGGCGGCGAGGACATGTTGGGCCGCTTGCCGCGGGGTCATGCCATCGGTCTCCGACACAAGGGCATCTGCCGACAGGCGGACGACATCGGCATCCGGATCATACTCCGCGCCGCTGGTGTTCTGAGTGGAGGCCGCAAGCAGGCGATCCCTGATGCCGGGGAAGCTGGCGCCCGCTTCTGCGATCACGCGAGCCAGGATTTTGTGTCTGGCTGCCGGCGGGGCAGGGGAGTCATCCGGGAGCTGCTCTGCGAGGGTGGCGTCCTTCGGAGTGCCGGCGTTGTTTAAAGCTGCGGCTTTTGGCGCGGGAGACTCAAAAGTTAATTCGGACTCGGGAATACCGGTGCCGTCCGAGGACTGATAAAAGCGAACACCGTCCTTCTCACCCAAAAAGCCGGTGATGGTCACGGGCGCATCCGCGGACTTGTTCTTCCAGATAGCCCTGGCCGGGAAAGTGGACTGTGGTGAAACTTGGGGCGCTTGGACAGCAGGGGCAGCGGCTGTGGCAGCGGCTGCGGCTGCCTCTTGTTCCTGTTGCTGCTGCTCGTGGAAGAGCCGTGTGGCATTGGCGTTGGCGATAAGCGTGCCGATCTCCGGCCGTTGCGCCAGGATCTGCGCGGCGGCTTCATCGGTCAGAATGACCTGGCCGGGCTGAGTCCTCTGAGCGCCAGTCGGCAGAGTGCCTTCAACGCGTGGAGATGAAACTTGGAACGCGGCATTATTCCTGACCAAGGCTCCTTCATCCGGGGTGAAGTCGGTTCGGCCAGTGGCTGCTTTTACCGCCGCAGAAAGAAAGGTTCGTTCTTTAGGATCGGCAACCTCACGGATCGCGGCCAGCGCGCCATTGGCATTTGCGATTTCCGTAATGATAGCTACTTCATGCGTCGCGAGTTCCTTTTCGACTTCGGAAAGACGGGCCTTGAGTTGGCCCCGCTTTGAGGGTGCAAAAGCTGCCTCTGGTCTCGGCTGCTCTGAGGGTTCCGTATCGACATCGACGGGGGCGACTGAAGGGGCAGCATCGTTCGTCGAGTCGGAAGGTGCGATGGAAACCGCGATGTCTCCAGCAGAACTGTCCGTTTGGGCCACGGGGGTGTCTCCTTCATCCTCGGTTTCTGCGAGGATCTGACTGATCAAAGACTCGCGCTCATCGCGCAGCGGCTTGGCGGCTGCGAAGCTCGTGCGAATCGCGTCGCGGTTGGTGAGGCCTTCCCAGAGGTCGTATTCGTCAGCCTGAACCGGTTTCCAGCCGGGGATGTTGGTGGCAAGATCATTAAGTCCGTTCGCCCAGTCCTGACGCTGCCGTTGCGTGGTCGCGGCGGCGCGCCTGTCTCGCATCTGCTGCACGGGCAACATGGCGGCCTGAACCATGGGGCCACCGAGGCCGCCGTAAATGGCGCCTGCGCCGAATGCTTCCGCGACGGATGTTCCCGTGGCGCCGGGATTGCCAATCTCAGCAATGCTTTCTTCAGCGCCTTCAATGCCCACATGAAGTGGGACATCCTGGAATGATTTATAAACCTGATTGGCTGCACGTTTCGTGGCGCCGAGTGGTTGTCCAAGGGTAGGTTCGAACAGCGGCTTTGCGGCTGAGGGAGCGAGAGCTTTCTTGACGGAAGACCAAGCCTTTCCTCCCCGTGTCGCGGCCACGGCATCGCGGGCGCTGGTGAAGGTCCCAGCGACCGCTCGCTCCGTCGCTCTGGCGAGCTTGAGGCTGTTCGACAAGAATTCACCGGCAGCGGTTTTGCCTACGGCTTTGGTGGCAGCCTTGGCCACGGCGCCTGCCGAGATTCTGGCGATCTTCAGACCGCGGCCGATTGGCAGAACGGTGCTGACTGCATCAGCTCCGATGTCCTGCAAACCTGCGGCCTCCAGCGTCCGGATATAGGCTGCCCAGGAGTCACCGTCATTCGCAACGGTCGCGCCAATGTGCTGCAAAATGAACCCAGCATCTTCAATCTTCTGAACGCCCAGTATCGAAGCGGCTGCTGAGAGTTTCGCTTTAACGTTCTCCCCGGAGGCATCGTTTTGCAGTTCCGTGGAGAGGCGGTGCAGCTGAGTGGCTTTCTCATCTGACAAGGAGAGCCCAAAGGTGCCCTCGGCAGCCTTCTTCAAGTCATCCGGAGTAGCTGCGCGTGGGCGGGTAGTGTAACGCTGAACTCGTTCCTCAAGCTTTCTGGCAGCGGGATCCAAAGAGAACAACCGGAAGGCATTGGCGAAGTACTGGGGATCGCCTGTTTCAGAATAGGAAGCGAGAGCGGCCCGCAAAGAGGGATCCTTGCGCACGTCGAAAACATCAGCCGTGATTCCGCGTTCAATGGCTTTCTCAGGGGAAAACGTTTTGTCGTCGTGATACCATTGAAGGGCTGCGTCTCTTAACTTCAGGGCGTCACTGTCGGCGATGGAGTCGATACCGCCTTTCTCAATCTGGCTGGCGCCGTTCGCGAGAGCTTGGGCCAGTTCCGGCTGGTCCTGCCATCTGGTGAAAAAGCGGCGTGTGAAGTTATCAACCTCCTGCCCCCACTGCACGGTTTGATCCCATGAAAGGCTGCGGCGGGCACGCTCGCTGTTCACATAGTCGTCAATGGACTTCAGTCCTGCGGCAGAGGCACCTGCCGCGATCGGGAAGACCATTTCACGATACATGCGGTCCGCGAGACCGATGACCGAACCAAACGATTGCTTGGCCAGTTCGTTGAGGAAGGTGCCGGTCTTCTGCCCGAACGATTTGTCCGCGAGTTCTCCCAGCATTTTGGCGCGTGCCTCGCGCAGCGCATCGGCATCAAAAGCCAGGTCTCGATATTTGGAAGCGGAGTGAACGTCATTCCAATACCGGTTAATCACATCAGCCTTGAGGGCGGGATCATTCGTGCTCTGCGCTTTTTCCCACATGAGGCGGGTTGCCTCATTGGCGCTGAGCCATTCCGTCAGGCCGTCGGTAGTGGAGGCCTTTGCCAAATCCGTCTCATCGAGTTTGTAAAACTGCTTCTTGAAAGCGCGCGCTTGTTGGTAGGAAATGCGGCCGGCCTGAAGATCCGCCCGAATGTCGCCCAGGCTCAAGCCAGCATCATCAAGGCGATCCTCAATTTCCTGCTGGGTTGTGCCCTCGATGAGGGCCTTGAATCCGACGTGTGACCGCTCTGCAATCTTCTCATCGCTCATCCTGTTCCCGGGATTTCCGAAGTACACCGGAATTCCGTTGTCCGCCAGTTTCACGGCCTGCAGCGTGCCCTGACGGGATTGTGGGCTTAGCGAGAGGAAGCCGCCATCGGGATGGTATGTGGCAATATTCCGGCCATGCGCTTCGTCACGGATGTTCACCAAGGTCGCGGGCTTCCCAGCGGCCATATAGGTGCGGGCTACGACGCTAAAGCGTGAGGGATCATCGACAGGGAAGGTAGCCTGAATGGCCTTCGTGCGGCCTTCTTCGGTGGTGAGGTCAGCCTCGATACCGCGAAGCCCTTTCATGAGATGGCCGGACATTTCCTGAGCGGCGAACTGCTCGGTAAGTTCTGAAAGGGCAGAGGAAATCGCCAGTTCAGGCCCGCTGCCGCCGGTGAGTTTGCCGAACTTGCCAATGAGACCTATGGCGGCCTGACCAAAGGCGCCCACCTCTACTTTGCCATCATCATCGATGAAGGGAGCGAGGCTGTTGGAAAGCCCTTGCCTCGCTGCATCTTGTTGATCCTCGGGCAATCCTTGCAACGCGGATTGTATGTTCCCCAGCACGGCCTCACCGATGGCGACTTCGGCCGCCGTGACGGTCTCGCGTGCTTGCGGATCGCGGGTTCCAAGGATGGATCGCGCCTGCGCTTTCGCCAATGGGTTATCCTGGTCGAGCCTGCGGAAGTCCGGTGGCGGGATGATTTGCCCCTTGGATTTCGCAGCATCAAACGCTTCAAGATGCTGAAGCTTTGCCTGCTCAAGGCGGGCTTGTTTGAGAGCGGCGCGCTTGAGAGTGATGTCCTGCTCACGAAGTAGGGCCTCGCGACTTTTTAGATCTTTGTCGGCAGCTTCAAATTCCGCATGGATGCGATCCCGGATTTCCACCCATTTGCGGGCTTCTTCGGCTTGCACGGGGTCAGTAATGGGGACTGTGACCTCGTCGATGTTTGCTTTGGCACCGAGCAGCTTCACCTCGTGAGGCTGCCCGCCAATGATGCGGTATCTGTCCTGCAGAGGAGATGATGACTCTTCCGCGACGCCATAGTGGCGACGCAGCTCCTTGCGTTTCTCAGTGCTAGTCGCACGGAAGGGCTCTGCTTCGGCGTCCACGAGCGCCTTCTGGGAAGAGAGAACACCGCGCTCTTCGTTGAGAGATTGGATTCGCTTGTCGAACTCGACGGAACGGGCGATGCGCTCGTCCTTCCCGACAATCTGCTCGGTAACAGCTCCACTGTCATCCGGCCCCACGAATTTGATGTCTCCGGTTCCGGGGTCTGTGGTGGTTAGCGGCTTGTCGCCGGGGACGATATGTTCCTTGCCCTCGTCATTCCGGAAACGATGTGTCCTGGTGTTTTCGTCCCATGAGATTCGATCGAGGGGGACATTCCAACCGGTGCCGGTCTCATCCCGATACTGCGCCCCTTGCGATGTTGCGTTAACAATGGTGGGCTTGTAGACGAAGCTGCCATCATCCCGCTTCTTAGGCGTCCGCTTTCCGGTGGCGGGGTCTATGTCGAAATCAATGCCAGCTTCCTCGAATCCCTTGGTCTGGCGACGCTCCTGCTTTTCAGCTTGTGCCTGCTGTTGGGCGGCCTGCTCCGTGGCCCAATGCTCATTGGACTGGGAATACCGGGTGTTGCCATAGGGGTCTGTGTAGATGGAGCGTCCGACCTCGCGCGCATCTGCTTCGATCGCAGCATTTGCCTGCTTTTGTTGCTCTTTGGCTACGGCGTTGGCGCGCTGCTGGGCTGCGGCCGCTTGATCCTGCAGATCTCGCTGGTATTGCGCGCGCAGCAGGTCGACCTGTTTCAGACCCTGGGGGTTATGGCGCTGCCGTCCTTCTTCCCTCCAGAGTTCTTGTTCGAGCTTGAGGTCGCGGTAGGGGGCGTGTGGATCGTCGTGATTGGGGGAAGCCATGGGAATGCCAGATTGTCCTTTGGGGACCCCTGGCAGCTGCGCGCTGGCTTCGGAGCGTGGAATTAGCGGTTAAATGTCGATTGTTGTCAGGATGAGGCCTGAAACTCTCCGCACCAATCGGTGTGCTTCGTCTGTGGAAATGGGTCGGATGCGGCGTCTGCGTTTCCATGCGATGAGGGAGGCGGGAAACGGCGACATGCTCCTACGGATTTGCTGGTTCCCTTGCGTTGCCAGAATTTGCATTTGCGACAATGCTCTTCGGCTGGGCCGGGTGAGGGAAAGGGATCAGTGGCCATAGATTAAACTGCTGGGGCAGTTGGGGCTGGTCGGAATGCCGACCTTTTTTTCTGCTCCAGGTCGTTAGGATCTGGGGCGGGGGAGGGTGTTGAAGCGGTAGCTGGGGAGACTGGCGTGTCGGTTATGGCAGGCGACTGCGCGGGCGGAGTTGAAGCTTGGGGAAGCGGGTTGTTGCTGCGCTGCGAGTCGGCAATGATTTCTGCCTGCCGCTTCTCTTTCCAGGCTGCATTATTTCCGGTCTTGGCCGACAGCGGTGATCCCTTCTCGGCGAGCCAGGCTGCGCCATCCTTACCTTCAATGGTGAAGGGTTGGCGCGGGCCTGAGGCATTTGCTGCAGCGGCGCTTCCACCCGCTGCAAGCGAGCGATTATCTCCACCAGCGGCGGCGTCTTGTCGGGCTGCTTGGGCCGCAAGGTGCGGGGAAAGGCCTCCCTGGATGTGATGACTCTTTCGAGCAGCCATCCACTCTGTGGAGCCAACTGACGGGGTGTGTGACGCGGCGCTGCGGAAGCCACGACCTGCAGCGCTGGTTGTGCCATTCGATGAAGAGGGCGCTGCCGTATCTGGCAAATCCGTCCGCACCTCGGTCATTACAGGCATGCGCCCCGGACCTGGATTGAGGTTCACCTGTTTATATTGGGGATCTACAGGCTTTGGCGCATTCCGCGTGTTCTCCATGAATTGTTCCTGACGTGAAGCACCATCATTCACTTGTGGAGATGATGACCTGAAACCAATCGGGGTATTGCCGGGCGAAAGTGCGTTGGTGTGACCGTATCTGGATGCGGATCCGGAGGTTCGGTGGGTGTCGTAAAAGGAGCCAGGCTTTGGACCTCTGGATCGTGCGGAGCGAAAGGCGGGTTTGTAGACGACCATCGTCCACTACCTTTTGTTTCGTGGTGCTGTTTGCAACTTGGCCGGAGACGAGTTGGCTGTACTGGCCATTTTCGATTAGCTATAAACGAGAGCTTTCCAGTTCTTGAAGTCCTTCGGGAGACGCCGTTTGCGCCGTTGCTCCACATACAAGGTAGCGCTGCCGAGAGAGTAGAGAGCCATGGCAATGCCCAGTACATCGTCATCATGCTTTCCCGACGGCGCTCTTTCATCCCCGTTGTCATCGATGCGGAAGGAGCGCATCTCTTCAAGTGCGTGAGGATCGAAGCAATCCAGCTTTCCCTCGCGCAAATGCGTGGCCAAGCAATCCAGCACCGCTCTACGGAGGTTTCGATCCTTGAGCTTGAATCCAAACTGGAATTTCTCGTCCTGTTGCTCTGGGTCCATAGCAATGACTTTGCGCCGATAGAGCGGAACGTTCTTGTACTTCAGCAGCTCGAGGATGTGGAGACCCATGTTCACCTCAAGCACCACGATGCTGCGTCCATAATAAGAACTTAGATTGGCGATGTGGGCGGCCACAAGGTCACTCTCTCCGCGGAAAGGAGGTCTGACACGGGCAACGACCATGGTGTTGCGCTCATTGCCGGTTTCATCGGCATAAGCGACGCGCATGGTACCGATGCTGTGGCGGTCGGGGTCTTTGCCTTGGGTCTGATCTTCACCCGTCGCAGGATCGCACCAGTTGAGGTAGCGCATCCCTGGGCGGGGATGTTCGAAGATCTCGATGTCGCCGCTTGGGTCAGGTGTCCATGAAACCGTTCCATTTTCCTGGCGGACAAGGAAGCCTATCTCGGGGGTTAGAGATGATGCGCGCTTCTTGAGGCTGGCGATGGCTCGCTGATTGAACCGGGGCCGGCCGCTGGTGAGCCAGCACGTTTCATCGTCTTCGGGGTAATACTCGTCGAAGGCGTCTTCGGAATCACTACACTCATTAGCGATGGTAGCGCGGCGCCAGGCGATCTGCTCAGGTGTCCAGCCATAAAGTTCAATGCCGCGCTGCTCTCGCTCAGAAAGTGAGCGCAAGATGGCGTCTCTGACATGCTGACGAATGGGCAAACGGTTCTCTTCGAACTCGAACCATGCGGCGAACACTTTGACCCAGCCATTTCCCGGCACTGGTTCGCCAGCTTCAAGTTTCGCGAGGAACTCATCCAGATAAAGGCCGCCCTGCCAAGTGGTATACATCCAGCCGGATGCACCTTCAGGAGTGCCTTCCGCGATCACGACTGTTCCAGGCCTCTGCGGGATTGAGGGCAGCACCGAGCGAGCGATTGAGGCGTCGTTTCGCACGCCTTTCTTAGGCCATTTGCCAATCTCAGAGAACAGAGCCGCCTGCCTAGTGCGAGCTACGCCCGGATTCCACGACTGAGCGCTATCGACTTCGATGTTGGACCCATGGGAGAAGCGAGTCTTACCCTGAATCTGGGACATGGTGTTCCCCCAGTCGAAAGCGTCATTCGTCCGATAGTCCCCGAGGCGAGAGAGGATCTTTTTAGAGTTTTCGATGTCATCCGCAATGATGAGCGCTTCGGTGCGCTTATTCCGGGATTCGGTATAGATGGTTTCAAGGCCAAAGGTGGTGCCGCCACACTGGCGAATCTTGCAAACGATCATTCGGATCGGCACGCCCTTCAGTCGCAGAGTGACAAACGCGACTGCCATCCGCCGCTGAAGGATGTTTGGCTTGGCGGGAACGAGGCGATTGTCTTTGTCGTAGATGGCGAGATAGGCTCCAAAGTGGAGGGCCGGATTGAGGCGAACCATCTGGAGGCGTTCCTCTTCCGAGAGCGAAGCGAGTATTTGCTCCGGAGTTTGCGACATCGCTCCAAGGATGCCCTTGGCGAGAAGGCCTGGAAACCCGGACGAGGGCCGGTTGGACCAACTGAGAAAGTTCAGTTCCCGCTAGCGTTACGAGAGATTGTAGTGTATGTCGCAGTCGTCTCGGCGACTACCCGTTTTAGTCTCATTTCGCAATCTTCTCCTGTGAATTGGGCTTTCAATGAGTATCCGCTATGCTCCACCACCTTGGTTGTTGATCATGTTAGCTGGTAGGGCCGAACGGACTCATACCATGCTTGTCACCAATCGTTTGAATTCGCGGTCCTTACTCGTGGGACGCAGCTCATTATCTAGACCCGAAAATATAGGGTATCCGCATTTGGCGTCAAAAGACTGTGCCTTCCTGACTGCGGTCCTCCACTGGGGCGAGCCACCCGGTGACCGAAGGCAAGGCAAACTGCCGACATCAAAACTCAATAGATGCTCTCCCTGGCATGGTGCGAATCATGCACCGGGCAGCACGACCATCCGCCAAATTCAATTATGACCCTTTTTAAGAATCTCATTTCCCGTATGACGCCAGGCCCTAAAGAGGCCGAAGCACCTCAGGCCTCACAGGCTCCCGTACTTTTCACCGATCTCGCCCTGATCGAGCCAATTCAGCGCGCAGTTGCAGAGTCCGGCTACACGGTGCCAAGCCCCATTCAATTGGCAGCCATTCCTCGCCTGTTGGAAGGCCACGATTTGTTGGGCTGTGCGCAAACGGGCACCGGCAAAACAGCGGCCTTCGCCTTGCCAATTTTGAATGGCCTGGAGAAGCATCGCCGTCGCCCTGAGCCACGTGGAGCTCGTGTGCTGGTGCTCACGCCGACGCGTGAACTGGCCATCCAGATCCATGACAGCTTCAAGACTTATGGACAATATCTGAAGTTGAAATACGCCGTGATCTACGGCGGCGTGGGGCAGAACCCACAGGTAAATGTTATGTCGGGCGGTGTGGATGTACTGGTGGCGACACCAGGACGTTTGCTTGATCTGATCAATCAGCGTCACGTGAACCTGAAGGGCCTGGAAGTTTTCGTGCTCGATGAAGCCGATCGGATGTTGGACATGGGCTTCATTCATGACATCAAAAAGATCATGGCCACGCTGCCCCCACGGCGTCACAATTTGTTCTTCTCTGCCACGATGCCTTCCGATGCCAAGCGTCTTGCGGATACCATGCTGGTAAAGCCCGTGTTCGTTGAAGTAACACCGGAGTCCACCACGGTGGAACTCATCGAGCAGTCGGTGATGTATGTGGATCAGAGCAAGAAGAAGGATCTGCTTTGCCACGTGATGAAGGACGCGAGTTTCAAGCGAGTGATTGTCTTCACTCGCACGAAGCACGGCGCCAACCGCGTGAGCCAGACTTTGGAGAGAACCGGCATCAAGAGCGCACCCATCCACGGCAACAAATCCCAGTCCGCTCGTCAGCGTGCTCTGGAGGAGTTCCGCGCAGGCAAGGTGCGGGTGCTGGTAGCTACTGATATTGCAGCCCGTGGTATCGACATCGATGACATCACGCACGTGATTAACTACGAAGTGCCAAATGTGGCTGAGAGTTATGTGCACCGTATCGGCCGCACGGCTCGTGCCGGCGCTCAAGGGATTGCCATTTCCTTCTCAGATAATGAAGAGCGCGCCTTCATCCGGGACATTGAAAGGACGATTCGTCAGGAAATCCCGGTGGATCGCAGTCATCCGTTTCATTCCGATGAAGCAGAGAATGCCCGGCCCATGTCCTCCGGCAAAGCAAAGGCATTGATCGAGGGTCGCAACCGTAATGGTGGCGGTGGTGGTGGTAATTTCCGGGGAGATCGTCGCCGCTCTGGTGGTGGTGGTGGTGGCGGCGGAAATGCCGGTGGTGGCAGACGCTCTAGCGGCCATAGCTCAGGCGGGCCGAGCGCCATCTTGAAGCCGCGTGGCAGATAGTGGGAGAGGCGATAGCGCGTCGGCGTGCTTGGTAATCCCTTTCAAGGGGCTCATATGGACCCCTTGTTACGTAGGGTCGGATCGCGGGTTAGCCGCGATTTAATATAAACTCAGTTCCTCCGTGATGAAAGTCAGGCCTAGTTACACCAGATATCGACCTGTGACCCTTGCGGTCACGGTTTTTTTGGTTCTGGGACTCTTCGCCAGGAATGAGGTCTCAGCTCAAAACACCATCACTGGTCCAACGGCTGAGGTGATCCTCCCTGCTGAGGGAACGCTCACTACGAGAGTTCTTACGGCGACCAATCCCTCGTGGACGGCGGTCGTTAGTGGTCAAGATACAAGCTGGCTCACGGTGGATCCGCTGAATGGCACCGATCAGATCTCGTTCAGTGGCACGGTCAATTCCAGCGACACGGCCCGGACAGCAACGGTGCAAATGACAGGGCCGAATGTCGATATCCGGGTCACGGTTACGCAAAACGGCACGGCGTCTCAAGTAGAGACCCTTGCGGCGACTAATTTGGGCTCGGGTTCTGCCTATCTGGAGGCATCGGTTATTCCTAACAACACTGGGGACACCGAAGTGTATTTTGTCACCATGTCTGATGCCTCAACGCCGCCCGTGAGGCCACCGGGGATCATCGCACCAGACGCGCCGGGTGTAGAAGCGGTGCCCGTGATCCCACCCGTGCCGACCGGAGAAAAGCCTAGCCTTCCTGAAGGATTAACGGCCCCGGCGGTGCCAACGGTGCCAGCAGTTGAGGCGCGCAAGTGATGGGTAGTAGATGTCTGGTTTGATGTGGCAGTCTGGATGGCTGCGATAACTTAGCTAGTCTCTGCCTATGGCTTCTTCGACCACTCCTTCAGTTTGTCCGCAGGCCAAAAATTAATGATGCGGCTCTTGGGAATCTTCGCAAGGCAGGCCGTGGCCAGGGCGAATTCGAGGAACTCCAACTGCCACGCATGATGGGCATCGCTGCCTAGCGAGATAAGGGCGCCTTCCTGTCTTGCGATTTGGAGGAGGCTAAGACGCAGATCTTGGCGCTCGTAATAGCCGTCGATCTCGACTGCCTTGTTTTGAGCGGCCGCTTTTGCGAACACGTGCGACCAATCAGCGGTCATGCCCAGTCTTTGGTGGAAGCGCCGGGTTTGCGGATGTCCCAGAATATCGATGTGTGGGTTCCCCAGAGCGGCCACGTAGCGGGCGGTTTCATCTTTTCCAGATTTCAGATGCGAGTGAAATGAGCCAAGCACAAGGTCAAGCTTTCCCAGCGCGGCAGATGTCATGTCCGCTTGACCGGAAGGGGAGAGATTTACCTCCACCGAGTGAAGCACTTGAAACGGGATGCCTTTCGATTTCAGTGTGGCGTTGATGTGATTAATCTCTTTTGATTGTTGGGCAAGGCGCTTGGCGTCCAAGCCGTTCGCGACTTTCAGACCGGCGGTGTGGTCGGTGATGCCAATATACTGGTAGCCTCTTTCTATCCCGGATGCCGCCATCTGAGAGATGGAGTCCCCGCCGTCGCTCCATGTGCTATGCATTTGAAGATCTCCTCTGATCTGTCTCCGCCATGCAGGGTGTTTTGCCAGGACGGCCTTTGCTTCCGACAGTGTCAGAAACTCCTGTCGGATGGGGTCTGGTTCGCGGATGGATGGAGCCTTCCCAATCCAGCCGGAAATCAGCTTCGCGATTTTCGGTGTCACGCTGGGCAATGTGGTGAGCGATTCTTCGCGTGCATAAAGCTGGGATGCCTCGACTGGCCAAAGGTAAGCCTTGCGTGCTGCTGTCGTCAGAATCCCCTCGGGTGATTCACCGCGAGTCATCGCCTCCCTAATAAGGAGTTCAGACAGTTGTCGGTTGGAAACGGACATAGCGGCCGACGTGCGGCTATCTCTAGATTCGGTCTTTCAATCGACGATGGCCTTGAATGTCGATCCAAAAACTATCATTCGGGGCCAACAGGCCGTGCAGCCTCGATGATAAAGTGTGTTCGCATTCTTTTCCAATCGCTTCGGCTGCATCGGCTCCATCGTAATATCGCTGGTCGGAACTCTGGTGCTGTTTCTGGTGATGCGTGGTTGCAGCGGCTGACCCGCTTGGAAATGACGTCCAAGAGGATTGATTTGCTCGAAGTATCATTGATGGACCATCACGAGCCGCGTATCACGCACATTGCCGAGACCGTCCTGTATTCGGACGACCTTTTGGCCGCGACCCAGTTTTATGAGAATGTGTTGGCCTTCCCAGCTCTGCTGCGGGAAGATCGATTCGTCTCGCTCAAGGTGGCAGACGAAGAAGTGCTCTTAATCTTCAAACGAGGAGGGAGTGTGACCCCCACCCGTGTGGAAGGCGGCACGGTCGTTGCGCATGATGGTAGCGGTCCGCTGCACGTATGCTTTGGCATTGCCGCAGAAGATTTGGCTTATTGGGAGGCACGGTTGGCTAGCCACTCGGTTCCAATCGAAAGCCGGGTGGACTGGCCCTTTGGTACGGTGAGTTTGTATTTTCGCGATCCAGATGGCCATGCCGTGGAACTCGCCACGCCCGGTTTGTGGAAAGCGCCCAGCGGACGTTAGCCTCCATCGCGTGAAGCAATGGAGCTCTCCAGTATCTGTGTGAACTTCTGCCGCCATCCTGCAATGGAGGTTTCGCGAAGAAGCCATTCGCGGCCAGCCTTGCCCATTTGATGCCGGGTATCGGAACTTGCCTCCTCCATCTGTAACACTGTTTTCGCCAGATCTTCAGGGTCACCCGGGCGATGAGAATACCCTGTCACGCCATGCTGAACCGTTTCGGTGAGACCACCGGAGGCTGCCGCGAGGACGGGCTTGCCATAGTCGTAAGCTTCATAGGTGACCAAGCCCAAAGGCTCCCACCAGACGGAGGGAATGATCATGGCACGGCAGCCCCGGATGAGATGTGCCTTGGCTTCGCCCGTCACCATGCCGGGATAACGAATACGTAGACCCGCGCGCATCGCTGCTTCCACTTGTTGGGTCATGGGTCCCTCCCCAGCGATGTATAATAGAGGAGTCTTGTCTTCGCCCAATTCACTTTGAAGTTTGGCCCAAGCTTCCAATAGAACGCCGATGCCCTTCTCCGGAACCAACCGGGCGAGGCACAAGTAATGGCCTTCGTCGCCCGCGGCCGGTGCCTCGGGAAGGGGACGCCAAGCATGCAGTAGCGTGAAGACACGGGATGGTGGCAAGCCAGCCTCAATAAACTTGCGCCGCATGAACTCGGACACGCAGATCCAAGCCTTCACGCTATCCAGCCATCCTTTGCGGTGCAGACTTTTGAGAGCCAGTGCCATGGCCGCAGAGCGAATGACGGACCCTTGCCAGGCACCGAGGCGTGTTTCGCGCCAGAAGTCTCCGCGCAAGGGTTCTTCCAGGATCTGGCCGTTCACATACAAGGTGCCTCCGACCGAGAACGGCCGGAAATTGTGAGCATACTGAATGACGGGCAGGTTGGTCCGCTGAGCGGCATGGTAAAGGGAAGGGGAGCCAATGGGATAGATGTTGTGGAACAGGGCCGCCTCCGCACGGAATCGCTGGGCTTCACTTTCGAAACGATCCCGGCTTTCTGGATTGTAGAAGAGCCGTCGTAGTTGGCCGAATTTCCCGGGAGCGTTCGGGCCTAACCATGTCTGGCTGTCAAAATGGCAGCGCTCCACCTCGTGGTCTTCCTGAAGCATGGCATGGATGTCATCCGCTGCCTTCTCCTCGCCACCCA
Organism: Phragmitibacter sp.; assembly: GCA_965284365.1. GTDB lineage: Bacteria > Verrucomicrobiota > Verrucomicrobiia > Verrucomicrobiales > Verrucomicrobiaceae > Phragmitibacter. The sequence goes on from OZ260079.1 coordinate 4,367,567, forward strand.
GAAAGCGGTAGCGATTAAAGACTTCCAGGATGCGGCGCGCCATGTCGTGTTTAGGCTAGAGCACAATCAGGCTCGGTGAGCAACGATGCATTGACGTTAAAGCCCGGCACATGTTAAACCTACCGGAATCTCATCACCATGCGCGTGTCCGTAAAATTCCCTCGCATCCAGTTGGCGCTGGCCTGGCTTGTGGCCGTGGTCTTGCTTCACTCAGGTTGGGCTCAGGTGAAAGCACCGGATGCGGCTGCTCCGCCGCGCCTTTGGACTAGTTCGGATGGACGCACGCTCCAGGCCCAACTGGTGAAAGTGGAAGGGGATCAGGTGACGCTGCTCCTTTCCAATGGCCAACCAGCCATCGTGCCCCTCGCCCGGCTTTCGCCCGTGGATCGGGATTTCATCAAGCAAAGTCTCATAGGCCAGACATCGGCATCGAATGCCGTTCGTCCTCAAGGCTGGCCGGAGACGGTGGAGGTCGAATCACAATCGATCGATGCAAAGCTCGTCGACGAAGACGAGGCCACCTCCCGCTATGTCTACAAGACCGCCACGTTCGAGTTTACTACTCAGGGGAAACTTTCAGTGGACGTGATGCGGGAAATCGCGCGGACCTTTGAAGCCACTCATGCCTTGGTGAAAGCCCTGCCGTGGGGGATCCGTGCCAATCCGCCCGCTGATTTGGGTCTGTATAAGGCCAAGTTTTACGTGAACCGCCGGAACTACATGCTCGATGGCGGGCCAGAGAACAGCGGAGGGGTGTACTTCTCGAAAGACCGGGTCTTCCGTGTACCATTTGAAAGTCTGGGGTTGAAGCCAATGTTTGGGGGAACATGGTTTCAGGATAAGAACTGGCGAAACGACACGATCGTTCACGAGATCACGCATCAGATGATGCATGATGTGCTGCCCTTTCTTCCCATTTGGGTGACCGAAGGCACGGCGGAATACACGGAGCAGTTGCCTTACAATCACGGCAAGTTCACGGTGAAAACGCACGAACGGGGTTTGAAGGAGAGGCTCAAAGAAGCGGAACAGCGGGGATTAACCCCCGCTTCGTGCGGCTCTCTCACCGAGCATTTGCAGATCACGGAGGAGCGCTGGCAGGCACTAACCTCCAGCGGTGGGGCAGAGATGGGCCGTCTGTACTTTTGCTCCTATCTGCTCGTCTATTATTTCAACCATCTCGATGGAGACGGGAAGGGAACTTCCTTTATCAAGTATATGGAAGAGATGGTGGCCGCGCATGATGCCTGGGAGCAATTCTTCAAAAGGCCGGATGTGCGGCGTAATGAAGACGGCAGCTTCACCTATCCGCGCGAAGTCCCTCTGCCTGCACAGAAGCGGGATGATGAGTATGGCTTGAGCCAGTTGAACATCCTCACCAAAGATCGTACTCCGGAGCAACTGGAAGCAGACATCAAAGCCGGGTTCAAAAAAATCGGTGTTCGCATGTAAGTAAAGGAAATGCGCAGTGCGGAGCGGGGCTCCAGAACTCAGCGTTTCCCCTTGCATCACTGGCCCATTCGCGCCTACTTCCGGCATCTGCATGGCCGCCCACCGCTTCCTCTACACTGACCGCGTACAATTCGCGGACACTGACATGGCGGGCATCATGCACTTCGCCAATTTCTTCCGCTATCTTGAGCGCGCGGAGCATGCCTTTTTTCGATCCATCGGACTGAGCGTGGTGGAGCGAGTGGAACAGGTGCCAGATGGCGAGCGTGTGGGCTGGCCCCGCGTGCATGCGTCCTGTGACTTCCATGCACCTCTGGTTTTCGAGGACGAGGTCGAGATTGAGATTCTTATTGAGGAAGTCCGCAGCAAATCGATCCGCTACTTCTTCCGTGTGCGAAAGGATGACGGCACCCTCTGCGCAGAGGGCCGCATCGCTGTCGTTTGTGTGCGGCGCGATCCCGTCACGAAGAAGATGAAAGGCGTGGAGATCCCTGAACGCATCCGGATCAAAATCGAAGCAGCGCCGGAAGAAATCTTGAAAAGACGTGTCCCGTAACCGTTTTCCGGGACATACCTTTTGCGGGCCATCCCACTTTAGCTGATAACCCATTCCACCCACGTGAACGAGAAAGGACCAAAGAAACGCATGAACTGGCAGACCTTCGCCCTGATGACCGTATTTTTCTGGGGGCTGTATGGTGTACTGCTTCACACAGGGCGTAGTGGCATGCCACTCGGGCCGGAAGCGCCGAATGCCTCGCTCAAAGCCTTTTTGCTGGTGGGTGTAGCCTACTTTGTGGTGGCCATTGTTGGACCCGTGATCTTCCTCATGAAGAACGGTACCAACTGGAGCTTCACCGGGAAGGGAATCGCCTGGAGTTTTCTGGCCGGTAGCGTCGGCGCCCTGGGAGCATTCACTCTCATCTTGGCTCTTGGTGCCGGGACGGCTGCAAAGCTCAGTTCACCCGCTGCGGCTGTCATGCCGATTGTCTTCGGTGGCGCTCCGATCGTGAATGCCATCATTGGCATGATGATGCATCCGCCGGAAGGTGGCATGAAGAGCATTCCCGTGCCATTTTACATTGGCATTCTGATGGCCGCCTGTGGAGGTTTCATGGTGGCCAAGTTCAGCCCCTCCAACGTCGTTGCCAAAAAGCCGGCCGTATCTACGTCCGCGTCGACCTCAAATCACTGACAGTTTTTCATCTAACATGGACTTGGGGCACGCCGCGCGAGTCCCAGGCTCGATCTATTTCTGACTGTAGGTTCACTTAAGACTTTTCGACACGGAGGTTGCCTCTGGCAACTTCGCGTCTCTATTTCCGGAAACACCGTTCATGAGCCGGCCTGACGACATGTTCCGCACCATGCGCATCCATCTGCCGCCCAAGGCAGAGGTGTCATTGCATGAGCGTCAGTGGGAAAAGATCAAGAAGCTGTTCTATCGCATCACGACCACGGAGAACTTCAATTCGCGACGCCTGCGCGAAGCAGGCCTTGCCGAACCCTTGGTGAAGATCACGAATTTGGATGAGTTCCGCCAGCATGTGCCACTCTGCTCAAAGGCCGATATTGTGGCGGATCATCTCGAGCATCCGCCCTTTGGGTCGAATCTCACCGAGCCATTGATCAACTACACCCGCTTCTGCCAGACGAGCGGCACAGGCACTGGACATCCCATGGCCTGGCTCGATACGCCTGCAAGTTGGGAAGCGATGATTGCGTGCTGGCGGAAAGTGCTCAAGTTTGCGGGTGTGGGTCCTGGCGACAGGGTCATGTTTGCGTTCAGCTTCGGTCCTTTTTTGGGATTCTGGACAGCTTTCGAAGCAGCGGCCCGGGATAGTCTTGTGCTGCCTGGAGGTGGCTTAAGCAGTCAGGCCCGGCTTGAAGTGATGGCTCGTTATGGCGCCACGGTTCTTTGCTGCACTCCCACTTATGCCATGCGCCTCGGGGAGACGATTGGCGCTCCAAGCGGGATTGGGTTGGACGCGCTCAAAGTCAGAAAAGTCATCTTGGCAGGAGAGCCCGGCGGGAGCATGCCGACGACCCGGGATCGCCTGAAAGAACTCTGGGGCGGCGCAAAAATCTTCGACCATCACGGCATGACCGAGGCTGGCCCCATCAGCTACGAAAATCCAGAGTTCCCCGCCTGTCTTTGCGTCATGCAGGATGCTTATTTCGCCGAGATCATCGATGCCGAAGGCAAAGAGGTCGAGGATGGTGAAGAAGGCGAATTGGTCATCACCACGTTAGATCGTATCTCCAGCCCGTTGCTCCGATACCGCACGGGTGATTGGGTCTGCAAAAAGATGGAAGGGGATGACCTGTATCTGGAAGGCGGCATTCTGACGCGCACGGATGACATGGTCTTCATTAGAGGCGTAAATGTCTACCCGAGCGCAGTAGAGAATATCATCCGCCGTCATCCTGAAGTTCTCGAATTCATGGTGGAGCAATCCGGGAAGACTCACATGGAAGAGCTCACCGTGACAGTCGAACTGAATCCCGGCCAGGCGGATGCGGAAGAGATTGTCCACAAACTGGAGGATCGCCTGCGGGACACTTTCCTTCTGCGCATTCCAGTGAAGATCGCGTCAAATGGCTCGCTGCCGCGTTTTGAGTTCAAGGCCAAACGCTGGAAAAAAGTCGACTAGGCAAAGTCTCCAGATCGGGTGCGATTTCAAGCAGAGCATCCGGTTCTGACGCGTATCTTTATCACTCTGGTCATGCCCTTCATTGAACTTCGCGACGTTTACAAATCCTATCTTGAGCCCGGTGGCTCGACGCCAGTGCCTGTGCTGCGAGGGGTAAATCTCTCGATCGGTGCAGGGGAATCCGTTTCCATTGTGGGGCCTTCAGGTTGTGGGAAAAGCACGCTTCTCAATCTCCTCGGCACCCTGGACGAGCCAGATCAGGGCGAGGTTTTTTTTGATGGCCAGTCTCTTCGCGGGGCAAAACCGGACCGCCTCAGCCATCTCCGCAGCGAAGCGATGGGCTTTATCTTTCAGATGCACCATCTGCTACCTCAGTGCACGGTTTTGGAAAATGTGCTGCTGCCGACAGCGGCCTTGGCAAAGAAGCCAGATCCGGCGGCGGCCTCTGCCAAAGCAATGGAACTACTGAAAGCGATTGGGTTAGACCATCGGGCAAATCACCGCCCTGCGGAGCTTTCCGGGGGCGAGCGTCAGCGCACTGCCGTGGCTCGCGCATTGATTAATGACCCAAAAGTGATTCTCGCTGATGAACCTACAGGAGCTTTGGACGAGAAGAATGCGGAATTGTTAACAGATCTTCTTCTTTCACTTGTGCAGAAATTCGGCATTTCTTTAGTGCTAGTCACGCACAATCCCTCGCAGGCACAACGCACTCAGCGTCAGGTACACATGAAAGATGGTCTTTTGATCAGTTAGTGTTCGTAATTACAGTCATCCCTCCTTGTGAAGCGGTTTATTTTTAACAATTTCCGTTTTTACTGGAAGTCCCACCTCGGGCTCCTGTTTGGCGCGTTCCTGACGAGCACCATCCTAAGCGGCTCGCTGGTGGTGGGGGATTCGGTGCGAGCGAGCCTGCGTCGAGCGGCAGCGGAGCGGTTGGGAAGCGTCCAGTCGGCGGTGTTAGGTGGCGACCGCTGGTTCACCGACAAGCTTGCGCGCGACTCCGGGGGGGCGCCTGCGATCCTGCTGCGCGGCTCCGTCAGCGCCGCGAACGGCCAGGCCCGAGTAAACACCGCTCAGGTGATTGGGATCGATGACGACTTCACCCGTTTCGCTTTGGATGATAAAACTCCGGCGCCCGCCGACTCCGGTACCGTCAGCATCAATGAATCTCTGGCTCTGCATCTCCAGGTTAGCGTCGGAGACACTATCATCATTCGACTCGAGGCACCCAGTGCCATCTCCCGGGATGCGCCGCTCTCCGGCAGCACGAATGAGGAAGTCACGCTGCGGCGGAAGGTAGCTGCGGTGCTTCCGGCCGGTCGCATGGGAGACTTTCAACTCGCGGCTGCCCAGACGCCTCTGGACAACGTCTTTGTCCCTCTGAAGGATCTCCAGCAGGCCGTGGAAAGGCCGGGCATGGTGAATGCCGCTTTGTTTGATCACGCAGATTCAGACCTGCAATCGCATGCCACCCTAGCGGACTACGACCTGAAGCTAAACCGCGTGCAGGGGCAGGGCAGTGAGTGGGAGGTGGCCACGGGACGCGTGTTCCTGGACGACAGCTTGGCCGTGAAGATCCTGAGTTCACAATCTGGGAGTCGCGGAGTGCTGACCTACCTCGTCAATGGTCTGTCTTCCGCCACGGGGCGTACGCCTTACTCCATGGTTACGGCGGTGGACCTTCCGACCCCGGCAAATCCAGCGCCTGCCACTTCCGCAGTGTCGACAGATGCTGCAGCTAATGACCCGGCCACTATCACCCAATGGCTTGCCGAAGATCTTGGCCTCGCGATTGGTGACACCTTTGACCTCCGGTATTTCAGTGTCGGTCTGGGCCGCGAATTGGTGGAACAATCCGCCCAGTTCCGTGTGGGCGGCATTCTGCCCATGACCGATCCTCTCGTAAATCGCACCTGGACGCCCAACTTCCCCGGTGTTTCGGATGCCGATAACTGCCGGGACTGGCAGCCGGGTATTCCGGTGAAGCTGGATGCGATCCGCGACAAGGACGAAAAGTATTGGGACGATTACAAAGGCACTCCCAAGGCCTTTATCAGTCTGGAAGCAGGGCGCCGGTTGTGGACGAACCGCTTTGGCAGCCTCACCTCGGTTCGCTTTCCCGATACAGGTCAGAATGAAGCCGAACTCGCACAGCAGATCGCTAGCCAGCTCCGACTCACCGACATCGGATTGACTCCCCGGCAGATCGCAGCGGAAGCGGCGGCGGCGGCGAAGGGCAGCGTGGACTTCGGCGGATTGTTCATCGGCCTTAGCCTGTTCCTCATCGCGGCGGCCCTGGTCTTTGCGGCTCTGTTGTTCCTCTTCACCTTGGAGAAGCGGGTGCCGCAGTTGGGCGTGCTACTTTCGGTGGGCTGGACACAGCGGCAGGTGAGAAGTTCTCTGCTGGCAGAAGCCGCGATTGCCGCGGTCATAGGCAGTGCGCTGGGCATTGGAGGAGGTGTTTTATACACAAAGCTGGCCCTGGCGGGACTGAGTTCTGTCTGGTCCGGTGCGGTAGTAGGCCTGCGCCTCTTCTATGAAACGAGTGCGCCGACTTTGAGCATCGCCTTTGTGGCGAGCTTGCTCGCCAGCCTGGGGACGCTCTGGTGGGCCAGCCGCAAGATATTCCGCACGCCTGCCAAGGATCTGCTGGCTGGTAACTGGTCGCCACCTCCCGCTCGCGGCAGAGCCGGAGCTTGGAAAAAAGTCGCGGCCTCTTTCCTGCCCTGGATCTGCCTTCTGCTGGCAGGGCTATGTTCGGTTTTAGGTAGCCGTGCCTCCAGTCCTGAGGCAGTGGCGGGCATGTTCTTTGGTGCCGGTTTCCTGCTGCTGGCGGCGGGTCTTATGTTCCTGCGTGGCCTTCTCTTGAAGCCAAGCCTGAGTGGCATGTTGCCCCCTTCGATTCGCAACATCGTGCGGCGGCCGGGTCGCAGCCTGTCGGTCATTGGCATGATGGCAGGAGGCTTGTTCCTGGTGATCGCCGTGAATGCCTTCCGCCTCGGCGCCAGCAGCGATCCGACAAACCGTGCTTCTGGGACTGGTGGTTTCACTTTACTGGGGGAGTCCACGCTGCCCATCTATGAAGACTTGAACGGAGAGGCAGCCTGGGATGCTTTTGCGCTGGATGAAAAGGTCATGAAGAAGGTCAAGGTCGTGCCTTTTAGGGTGCGGGAAGGGGATGACGCCAGCTGTCTCAATCTAAACCGTGCCCAGTTGCCTACGCTGACAGGCGTGAATCCCCGTCTCCTGGACGAGCGAGGCGCTTTTGTCTTTGCAAAAGGGTCATGGAAGGACCTGCTCCCGCCGTCTCCGGAACAATGCGCCGGTCACTCCCGCACTGCGGCTTTGGCGGAGCAGCCTATCCCAGCGGTTGCCGACCAGGCCACGGCCATGTGGGGACTGGGCAAAGGGGTGGGGGATACGCTGGATTTCACCGATTCCGCAGGACGCCCTTTTCAGGTCAAACTGGTCGCGCTTCTCGTGGGCAGTGTGCTCCAAGGGAAAATCATTGTCAGCGAGCAGGACTATCTAAAGAAATACCCCGATGCCGCCGGCTACCGCTTCTTTCTCATGGACACGGCCAGCCCGGACGACGCAGCTGCCGTGCAGGCCAATCTAACCAAGCAGTTGCAAACTCGCGGCCTGTCGCTGGAAGCGACATCTCACCGATTGGCGACTTTCAATGCGGTGCAGAATACTTACATCGGCATCTTTACTGTTCTGGGCGGTCTTGGAGTACTCCTCGGCACAGCCGGGCTAGGGGTGTTGGCGATGCGAAATGTTCTGGAACGCCGGGGTGAGTTCGGCCTTATGCAGGCGATTGGATTCAAACCGGCAAGTCTCCGCCGGATGGTATTCGGTGAGCATGCAGTGCTCCTTCTGACCGGTATGTTACTTGGCATTGCGAGTGCTCTTTTGGCTGTGTGGCCCAATCTTCAACAGAGCGGAGGCATGCTTCCCAGTGCCTTCCTCGTGTGGCTCGCTGCCGCCATCCTTGTTTTTGGATTCTTGGTTTGTTGGCTGTCCGCTATTTCGGCCCTTCGCGGTCGCTTGTTAGACGCGCTGCGACAGGAATAGCCGCTAAAAACGTCGAAACTATCCCTGAAGCACTAGGGGATTGGCCCGCAATTGTTAGCTGCAAACAATTGTGAGGATTTGCAAAAATCCGGCTCGACTCGTGCTGAGTCCTAGCTAGTCTACGCAAAGACCTTATATCCAAGCGGCTGGTAATGTCGAAAAATATGGCAATTATAGTGCAATTTATTTTCGCCACTTCCCTTATAAGAAAACTCCCGGTCGTCCGTCTTGCAATGTCACTCTCTTTTAAAAAAGTTTCGAGCTGCCTGTAACTCCCAAGTCCTTTTCCGGTATCTCCCAACAATCCCGCTCAACCTCAACCCTCCCACAGACAACCTACCGAGTTATGTTTACCCTGTTTTACGACATGCACAGCGGTGGCGAATGCCAGGAACCTCCCTTCGAGCAGATTTATATCGAGGCGGAAGAGGATGAAGCGCGCACAATCTTTTATCACCGCTTTGGTCACTCGCCCGAAGACGTATGCTGCTCCTGCTGCGGAGAAAACTATTGGCTGTTCGAGGGTGAAACGCTGGAAGAACTCAGTGCGCGAGATCGCGGCTGCCGCGCAATCCGCGGGGATGTGTATGACTTGCGCACCGCGCGCGTTTCGGTAGAAACGTTTGAAAAGCGTCCTGACATTCTTGTCATTCGTGCCTGTCAGATTCAGCCTTTTGAGAGGATCACGCACTCCGGGATGGAAATTCGCCGGGAGTCTTCGGTGGTCTGTGCCTAGCTCCGTTCAACCGATTTTTCGCGTGTTGCGCTTTTGACGCGGCGGGTCAGAGTGAGGTATCCATGGTACCGAAATTCTTACCCGCTGTGTTGTTGTTCTGTTCGTCGTGGCCGGTGGCCGCACAACAAACTCCTGCGACCAAGCCTGCCGCAAAAGCGGAACCTACCAATGCCCAGGAAGCGGCCGCACAGAAAGCCGCGGCTGATACGCTGTTGGATGAGCAGTATGCGGCATATCTGGCAAAACTCTCGCCGCAGCAACAGGCATGGGAAACGGTGTTGCAGCAGAATTTGGGAGGCTTTTATCTTCCCCTGCATAAGAAAGACAAAGTCGCAGGCCGGTCCAATGCCTGGGATTATGTGCAGGATGATCCAGCGTTGCCACGTGTTCTTATCATAGGTGACTCAGTGTCGCGGGGCTACACCCAGGCCGTACGCCTTGAACTCAAAGGCAAAGCAAATGTGCACCGCGCCCCCGAGAACTGCGGCCCAACCGCCAATGGTATCAAGAAGATAGACGTCTGGCTGGGTAACGGCTCCTGGGACGTGATCCACTTCAATTTCGGGATCCACGACCGCGCTACACCATTGGCAGACTATACAAGCCGATTGCAGCAACTGATCGCCCGCATGAAGCAAACGGGTGCGAAGTTGATTTGGGCTAGCACCACACCTATTCCGGATAATCCTGCTCAGAATCAAACCGCGGCTTCCGTCATCGAGCACAACGAGGCGGCTGCGATTGTCATGAAGTCAGAAGGTGTCGCCGTAGATGATCTCTTTACGATCGTGACGCCAAAACTGGCGGAACTCCAAAATCCCAACGACGTGCACTTCACTGCTGAAGGTTACGACTTTCTTGGGAAGGCAGTCGCAGCGTCAATGCTGTCCGCCTTGCCGAAAGCCAAGTAAGCCTGTCGACAATGACTCAGGTCAGCGTAGGCAGTGTGCACACGTTCTGCGCAGCGGATGATTTTTTCATGCCCGGCAGGAGGGCTGGCAGGATGTCCTCGAAGTCATTCGCGGCGATGAAGTCGCCCGGCTCACAGAGATCGCTGAGCAAATTGAGAAGGGGATCCCAGAACCGCTGACCCACGTAATTCCCACGATTGAAGATAACCACAGGCTTTCCTTCCATGAGCGGATTTTTTTGCTGCTTGAAGATCATCAGGGCCAGCACTTCTTGCAAGGTGCCAGCGCCGCCGGGAAGGATCACGAACGCATCGGAATGCTCAATCATCACTTCCATCCGTGTGTAAATGTCTGGCCTTAGCCAGAAGCTGGAGAGTCCGTCAGGCAGCCCTTCCAGTTCAATGATATGAGGCACATTGGACCCTGCGGTCCAACCGCCAGCCTCGACAGAACCTTTGACCACCGTGCCCATGATGCCGGATCGTCCTGCCCCAGAAATGCAGCCGATTTTATTGTCAGCGAGCAGTTTTCCCAGTGCGTAGCCTTCGTCCAGATAGTGGTCTTCAGAGAGCGACGACGAACAGAATACACAGGCATTCCCGATGTAGTCGAGAGGCCTGGGTGATTCAAAACTCACCGCCTGGCTATCTTCGATTTTATGCCGATCCGCGTCGGGAGTGCCCTGAGCACGCACCATCTCCAAGGTCTCCAGAACCGCTTCGGGGGTGGGAGCTTCCAGCAAGAAATCACTGTAGTCCTGCTTGATCGTGTCCAGCCTGTGCAGATGTGACAAGACGGAGAAAAACGTGTCCCACGAACTGTCTCCATTCATGATCACCGCTGCCTTGCCCCGGAGGTTCCGATCCAAGGTCTGGAAACCTACGAAGATGGAGATGGCCTTGAACATGTCCTCCAGTGTCGCTCCTGGCGTGAACACGAATGCATCCGACTCAATGATCTTCTTTTCGACGTTTGAAAGGGTGATGCGTTGATCCCCATTCGGATTGTAGATGTCCCACCCTCCCGCGAAAAGGCGGTGCAGGAGCGCCGCGCGAGCTTGCCGACCTGGATCATGAGGACCGAGGACAGTTCCTGAAAGTCGAACTTTGCGCATAGAGAGGCGAGAAAAGGGGAGGGAGTTTGGGAGTAGCATCCGCTGTGCCGAAAGATCGGCTGCGATGCACGTTGTCGCGTCAGGAGAAGGAAGAATCTACTAGGTCATTCGGCTATAGCTGAAAAGGAGGAGGTAGGTTTCGCGGGGCTGCAGTCACTGTTTCTAGTGAATATACGGGTCGAGTGTGACAACGGCGCAAATGCTTTGCCAACTTTTTGTTGCGTGCATCCTTTCCTCGGGCATGTTCTTGGCCCTCTGGTCCGGAAACGTGTACCGACCCCATGTGGCTACAGTCCACCTTCCTGACCGAGATTTTTCTTCCCTTATGAAATCCGAACTTGTCGACCGCGCCGCCCAAATCATCCAGGATCCTCCGATCCTCATCAACTTGGTTTCCAAGCGTGTCCGTCAACTCAACATGGGCCGTCCCGCCCTGGTTGAGCGCAAGCCGGGCATGAGAGAAGCCGATGTTGCGCTTCAAGAAATCATCGAGGGTAAAATTACCGCCCAGCATATCGAAGAAGTGACCGAGTAGATCGGTTTTTTGATCTGAGTGGATGGCACTTTCGCCATCCCATACATTGGCTGACGACCGGCGAACGATTGACCTGGCAGGGCAGGTCCGCCTGAATTACTTTGTGCGCGTCTGATTAGAATCAGCCATTTGTTATTGTGAAACCCAAAGCCGGTGACATCGCCACCAACCGGAAGGCGCCCCGAGATTTTCATTTCCTCGAGAAATACGAGGCAGGAATTGAATTGAAGGGGACGGAAGTAAAATCCATCCGCCAGGGAAAAATCAATTTGGGAGACGCTTTCGCTCGTGTGGACCGCGGTCAGGTATTCCTGCACAATTGCGACATTCAGCCCTACGAGCGGGCCAGTCATGAGCAGCACGAAGCCCGCGCCCCCCGGCGTCTCCTTCTGCATAAGCACGAAATTTTCAAGCTCTACGGCGCGAGCCAGCAGAAAGGGCTCACCATCGTGGCCACCCGTGCTTATTGGAAGGATCGCCGCGTGAAAATCGAAATAGCGGTGGGTCGAGGCAAGACCAAGGGTGACCAACGCGAAGACATTAAAGAAAAGGTCGAGAATCGCGAAGCGCAGCGGGAGATGGCCCGCTTCAACGAGCGCGGTGGCAAGCATTAGCCTGGCCTATTTTCCATCCTTGTCGCTTCTAGATTGCTGAGCAGAGACCCACTGTGGTAAAACGCGCAAATGCGATCCCACCTCCTGGCGATTGCCGCATTGCTGGTAAGTTATTCCGTTACGGCTTTTCCTCAAAGCGCCACCGCGCTCAAATACCATGACATCCTGACCCGGCGTCCTCAGGCCGGCGCCGCGTTCGACCGGTTCTGCGCTGAGTGGGTCGCCACAGGTGATGAAGACGCCCTGCGGAAGTTTCTGGAGGGTAAAAGCAGTGCGCCAGCGGCATCTCCTGCGGATCACATCCTTCTGGCGATCTACTTCGAAAAGGAAGGCAATGACGATGGCGCTCGCACTGCCTATGACAAGGCTTTGCAATTAGCCCCGGCCTACGGTCCGGTGTTGCTGGCTCAAGCGAAACTGGCTTATCGAAACATGCAGTTCGACGAGGCCCTGCTGAAACTGCAAAAAGCGCTCCTAGCGAGCCCAGCCGAAGCTGCGTCGACATTGGAAACGGCTCAACTGCGCGTGCGCCTCCTTGTAAGAGTTGGCAAAACGCCGGAGGCCCTCCAGGCGATGCGGGAATTGCAGAAGGCTCATCCGCAGGACGAGGATCTCGCTGAAGACTTGATCAGCCTTTTGGCGGAGGAAGGCATCTATGATGAGGCGGAGAAGGCCTCCCGTATTCTCATGGACATCACACGCGATGCCTCCGTGCGACTGGAGCGGCAAGTGCGGCTCTCGGAAATACTCTTTAGCGCGAGCCAAAAAGATGCTGGCCTCGCTGAGTTGGAAAAGTCATTGCAGCTTTCCGGGCAGGGTTCGTGGGTGGAGTCGGAAGTCCTGTCTCGCATTGAACGCATTTACCGGCAGGAAGACGATATCACCGGGCTGGTCACCAAACTCACGGCCCTTTCAATTGCAGAGCCTGCGCGCGTCGCCCTCGTCGAGGCACGGGCTCAGGCCATGGCAGACGCTGGGACTGCGAACGATGCGGTGGAGGTTTATCGAACCCTCCTGGCCCGCACCCCTGGACGACGCGATGTGCAGGAAGGGTTTCTGGCCCTGCTTGAAAAACTGAAGCGCAATCCCGAAGCGGCAGAACAGGCCCTGGCACTATCGCGGCTTTATCCCGACGACCGGGAACTGAAGTATCGCCTGGCAAGCCTGCAACATGCCGCCAAGCAGGACGAGGAAGCACGTGCCACCCTGAATTCGTTGCAAGGTGGGCCTTCTGCTACGGAGTCTGACGCACTGCGCGTGGCCAGACTGTTTGAGGCATGGGAGAAACAGGATTGGGCGAAGGAAGCCTACACGCACCTGCGGACCACCTATCCCTCCAGCATCAGTGCCAGGGAAGCCCAGGCCGCCTTCCTTTACCGCATCGGCGAAAAGGATGAAGCCAAGACGATCTGGAAACAATGCATGGCGGAGGGAAGCCTGGATGATCTGCTTCGGGTGGCCCAGGCGGTGCTCGCCCAACAAGATCCCGCGCTTGCTTTCGAATCATTGCAAGCACGGGAAAAAGAGTTTGCCGAAAATCCCCGCTATCTCTCGGTTTTGATCCGTGTGGCCCTCGTTAAAAAAGAAGCGAGAATGGCAGTGCCTTGGGCACGCCGGTGGCTCTCGGTGGCACATGATTCGAGTGAACTTGAAGCAGCCTTGAAACAGACACGCATCGTCCTGCAGGACGCTGGCGAGACCGAGTCTGTGAGAGCAGAACTGGATGCGAAAGCTTCTCGCACCGTTCCTGAAGCCTGCCTGCTCGCATTCCTTCAGGAGAAGGCCGGTCAAACCGATGCCGCCATCAAGACTCTCGATACCGCGCAGGGTGAACAGGTCATGCTCGCCCGTAGCGCTCTGGTCACCCTCTACACTGAACGTCAGGATTGGGCTAAGGCTGCTGCTGCTCAGTCCACCATCGTCACCATGGCAAACGGACTGACAAGCGCCAACATTCAAAAACTCACGGAGCTGTACAAACGCGCTTTACTTTATCCAGATGCCTTGAAGTGGGTGGGGGAGTGGAAGAAGTTGTCACCGGGAGCCAGGCAACCCTGGATGGAGGAAGCGTCCCTCCTGATAGCAATGGGGAAAGGCGAAGATGGCTTGAAAGTGCTCCGCGCTGCTTCACGCAAATTCGCGGATGACGCCGACGTGCAAACGGCACTTGCCACTGCCCTTACAAACTCCGGGAAATTCGGTGAGGCCGAGCAGATCTATTTGGCTCTCTATGACAAAACTGAAGATGCCAGCGCAAAGCTTCGCTTCCTGGCGCCGCTCGGTCTTGTTGCTCAGCAGTCCGGAAAATTCCCAAAGCTCATCCAACGCTTCGAAGAGCGCCAACGGCAGAATCGCAGTTCGGCGCAGCCTTGGCTCGCCCTCGCGGAACTTCATCGGTCCATTGGCAATGAAGAACCTCGCCGCCGCTGTTTGTATGAAGCCTCACGCATGCGTCCTCAGGACGTTGGCCTGCTCACAGAGATTGCCCGCGTGGAAGAGGATTGTGGATTATGGAAGGAATCGATTCGAACTCTCGAAGCGGCTGAGAAGTTGGACAAGACAACCAGGACCCGTGAGCAGATCGCCCGCATCCATCTTGAATACGGAGATGAAGACGTCGGCTACCGCATGCTTTACGATCTTGCAGGAGGCGACAAGATGGATCCGCGCGCGGCCGAGCAAATGGTCGATGCCATCGTGCAGCGAGGCGCCTGGGATCGAGCGCTGAAGTTCCTCCAGCCACTGCTGGTCACTCATCCAAAAGACTACCGGCTAAGATATTTTAAGGCCGTAGCTCTGGAAGAAGTCGGGAACACTACTGAAGCCCTCACGGATTTTGTATCGTTGCTGGAGGGTCAGGAAGAACTGCCGGGAGGCCCGGTCGGTCCGCCGGTCAAGGCTCCCGCCGCTCAGTCAGACTATGGGCCGATGCTGCCGCCGGGAGTGAGAGATCTCCGTGCATTTTTCACACTCTCGACTGATGTTTACAGACATCGGATGTATCTGGATCAATCTGCCCGCGGCGGGGGCAATCCTTATGGCTATGGGTCAGGCTTGCCGCGCAATGTCACCATGGTGCGGCTTCCGGATAGCCTGACAGATCTGCCGAACTGCGCTCTGGCCCATATCACTGTCATAGGTCGCGACTTGCCGGCGGCCTTGCGGCAGTCTTTGGCTGAGCGCGTGCGCCAGCGTGGCATCGATAAACTGGAAGTATTGTTCCAGGTGCAAAACTCGGAAGGCCGCTGGGTTGTCCCAGATGAAGTGTTAACCCAAAACCCGGAAAACAAAGAGCTTCATGCCGCTTGGCTGGTGGGAGGCGTCTGGCAGGAGCATTCACTCGATCCTGTCCCTCATATGCGAAGGATGTTCCCCATGTTCCGCGAAAACTATCCGGCGCTCGCCATGCAAGTCGCAATGCAGCTTTGGCTACTGGGAGCGGACGAGAAAGCGGAGGCTCTGCTTGATGCGGTGTCGCTCATCCCCGTCACTGCGGGTCAAGTGGGATGGGACAGTTGGGTCGATCACTCACTCGCCATGTTGGTAACCGGGGACTCAGATGGATGGGAAAGGCAAGGCCAAGTCCTTCGTGATCTTCCCAGTAGCGTGAAGGAAGCTGCTGCTGAGGTTTATTTTAAACGATCTGTTGCCGGGCAACAGGCCGCCACCTCCAGCGGAGCCTATGCCGCCGCCCCAGCTGCGGACGCCTTTATCAAAGCAAAGCAGTTCGACCGCGCTATTCAGTTGTTGGAAACCAATGTGTCACAACACCGTAAATCACCTGCTGAGCGTCCTGCTTCGCGGATGGGTTCCTATGGGAGCCTCGGTCCGCTCGTGAAGAGCCTGCCGTCAGACATCTTCAATATCCTCCCGGATCATCTGCGCGATGCCCGCTGGCCAGAGTCCTCGACGGATGGAAAGTCAGAAGTGCAGCCGGATAAAAGGTTCACTGCTGCCATTGTTAGGGTGCACGATTGGTCACTGCGATTGCTGCTTCACCTCGCGAATAACGACCTCCAAGCGGCTGAAGCGGAACTGGCCTCTCAAAAGGGTCAGGGCCAACCCGCTCTGGACTTTTATGAACTGGAGGCCTTGATCGCAACTGCGAAGCACGAAACGACGAGGTTCCTGGAAGCGCAGGCTCAGGCTCGCCAGATGAGAAAAGATATTGAAGACCAGAAACTGGCGGATTGGGTTTCGCTTTCCTATTGCATGTATTTGAAGCAGTCACAGGTCGAACTCACTGAAAAGGATGAGACCTTGATAAAAGAAGCTGCTGACCGCTTGGTGAAGCTGCCGATGACAGCCCTTGACCGTCAGGTCATCCCCAATTTGCTGCAATCGTTGGACCTGAATGAAGCCCTTAACGCGCTTGAGAAAAACACCAGTGTCGCTGGCGGTAACGCCATGCAGAACGTCATAAACCAACAAAGGTTTGCACCCAATCCACTGGCCGGTTATGGCGCAATGGGACAGGTTCAGGCCCCACGTCAGAGTGCAAAAGCCGTTGAGTCGTTGATAGCCAAAGGTCAGACAGACACTGCGGTGGCAGCAGCCGCACGCGCCTACCGGCAGATGACGGTTTCGTGGCTGGGCAACCGGTCTGGCGTGGATCGTGGCGAGCTGGAAAACCTAAAGAGAGTCTTGGATAAGTCGAGGGACATGGTGCCTGCCTTGGACAAGCTCATGCAGCCTCGCGAAGACAGCGGATGCCGGGAATGGGCCGAATATGGTACCTATCTGGAACTCGGCCCTAACCGCAACGTCGAAAAGGCCGTTGCTGCCTATGACAAAGCTATTACGGCAAAACCCGCTGCGGCGGGCGTGCGGCAGCGTTTAATCAGTTTGCTGAGTGAAACCAATCCAAGCTTGGCTCAAGAACATCTCCAAGCCATTCCTGAACGGGATATGGTTTCTGCCATCCATGAATTGGCAGGGCAACTTGGTTCGCCATTTGAAGACCGGGAGTTGAAGTTTGAGCACCGCCTTGCGATCGCCCGAGTGCTAACAAACTGGCTGAACGATCGAGCGCTACAGAAAAAACAACTCGGAACAAACATGACGCAGACATTTCAATATGTCCTGCAAGCCCTGCAGATGGGGGAGTCAAACGGGCAACTCAACTTCTCCAGTCTTTTTTCCGTTGAGCAACAACGAGGCAATGCGGCTACGCACGTAGCTTCGTTTGAAGCCCGTAGGAAATTGAAAGGTGTCTTTGAAGTACTGTGCCGCGCTTTGGTCCAGTTCCCTGAGACCGCGGAATTGGCCGCATCCTCGATGGCCATGGTGCGTCTCAGTGCACGGGAATCATTAACCGACCCTTCTGAACTTGCCAGGGAAGTGCTGCGCAAACGAAATCCCAGGCGGGCAGCCATTGCGCCTCAATTGCAACTGGAAGAGTCATCGCTTGAAGCAATCAAAGCTTACTACTTTTCAAACCCTCGGCATCTGATCGTGCGGGATGCGGCTTTACGCCAGGATCGGCAGGCGCTCGAGAATGACGTTTTTCCACTCATCGCCACAGCTTACGGGGAAAAGGAAACGCAGGAGGCTCGCCTACTAAGCCGCCTCATGCTTTGCCCTGAAGCAGAGTTTGTAAATACAGCCAAAGAATGGATCGCTTGGACCGCAAAGCCAGTAAGAAACCCCATGCCGGCAAGATATCCGAATGATCTCGTGCCTAGGCCTGCAGGTGTTGTCTTGATGATATGGGAGGATAGAAAGCTGCAATGCTCCATCGATGACCTGATGATAGGCACCACCCAAGATGCCTCCAGGGTTTCGATTGAACTGTTTGGGCGAGGAGGTTTCCTCTCGTGGTATATCGACATTTTATCTGCTAGAGATGACAATGGTAAATCTCTGTTGGGTCTGTGGACTAAACTTCGTGATAACTCGCTGGGAACAGACCCTGAAAGGAGAAGGGCAATAGTGGCAAATGCTGCGGCGCTCGCCAAATCCACCGCCTCATCTGGCCGGTCTCTCCGCAGTCACGCAGTCCGCCAAGTGCCAGAAGGCAACTCGGTCCGCAACAGCAGGAAAGAGACATTGGCGTTATCCGAATATACGAGGCTGATGCAGTCGGCTTTGCAGGAGCGCAACAGAATCGTCTTGTTGCCTCTGCTGATTGAAGATGGCTTTGCAGAAGATCCCAATCTTGGCCAGCTCATGCGGAATGTGGCTATGCAGAACTATGACAGCATCACGGCCACTCAAGCTGTCGAACTCATGCGACAGCTCGACTTTCTCTCGGAGGCGTCCAGATTTCGGACAAGGAGATTTAGCGATGACTACTCCTCATGGCTTGAGAATGTGGCAGATAAGTATTCCGTAAGCCAGCCGAAGGCAGACAGCTTGCTTAATGAGTTAAAGGGTGTCCCTCGCACCTTCGGTTCCGGCCTTGTGATGGCTATGGTGAAAAATTTTGACAAGCCCGATCTGAAGCCATGGATCATCGAACAGAAAGCGCAGTTTGCCAGCCTGTCTCCAGATGGGCGCGGAGATATTTCTGCTCTATTGGCGAAGCGTCTTCCAGGATATCCAGATCCAGGAAAAATAGGCGCCGAGCTCACCGAAGCTTTAGCCCCTTTACTGGAGTTTGAGCGCACTCTCGCGAAAAGCAGATTGGATGACTTGCTAAAGCTAACGCCCTCCGAAGCCGCGCAAACGGTTCGCTCGAATCGTGATTCCCCTGAGAGTGTTTACAACCTGCTCAAAAACAACGTTGCTGATGATGCCGAGAAAGTGGCCGCAGTCCTCCGGCATTTGGTCAATGTCCTGGATAAGTACGACAGCATGCAACTCCGCCGCTCGGGAGCAGGCGGGAGGGGCGATGAATCAGAGGCCTCGGGACTACTTGTTCGCTTGGGCAACTCACCCCGCCTCAGTTCCCTTGTCCTTTCTTTAGCGGACGAGAGGAGATACACCCGCTCACGGGACTGGGTGGATGCCTATTCCATGGCATTGACCAGTGAATTGCGGAGCACGGCGGATATCGTAGCCTTTTTGGAGGGTTCCGCATTCCTGGCCGAAGCAGAAGAATTCCGTGACTACGAAATGTCGGAGGAGTCCGGCTTTGTATCCCTAACTCAAAAGCTGATGAAACTTAATGGCGGTCTGATTCAAGATAGACCAGGGCGCCAGGCCTTGATTCAGTCGCTTTCCTCTGTGCCTTCGAAAACGTTCGGTCAGGATTGGCTGCTGACCTTGTTGAAATCGGACGAAGATCGTTCGGCAGTGCGTGAATTCATTGCGAGTCGTCATGAGCAATTTTCTCGATTGCGGCCACAATCGGCATCGGCAGTTTTTCAGACACTTTTGGACGCCCTCAAAGCAGCACGGGATCCTGAAGCCGATAAAGATGATTTCGATTTGGACATGCTGAAACCTCTCTGGGATGCCGAGTCTCTGACGGTGCGGGAAGCCACCACGTCCATTATGGAAGCTCACCAGCTATCCCTTTTGGCTCCGAATGAGACACGGCTGATCGCCTTGTGTCTGCCTGTCCTGGATAAACTTGCTCTTAGAGATCAGAACGAAGCTGTTGCGCTGCTCCATAAGGTTTACGACTTGCTCGCTGCCGCAGACAAAAAGTCGCCGGATTGGAATCAGCAGGTTTACCTCATGCGGCGCAATGTTGACCCCAACGATCCTGCCCGAGATCAGAAACCCTGGGCCTCGGACGGCCGCTTCGAAAAAAGCAGCGCTGCCGAGTGGTTGGCTAATGCTTGCCGAATTCCCGAGATGGTCGGGGCAGTCATGGAGAAGGCTACCGAAATCGAGGCTACGATGGATCTGAAATGGCCGGTCAAGGCCGTGGAAAATGCGTTTTACAACAACCGGGCCAAGCGTACTCCTGATCGCCTTTTCAAACTCTATGAGGGTTTAGGGTTCACAGGCAAAGCGGAAGACTTCCGAATCGTTTCGCCTGTAGATGGCGGCAACGTAGCGCTCGTCTTGAAGCACTCCATAAAGATACGCGAAAATTCGCCGTGGATGATCCCTGCGCTATTGGACGTGCTGAAAAGCAACGCATCGGGGACTTTCGGTTCGGATTTTCTCTTCGCCTACTACCAGGGAAATGATCCCAACCTTTTTGAGATTTTCATCCGGAAGCACGGCGCGGAAATGGCGCGTCTACCCGCCCCGTGGCAGGATCAGTTTGTCAATATTCTCGAGCAAGGCCTGCGCGATCCTGAAAAGTTGCGTCTGGAACTGGGCGATGTGTATCCGCTACTTTCAAAGGCCGCAATTTGGCGTCGTGATAAATCCGAACAGGAACTGAAGCAGTTGCTCGCTACGAACGACTTGGAGAAAGGGCTCACCGAACAGGGTATCAAAAGTCTCGCAGACGTCTGGCGCAATGTGGTCTTCCCCACTTCGGTACCCAATGGCACACTCAGGAGGGCACCTTACTCAAGACTCATCGCCGAATGGTTGCGCATTCAGCCGGAGACTGGAGCGAAGCTGTTTGAGCACTTCACGTCACTTTTGCGGGATTACGATACCCGCCATCATAGAGGTCGTCAGGAAATGCAGGTGGCACCCGTTTTCAGCCTCGGTCCGCGCTCAGGACCGGCTTCTGCTCCCGAGTTATCAACTCCCAGCTCCCGTGGTGAAGTGAGTATTCTCGGGTCTTGGCTGGCGCTGGCAGCGCAGGAGCCCATCATGATCCCGAAGATCATGGAGATCGCAGAGTCCTCCGGTCTGGAAAAGGATCCGCGCTGGCTGTCTCTCTTTCATTTCGCCTCCATGCCATTTGGCACGGTGGCTGAGATTCCCAGTATGGTAAGCCTGCTCCAGGAACACGGTTTCCTGGTGGATGCCCCTGACTTCCGGCTTCCGCGTTATCCGGGGCCTCCTAGTATGGGCCAAGCCCAGGTAGCCGAGACTACGCTACTTCATCAGTTCCTGAATAAGTTTCCCACGCCTTCCGCCTTCACGTCTGCTGAGCAATCCAGAAAACCGATTTCACCGGAAAAGCGGGATCAGTTGATTGCCCAACTTCGTGCCGCACAGCCAAGGACGTTTGGTGGAGATTTGGTCGCCGCCCTTCTTTCAAGTCCGAACGATCCCGCTTCACTTGAGTTCGCGAAAACACGGTCTGCCGAATTGGAGAAGCTGCCTGATCCCTCCAAAAAGACTTTAGCAAGACTATTCAGTTCTCGCTTCCCAGATTTGGATTTCAGCAAGCCAGGTTCTTCGCCACTGGCATCAGCATTGGCCTCGTTGAACCCGTCGGAGTCCTCACTGATCGAGCGCTTCGAGCTTGGCATTCTGGAAGGAAGAAAAATCGAAGATATAGAGGTGCCCGAGAAGGGATTCTCTTTCACTGCAGGTCAGGTGCTAAAGCGGCTCGTGTCCACGGATCCGGCAAAAGCACACGCTTTCTTTCTGAAACTGCCACGTGAAATCGGTCGCTACGAAGTTCCAGGTCGCGCATCGCAGGTGGTATATCAAGACCGTAGCGCCACGGGCACCTCCAGCTTTTTGGAGTCTTACCTCCGAGATGCCGCAGACCTGCCTGGTATCGCATTCGCGTTGCGCTGTTATCACGAAGATCAGACCGGCAGGTTGCGGCGTTCGGCTTATAACAGTTCGGGTGATGTCACTACGACGCTGACTCGTGCTTGGCGCGCAGAGGGAGGGGCGGTGCAGCCTGTTCAGGCACTGGAAAAGCTTTTCACTTCTCTCAGTGAACTCCTCGGCCGGACTCCTTCTTATCTTCTGGCCTCGCATCTGCACCAGTTTCTTTCGTCATTGGGTTCCGGCGATCGCGCTGCCTTGGTCCAATGGGCCGCGCAGCGAAAGGAGGGGGAGGCTACTTATGCTTTGGCGAAGGAAATGTTAGCTGCGCACGCCCTCTTGCTACTGCGGCCGGGCACTCTTTTTCCTTACGATCCGTCCGCCCCTGTTTTGGCCGTGAGTGCAGAAGTCTGGGATCATTATCGCCACATCTTGTCGGACAAGGCTTTGCACAACGGTGTGAAACTCTCCGTGGCACAGTTTGTATGCTGGTCTGCTGATGACCATCTGCCGCCCGATCTGGCTCTGCTGGCCGGCAAGGTGCTGAGTGACGAATTGGAAAAGAGCCGTCCCCCTCCGATGGATGCTTTAGGTCCCGTCACAACCGCCCTGCGATCTTTGCCAGATGACGAAATTTGGAAAGAGCTTCATAAGCGCCTCTCGCAACGAACAGAAACGGTCACGGGCAACACTCCCAGTGGCGTCCTGACGAAAATCTCCGCCTACTCGCCCTCGCTGCGTCTTACTCTGGCAAGCTACGCACGCGACCGGGCCACCATCACTGACATGATGCCTGAGAAATTGTTCGTATCCAGTGAGATGTTTTCGGCGGCATTTTTCGCAGAATTGACGGCGAGCGGTCAGTATGAATTTGCGGCAGAAATTTTGGCCTCGAAGACGGCCTCTTTCCTCATTGAAGCGGATAGGTCACCTACGCGCTCCGCTTTCTACAGCAAAAGGGCGTTTATGGCGGCCCTGCCTGAGGAGTCGGTCAAGGCGGTGCTTGACGCCTGCAAGGAGCCGGATCTGACACTCCTCGCGGAGTTCCTGCTTGGCAGCTACCCAGATGCCAACAAGTCATCGAACTTAACGGGGCCTAGCAAATCCTTCGCAAGGCGTATGGATGCTTTGGCTGTCAGACTTGCTTCTACCCCTCCGGTTGAGATTCATTTGCCTTCTCGTGACGCTCTCTGCGTGCTGCTCGTGCAGGAAAGCCCCGCCACGGCGCATCACCTTGAGAAGCTGCTCGGAGATGCTATCACCCGCTCTTCGAAGGAAGGTTATGGAGCAAACTCTGAGCCACAGAAGATTGTTCCAAAGAACCTTGGTAATCTCTACGCTTGTCATGCTTGGGCTCGTTCTCTCAACGGCGATTTTGAAACTGCGGTGCACCATTACAAGAAGCTCTCGGCGAACGATTCCAACAGGCTGCGAGACTACCTCCTCACACTAAATACCATTCTTCAGGCAGGATTGGCTGATTGCCCAAAAGAGGCTCGGGAACGGTGGCTCAGGCAAATGTGCACTTGGATTCAGGAACTGCTCACACCAGGGCCAAAACCCGGCATCCTGTCGTTCATGGATCCAGGCATCATCTCCCTTCTATCTTGGCAGGCCGTGGCCAATGCAATGGATACCTTGCCGAAAGAGGGAAAAGCAGCCTCTGGCTCGACGAAATCTCTAGTGCCTCCCCATATGCGCGAGATCCCTCCCATTGCCCCAGGCCAAACGTGGAAAATTGGCGCCGCGATGTTTGGCTCGGAGCTTTCCAAGCTCCCAGTCGCAACTCGCCTCGCACTGGCTGGCAAGCTGTTGGAGGCGTTTGGCCGCCTTTCGGGCAGATCCTATTATCATTGTATGAGTGTCCTTCGGCCTTTGCAGGGCGATGGTTGGTTCACCCGCGACGAATTGGTCGGAAATGGCGCTACTCTGGCGATGGGCTATCCAAAATTTGGCTACTTCGCTGTGGAGTTGTCAAAAATGGCTTTCGACGCCAAGCGGCCTAAGCAGGCCCTGGCTCTGGCCGATTTGGCTATGAAGCAGGCTGAACCCTCTGGCACCGAGTCACACGCCAACGCCACCCTCCATCGTGCGGCGGTTCTTATCCGCATTGGTAAGAAGTCCGAAGCTGCGCAGGCCCTGCGCTCCTTCAATACCTCAGGCAGACCCAGCGATCTGAAAGAGCGTGATGCACTCCTCAAAATCGCCACTTCGCCTTAGCTTCTGAGCGTGGCGTAGCAGCCATCTCAAAACATTGGGTTTCGAGCCGCTCCCTTATTCTCAGCGTCCGCCACCACTGCCCCCACCGCCAACACGACTACTGCCACCGCCCGACCGCGATCCGCTGCTGCGTCCGCTCGGCGCAGTGGCTCCTTTGGATGGGGCTTTAGGTTTGGAGAAAAGAGTTGTGCTGCCACTATTTGGTCCACGGCGGTTTGCCGTTGAATCGATGGTTCTGCTGATGATGCCCCGAGGTCTGGCCGCCATAGTACTGCTGCCATAAATGACACGCCCGTCCGGTCCGCGATATTGAGCATTCCCACTCGGACCGGCGCCCCCTCGATTGTTCAGCACACCGTAACCAGGACCCCAGGTGTTTCCGTTTCCATATCCAGGTCCAACGCCACCAGCTTGACCTCGACCGTAACCAAAGCCATGGCCATTACCAT
This sequence comes from Phragmitibacter sp., assembly GCA_965284365.1. Taxonomy (GTDB): domain Bacteria; phylum Verrucomicrobiota; class Verrucomicrobiia; order Verrucomicrobiales; family Verrucomicrobiaceae; genus Phragmitibacter. The sequence goes on from OZ260079.1 coordinate 4,391,857, forward strand.
TTCCGAAGCCATATCCACCATATCCGTAACCCTGCGAAGGATATCCCCAGCCAAGAGAGGAATTGGCATAATTATAACTCACATTGCCATAGCCTCCGTATCCGTAAGCAGCTCCTATCTCTCTGTTCAACGCGGCTTCCTCCAGAAGCGCAGCATACATGACCGCTTGAGTCTTCAATGCCTCGGTGCGGTATTTCCATGCATTCTCCCGCTCTTTGGCTTTCGCTTCAAGGCGACCGTTTTCATAGTTCGCCGCCTTTTCCGCATCATAGCCTAGACGCTCGCGCGTATCGGCTGGTAGGTCTCCATAGAGAAGTTTTGCCGCGCCGCCTTTGTGCACGATCATGATGCCGTCTGGGTCTCGCTTAAACACGCGGCAGTTTTCATAAATTCTGCCTGAACTCGTATTGATCATGGCAATTACGGACTCCCCAAATGCGGGAGGGCTCGCGGACAAAAGGGAGAGGATAATAGCAGCTGAGGCTGAGATCGTTTTCATATCTGATAACAATTCGCAAGGTTGTGGTACATCTTGTGCATTTCACCAGCCACGATCCATAACCTTATTTCCATTTGTTGTGGAGATTATGGAAAATTACAAAAAGCTGTTTTGAGATGTTGATGATCAAGAGCCAACTAGGCCCTCCACAAGAAGTTGGCGCTCCGGCATTCCCAATTTTGAGAGGGTGATGCCAAGGTCAATGGACTAACAAAACGACACGCTTAACTGTGCAAACCCCACGGTTTGAGAGGCCATCCGAATTCAATATTCACTTTTCAAAATACCCGCTTGGCGACGCGGCGCGTATCCACTGCGTCCTAAAACTCCCGCTAGCAATTCGCAGACATCAACCCAATTCAAGACATCATATTTATGCAGACACCCAAGATCGCTCTCATCACCGGCGCCAATAAAGGCATCGGCCTTGAAACCGCCCGCCAACTGGCCAAGCAAAATGTCACTGTCCTCATCGGCTCACGTGATGCCGCCAAAGGAGAAGAAGCTGCCGCGCAACTGCGCGCCGAAGGCCTCAATGCCTTTGCTGTGACAATCGACGTCACTGAGGAAGCAACCATTCGTGAAGCCGCCGCCTCCGTTGAAAAAGAATATGGCCGGCTGGACATCCTGATCAACAATGCCGGCATTATGGTGGACGACGCGACCAAAGGCGTCATCGGGCAAACATTGGACACCTGGCGCAAGACCTTTGAAGCCAATGTCTTCGGTCTCATCGCCGTCACTCAAGCCTTTCTGCCTCTTCTGAAGAAGAGCGAGGCAGGCCGCATTGTGAACCTCTCCAGCATTCTTGGTTCCATCACTCTGCACTGCGATCCCACTTCGCCCATCTATGATTTCAAAGTGGCCTCTTACAATGTTTCCAAGTCCGCCGTCAATGCCTGGACGGTACAGCTCGCCTATGAACTTCGCGATACACCGATCAAGGTAAACGCAGCTCACCCTGGTTGGGTGAAGACGGAGATGGGTGGCGAGGGCGCCGTCATGGAAGTGCCGGATGGCGCGAAGACGAGCGTGTCTCTGGCTTTGCTGCCGGAGAATGGTCCCAGCGGAAGCTTCATTCACCTGGGCGATACCTTGCCTTGGTGACTTGTTGAGTAGCGCCTTTGACGTAGGCGCGGCTGCCTTCCTTGCTCAAAAAAACTTAGGGCTCGCACGGCGTCCACCCCGGATGCTCGCGCCGATTTGGGAATATGAGCAAGAAGGCAACCAAAGAAGCAAAAGAGCCTTGGGACAAACCCGCGCCTAAAAAAGCTAAACACACCAAGCTTACCCCTGAGAGCAAGCGCAAAGCCAAAGCCGCTGCGCGGAAGGCAGGCCGAAAGTACCCAAGCCTGGTGGACAACATGAATGCTGCCAAAAAACAAAGGAAGGCAGCCAACAAGAAAGTGGTGAAGAAAAGCTCGAAGAAGAGCGCCGCCAAAAAATCCGCGAAGAAGAAGACAGCCAAGAAATCAGTCCGCGCCAGCAAGTAACTTCAACCCTTGTTCTCTGACTTGCCTACAAGAGTCGGCAGTTGTTTCACCCACGCAAGGTTAAAGGTGTAGTGATTCTTGCTCGTTAGCAGTTGAATCACACCCTCCCTCGTTTGTACCGCCGCAAGATAACCCATCGGCTCTGCATGGATATTGCTCACGGTGAATTCCGTGCGGTCGATCCCCGGGATCTTTCGCTCGGCACCACCAGGTGTGACCAAACGTTTGTCGGGCCATGTCTTCCCGTCGTCATAAGACACCGCGGCGAACAATCCGTAGCCTGTGAACTCGCCGCCGTTCTCCGCTTTGAACGTCATGCCTTTGCGCGTCTTCCAGTCTCGCCACTGATCCGTAAACGAGCAAAAAAGCAGCGGCCCCTCCCGCAGACGCAGCAGGACCGCTCGTTGCACACTGCTGATCGCCGGGAACTCAGATGCCTCGTGCGCCCACGTCTCACCCCAGTCGGCGCTGAAACTCATGGGCGTCTTGATGCCGTAGTCTTTCTGCTTCTCTGCGTCATCGATACGGCCCATCGTCATGAGCCGGCCATCGGCCAGTTGCACAATGCCCGCATGGATGCCTGCGTGCCGCTTCTTGCTGCCAAACCGATGCGCTTCTCTATCCACAATCCTGGTGGACTGCCACGTCTTTCCTTGGTCGCGGCTGATGGTTAGGCTGGAAGATGGCGAGTCTTCAGTCATCACGATGTAGCCTTCCTTGGTTCGGATCGCCGCATTACCGATCTCGCTTACCGGTTGAAATGTCTCGGCCTTGGTCCAGGTCGCACCGTTGTCCGTGGACCGGCGGACAATGTTCTCATAGTTCCCTCGGGCGAAGTGATACAACGTTCTATCACCGTCCCACCACAGCTTTGGCCCGTGATCGTTCACATCCTGTCCATCCCAGAAAGGAGAAGCTTCTTCCCATTCATCCACACCAAGGCGCAAGCGGCTCGCCACATTGCACAGTTCACTACCTGGCTCCTCCGCACAGGAATACCAGACTGCCAGCAAATCGCGGTTCGGACATTCCGCCAGCGCAGGACTATGATTATGCGTTGAGAACAGCGGACCGAATGACTTCGCGGGAATCTTCACATAAGGCTTTGGTCCGCTAAAGACCGGTTGATCGGCGGAAGGAGCCTGAACCTTCGCAAGACTTTGAGAAACCTCTTTCGCATTCAGTGGCGGCTCCGGCCGGGGCAGGGGAGTGGACTTTGGTGCTTCGCCTACCACCACTCGGAAACCGATGCGGCTTCCTTTCGTCTCAGGGATCCAGCCCGCCCGATTCGCGGAGCGCAGCAGCCTCACATGCGTCGAGTGATTCCCGCCGCGGCACACCCGGAAGTCTCCGTCCGCCCGTCCCGCCGGATTTGTCTGCGCATTTGCTTCATAGGGTCCATACCAGTCGGCGCACCACTCCGCCACATTCCCGTGCATGTCATACAATCCCCAGGCATTGGACACGGTTTGTCCCACCTTGCGGGAGACGCCTTTTCCCGTCACCTCTCCACGAATTTCCGGCGGTATCGGCCCCTTGGGGAAGTAGAGGGCTTTTATCCCCGCATCCATCGGCCAGGGCTGAAACCCTGCGGGTAAGGCATCTCCCGTATGGAAGAGCGTCGTCGTACCTGCCCGGCATGCATACTCCCATTCCGCCTCTGTCGGCAGTCGGTAGGTCCGCCCTTCACGTTGGCTCAGCCACTCACAAAACTTCACCGCATCATACCAGGACACATCACACACCGCAGCATCATCGGCCCCTTTGCCACCCATGTGTTCGGCATCATACTGTCGGTATTGACCCATCGTCACCTCGGTCACTCCCATGAGAAATGGCGTATCAATCGTCACATGGTGCGCTGGCTTCTCGTCCCAGTCTGCATCATCGAACTTGCCGTTATTTCTACTCATCCGGTAGTCACTGGCAGGACCATCCTGTCCCATGGTGAAGGTGCCAGCCTTGATGCGCACCAGCTTCAGGCCGATGGAATTCACTTCGCTCTTGGGTTCAGCGCCCATCGCTGCACTGATCACAAAGATAGAGAGAAAGCATGCGTGGAAATGGAGAAGACTGGAGCGCGGCATGCCTCTGCATACGCAGCCACAGCGTAGAATGTTCTACAGCATTCGCGTAGGCCAGATTTAGACGCTCAAAAGCAGACGTGGTCTGCGTTTTGTCCCATACGATATTTGGTCTCTGCATCCGTTCCGTTTTTCAGCAGACAAGACCCTTCAAATGAGCTAGTTATGGAACCTCCGTCACCCTGCGCATCAGCCCCTGCTCACGCTCCTGAGATGCCTCAGTTTTTACCCCCAGATTTTTCTTCAAACTCCGCTCGTTCGGCGGCCGCCCGCCGGGATGGGAAGCCATCGCCGGGCCTTTGGCTCCTTGCGACTGCGCTGCTCTTTTTTGTCGCTCCAGCATACGCCGCAAATTATGTGTGGGATACCAACACCACCACGGCCAATGCCCAGGATGGACCGGGGACCTGGATCACCGGCGGCTCGAACTGGTATGACGAAACGACACCCCTGCAGAATCAGGTGTGGTCACCTGGAAACACCGCCGTCTTCGGTGCTGGTGCTAACGGTGGCACGGTCACCGTCTCCGGCACCGTCAGCGCCAATGGCATGATCTTCCGCTCCGTCGGAACTGCCGCCTCCACGGCTTATACCTTCAATGGCGGCACGATCGCTCTCGATAGCGGCAGCACAATCCAGATCTTTGACAATGCCACCAACCTGGCATCCCGGCTCAACATCAATTCGACGCTGAGCGGCAACAACATCAGCGTGAATAAGGTCGCGGGGTCGGTGCTGGCGCTGTCTACCTGGACGAGTGCGAACTCTCTTACTGGCACACTTACCCTGACATCTGGAGATTCGGCCGGGCTTTTCCTTCAGTCCAATACCATTGCTGGCTTTGGGACCGCTCTTGTGTCGGTTGGCGCAAACGTCACGGTAGCTCTGAATGCCGGTGGCACATGGACGAATGCGTTCTCCATTATAGGGACCGGCGCTGGCAACCGTGGCGCCGTCCGTGTGGACGTCAATAACACCACCTTGACGGGTGCTATTACTTTGACGGGCAATGCGACGATTACACAGAACGTCAATGCTCTGAACACGCTCATCAATTCTAATATCGGTGAATCAGGCGGCAGTTATATGCTGACGTTGACCACTACTGGTGGCGCAGGCGTTGTTGCTCTCGGAGGCGCAAATACGTTCACCGGGGGCCTCACCATTGATGTCGCCAACGTGCGCCTTGATAATGTCGACGCCCTCAACTCCACCACTCCCAATCTGGTTAGCTTTGCAGCGACGGCCGTCAATAAGGCTCTCAGTCTAAATGGTCGCTCAGTGACCGTTGCAGGCCTGGCTTCATCAGGTGGCGCCGGCACCATTACCACACGCAATGCGAATGCCACTGCGGCCACACTCACGATCAATTCCGCTCTCACCGCTGCCTACGCCGGGACCTTGGCAGATGGCACGGGCGGCGGTGCGCTTTCTCTCGTGAAAAGCGGCGCTGGCACGCAAACCCTGAGCGGCATCGTCTCGCTGACAGGTGGCCTGACAATGAATGCTGGCACATTGACCTTGAGCGGCGTCAATACATATACCGGTGGCACGACGGTCAATGGAGGAACGTTGAATGTGAACAACGCCTCCGCGCTTGGCGCCACCGCCGGCACCGTCACCATTAATGGCGGCACCTTTGGGAACACCAGCGGAACTTCGATCATTAATGCTAACAACAATGCCCTTGTCATCAATGCGGACTTCACTGCCAACCTGGCCAGCTCATTGAACTTCGGCACCGGTGCCGTGAGTCTTGGCACTGCGGCAGGCACGACGCGTTCCATCACGACGAGTGGCGCCAATGGTGTCCTCACCATCGGAGGAGCGATCAGCAATGGTACCACGGCGACAGAACTCACGAAGCTAGGCACCGGTGTTTTGATTTTGGGTGGCAATAGCACTTACACCGGGGTTACGACAGTGACTCAGGGATTTCTTCGTCTGACCAATGGCGGGGCGCTTGGCAGCACTGCCGGGAATACCACAGTCGCGAACGGCGCGCGCCTTCAGTTGGACAATAACATCACCGTCACGGGCGAAGCACTCTTTACTCCCCATTTGGAAAACGTGGGAGGAAGCAACACTTGGGCAGGGACAATCCAGGGCATCTTCGGAGCCCAGGTCACCTTCGAGTCATCCTCGGTTTCAGGAAACCTTCTCATCAGTGGCAATGTCAACTCGGCTGACACAACCGGCCAGACTCATACGACCAACCTGATTGGTGCTGGCAACGGCGAAATCAGCGGCACGCTCACGGGTGTCGGTATTCTCAATAAAAGCGGAACGGGCACATGGACCCTCAGTGGAAACAATACCTATGCCACACCGACCTCCGTAAATGCCGGTGGTCTCCAGATCGGGAAGAATGGCGTGGGCAACAGCGGCACCGGGACCTTTTCCGTTTTGGCCAATGCCTGGGTGCTCGGCACCGGAACGATTCGTGCCTCTACCTTTACCCTCAATAGCAATGCGACCCTCTATGCAGGTGATGGGATCACCGCTACCAGCCACGGCACCCTCACCTTCACTCCCACGGCAGGTGGCGCCTACGCACTCAATGCCGGATCGAAAATCATCCTTGATGCTGCGGCGGCTACCGTGAGTGATTCTACATTCGGCGGGAATACCGAGATTGGCTCCGCGGGTTACAATGCGTGGGTGGACAGTGTTTCCGGCGTAGGTAACCACGACCGTCTGGTCTTCAATGGCACCAGCGGCACTCTCACGTTTTCCAGCACGCTCACGCTTCTGTCGGACGCTTACACGCCGCGCTTCGGCGATGCCTTCAACCTTCTCGACTGGTCGAATCTGCTAACTGCCGATTTCTCCGGCTTCAACCCCGGTGCAAATCGTGATGGGGCGGGGGACGACTTGACCCAGTTCAATCTCCCTGACATCAGCAGTTCTGGCCTCCTCTGGGATGTCAGCCGTTTCACCACTTCGGGCGTGATTGTGGTCATCCCTGAGCCCAGTAGAGCTTTGCTACTGCTCTTAGCTTTGAGTGCCATCGCATTCCGCCGCCGCCGCTGAGACCCTTCCCTCTGAAGCAAAACTTTTGCTCATGCGCACGATGGGCAGACCAAGGTAGCTTCCATCGCGACTTTTTAGTGGCGCCTCATACTCCTTCTCTACCACGTACCCCATGGCGGTGTAGAGCGGAACGCCCGCCAGTGTTGCGGAGAGCACCGCGCTGGTGAATCCAGCCCTCTGCAATGCGCGCTCACATTCCAACAATAGGGCGCGGCCAATGCCCTGCCTCGCAAAATCCGGATGCACAAAAAACGCCCGTATCCTCGCGGCATCATGTGTGGGATCCAGGTAGACTTTGGCGCCGTCTTCCGACCGAGGTTCACTCCTGCCGTATTTGGCCTGCCTGCGGCTCCAGCCCCCACATCCAACGATGCGGCCCTCCGCCACCGCCTCCACGACGAAGTAGGTGCCATCTTCGATGAGAGCGTCGTCTACACAAAAAACCGGCCCCAGTGCCGCCTCCCGCTGCGCCTCAGTGTAGGTGCCCGCCTGTAGGCCATGCACAGATGCTAAAATGAGTGCCTCAAGAATCGGCGCGTCTTCAGGTCTGGCCAGACGCAAAGTGAATCCTTCCTTCATGCCGCGATGACCCTCAGTTCTTTTCCCGCGTCAGAGTATGGACACTCCCCGCCGGAAAGAGAGCATAGCCATCGTTCTTCACAATCGTCAGCAAGGCTTTCCCGTCTTTCCACTGCAAGGTCATCTCGATGTTCTTCGAGTCGCTGTCCCAGTTGAACGCCCCCGTCACCGTGATGAGTCCTTTTTCGTAACGCGATGAGATGGGTATAAAGATGTTGTCGGCCTTGCCGGCGCGTGGTGGAGGCGCTCCGATCGTCACTCGCCGGTTGCCTGCTTTGACGCCTTCGGTGAACTCTTCCTCACCGGCCTTCGCTTTTTCCACTCTGACATAAAGCCCTGAATTCTCGTCACTCCACGTGCCTAACGACAACTCCTTTGTCTCTTGAGGCGCAGACCAAAGTACAGTCTGCAACAAGAGCGTGAACAGAAGATACAGGCGTACGGCTGGCATGGCTCGAGTGTAGACAAGCTTCGCCAAGTTGCATGCCCGAACATCCACAATCGAATAAACTTACGGATCATTCATCCGTTAAGGCTCCACTTTCTGCCACGGCACCGATCCACTGCGCTGAATCTGCTTCCTTAGCGCCGCATTCAGATCCCGCACCATGGGTTTGTTCTTTTCCGCCAGGTCGGTCGTTTCGAACGGATCTTCCGCAAGGTTGTATAACTCCAGCGGCGCGAATGGACTATCCTGCAGCAGTTTCCATGGCCAGCGGATGTAGGCTTCAATCGTCTTGCCGCCATAAGCTGGGCCGCCTTCTCGACGCACGAAATAAAGATCACGCTTCGACTCCGGTTGCTCTTGGCCCAACAGTGTCGCCAGGAAACTCTCCCCATCGATGTCCTTGGACACCGGCAATCCCGACGCTTCCAGCAGGGTAGGGAAGAGATCCATCGTCATCGCTGCTCTCGGCGACTTGCTGCCCGCTTTCACCTGCTCCGGCCATCGAATCGCAAAAGGCACGCGCAGCCCTCCCTCATACATATGCGTCTTCCCGCTGCGCCATGGCCCATTGTTTGCGCCTGTGACCAGATTGCCACCGTTGTCAGAAGAGAAAGCCACTATCGTATTCTTCGTCAACCCAGCCTTCTCTAGAGTGTCCAGTACTCGCCCCACGCCCGCGTCCATGTGCTCGATCAGCGCCACCAACTTCGCCCGTTTCTCGTCCATGCCCGGTTCTCTTTGCCTGACCTTCTCCAGCCAGTCCGGCGGCGGCTGCATCGGATCATGCGGCGCATTGTAGGCGAGATACAGAAAAAAAGGAGGCGCGGCTTTTGCTTGTTGGTCGATATAGTCGCAGGCCCAATCCGTGAAAAGGTCCGTTGCGTGTCCCTCGGCCTTGATGGGCTCCCGGTTGTGTCGCATCAGGTTGATGCCGTGCCGCGAGTGCTCCCAGTAGTCATCCATCATGTCCCCCAGAAACCCGTGGAACTCGTCAAAGCCCCGGTCATTGGGAATGTTTGGCTCGGAGAGTCCAAGGTTCCATTTGCCCACCATGCCGGTGTGGTAGCCCGCCGCCTTGAGCGCTTTCGGTAGCAGCAGCGCCGAATGGGCCAGGTATCCCCAGTTGTTCTCGGGATTCTCCTCACGAACCAACCCTGGAACCCCCACGCGATCGGGATAACACCCAGTTAGCAGTGACGCACGGGTAGGGGAGCACACCGGACTGTTCGCACGGAAGTTCTCGAACGTCATGCCCCCCTTGAATATCCGGTCAATATTCGGTGTGCGGATGTCCTTCGTCCCATAGGCACTGTAGTCCGCCAGCCCTTGATCATCGGTGAGGATCACGATAATGTTGGGCCGGTCCGCCGTGCCAGCGGCCCAGATCGTGGAAGAATTAGGCAGAACGAACAGCGCTGCGGTCAGAAACCACAACCTGTTAAGACCCAAACGCGCAAAAAGGTCAGTCAACGAAAGCATGCCGTGTTCATAAACGACCCTGCACTCCTATGTCATTCGCATGACTCACGGCTGTCTCGGTATTCCCCGGTGCCGGTCTGGCTCGTCGTCATCAGCATCGCCTTGAGGCAGCAGCCGTTTGGCAAAGAAGGGGATGAACTGCCAGATGCCTATCAACCCCAGCACCAGAAGGCCCGACTTCCGGTCCGGGTACATCACCGTTCCGATCACGCCACAGGATTCTGCCAAGGCGATGCCTGCAATGAAGAAGGGAAACACCTGCTCAATGGAATTCCTACTTGGCAGCACCAGCCAACGAATGACCCCGCTGATCGCGAGAGGCAACAAAGCCACCATCCACGTCATGGATTCCGTCCGCACGATGGCTTCATGCTCCGTGGCGTCCCGCGACCCGGCGGTGTCGCCCAGAATAAAATAAATCACCACCAGCCCGACCTGTAGCGCCGCCCAGATCACCCACATCACCAGATAGAGGGCCTCTGGAGGAGGTGGCCTTGCATCGCCGTGAGGCGAATTCTGCATCGTCTGTTTGAGCATGGCGCCGTTTTTACCATAGCCATACGGCCGTGTCAGTACTCAAACAGGGTATGGATGAAAAAAGGCGGTGACTCACTTTGGCTCGGCGGCGGAGGCCGACGCTTTCCCTTTTCCATAGGTCGCGATCGCCGCTCGCAGAAAGGGCCCATACATCGCCTTCTGCACCTCATTTGGCATGTTGAAATGCTGCACCAGGATCACCATCGCCAAACCATTCTGCGGGTCCATCCACATCGCCGTGCGCCGTGCTCCGCGGTGCCCAAAGCTACCCGCCGTTGGTCCTTCGTCGTCTTTCGTTTTCACGGACCAGCCCAGACCATAGGTCTCAGTCGGTGTCACCGCCACGCCGTTCGTTTGTGAAGTCGTCATCGTCTTGATCGCTTTCTCGCTGAGATACCGCTTCCCTTCAAACATCCCGCCATTCAGTACCATCCGGCAAAAGCGTCCCAAATCATCTGCCGTGGAGAAGAGCCCACCTGCTGGTTCGCCATATTGCTTGGCGTAATCGATCGCTTTACCGAATCCATAATCATCCAGCACCTCCTGCGGAACGGCCTTCCCCTCGCTCAGACGCGCGACCGCTTCCTTCGTCACCTTCGCGTCGGTTTTCACCATATGCGGCACCGCCTGGCCTTCCTCCAATCTCACGGATCGCGCCAGCCTCGCACCCTGTTCTACGGATGGCCAGAAGGTCGTATCCTTCATGCCCAGCGGCGTGAAGAGGCGCTGCTGCACGAATTCCACATAGGACATGCCGCTCACCACTTCGATAATGCGCCCTGCAGTGTTGATGCCGCTATTGTTATACTCATATTTCGTCCCCGGCTCCCGGATCAAGGGTAACCCACCGATCTGCGCCACGTCCGTCTTCAGGTTTTGTTGCTTCTTCAATCGCTTGTCATCGGGCTTCACTAGCCCGCTCGTATGACTCAGCACTTCGCGGATGGTAATGGCATGCGTGGGAGTTTTCGCCGCTTCTTTCGAGTCCTGCGCCTGCACCATCTGGCCTTTGAACTCCGGCAGATACTTTTCCACCGGATCATCGATCTTCACCTTGCCTTCATCGACCAGCAGCATCATCGCCGTGCCAGTAATGGACTTCGTCATCGAGGCGATCCAGAAGACATTGTCGGCCTTCATCAGCGCCTTCGTGTCCGGGTTCGCGTAACCCGTGGTCTCTACGGCCAGCACCTTATCTTTGTCCGCCACCAGCAGCACCGCTCCTGCCACCTTTTGCTGATCGACCAGCGGCTGAATGGCCCTTGCTAAAACTCCAGGTGCTTTCGTCTCACCTGACAATGTGCTGACGCTAATAAAAGCTGCCAACGGCAGCAAAAAGCAGAGCCGAATCGTGAATGAATGTTTCATAAAAAAGGAATAGGAGAGGATGTTCTTGCGTGCGAATTAGCGCTTGGCTTTCATCTCCGCCACCGCGCTATCCGCCATGCCGCTCCGATACGCCACGGCTTTGACTTGAATACCCGGCTGCACGCTGATCGCGCCACAGTACACATACCCTCGCGTCCGGGTCGGTGGCGTCCCATCCAGCGTGTAGCGGAACCACACATCCGGCGTAGCTGACGTCAGCGTGATCGTCTTCCCGTTATTCGCAAACTGCGGGTCGGCGCATGGCTCGCTCCCGTTTTCATACAGTCCGCAGTCGGGATAGTTCTGAATGATGCTCCACGCCAGTTCCTGGGCGATCTCCACCTGCTCGGGTGACAGCGTGGTCTCGATCGGCAGCACCTTGCCATCCGCCGGTTCACGGTAGAATGCCGAATACCACGTCAGATCCACGATGTAGCCTCCATTCGCATTCCCGTGCCCCGGACTCGCATTGGGATGCACCTGATCATTGAAAAACGTCTGGTAAAACGTGCCCGGCTTCGCATCGCCGAACTGCTTGTGATCAATCTTGTTTTTGATCCATCCCATCATTAGCGCCGTCGGCAGGATGCGTGGCCGCTTCCCTTCGAGATTCATCGCATCCAGCCGATGCTGCAATTCCTCCACATAGAGCAGCATCGCGCTCATGGATTCCTCCCAGGTCAGCGCCGGGAAAGTTTTCGTCATCTGATAGCTCGGCACCTGTCCCAGATCACTCGGCCGCTGCCGCCGTTGCTCCACCCATTCACAATACAGCCATGGCTGCACCTCAGGTGACTTCTCGCGGAACATCTTGATAAAGTTCACCTCAGCTTCTACTTCCTTGGTCAGGTCGAAGTCCCTCGGCTGCATGGTCAGCACATCCACCTTGCCCACATCCTTCCAGAAGTCCGCCCAGATCAGCGACCCGCGATTCCGCGCATCTTTCTCTTTGACCAACGCCAGGGGGTCACCGGCATACTCTCCCGTCGCCAGTTTCCATAGCTCCCGTGTCAGCGCACCGCCACGCAGAAAGGCCGTAGACTTGTGATCATACCCCGCCGTGCGCGCATAGCGCCAAAAGCCATTCGTGGTACCTGTGAGACTGTTTCCCAGATGGGCGCTGACGAGCCCCGGTTTGCTGGAGCCCTCGATCAGATACGTCGTCACATTGGGCATGCTGGCAGGCTTGCCTTCAGCGAAAGCCACCGCCGACAGCGTCGTGGATTTGTTCACCGGCAAAGGCTTCTCATAGATATAGCTGTTCTCCAGCGTGGGCCATTGACCGTTCACCGTGTAGCGCACCACCGCGCCCGGTTGACCCGTCATCTGAATTCGCAACGGACCCGGTGCGACTGAAGGCGGAGCCCCAGGAATGAACGATGGCCGCTGCGCGCAGGCCGCCTGCACATCATATCCAATCATCGTGGTCGAGTCGCGATCATTGACAAAAAATCGCATCGGCGTCCCTACACCCTCTGCCGCGATCACATTCTTGCTGGAGCGGAATTCCACCTTCGCCAGCTTGCCGTTCACCGCCTTCGGTTGGACAAAGCGATACCAGCGAAACACCTTCTTGTTGTTAGGCAGACGAATATCATTCCAACCCGATTTGGCCGATCGCTCCTTGATTTCGGCCAGGGTCTCGTAACCCTCCGTGTCAGACCGGCTGGAGGCCTCAAACTTCGCCCCGATCAACTCCGCCTCACGTCCCGGCTTCACTTCATAGCGCAATTCCTCGCACACATAAGAGACCTGCGCTTCTGCCTTGGGTGCATAGTATAAAAGGCTCATCACACACGCCAGCACCACTTGGCCAGCACGCGTCTTTCGCGTTGGAGAATTCACGAACGAAGATGTCGGGACGGCATGTCGGCAAAGCATAAGGGAAGCGGGCGAGTGGCTTCTTTATACGGAAGTCCCCCTGCCCATCTGCCAGTTACTTTCACAGCCCCTGCTCATTGACGGACACTAACAGTCCCCTCGATCGCGCCTCGTCAAATAACATTACCCCAGGCGGCAGAAGTTGCTCCAGACGCCGTAGGACGAATTTCCAAATTCGTCCGGCCACGCCCCGCGCCTCGTCACCATCAAAAAACATCTTTCCACCCTTGACCCCAAAAGACCCCACGCCCCCAATCCCTCGCCTCACCGCACCAATACCGGCTCCAGCCACAAACCCCAGTCGCCATTCGTCCCATCTCCCGCATCAGACACCACCAACGCCAGTTCCTCCACACCCTTCACATCCACATCAAAAGACACCGCCTGCCCATCCTCGATCTTCCCACTCCGCCACAGCGCCCGGCCATCGCCACTCACCGTGAAGACCACCGATCCTGGATGCCCTTGAGCCATACCCGCGACACCCTTCAGGCGCCCCCACTTCATTCCCAAAGTCCACACATGCCGCGCTGGAGCATGCGCATAGACACCGTTCGCAAACACCCTGCTTCCCGCCAGCAGCAGCGGCTCTTTCTCGGGTAGCCGATTGTACGTAGGCTTTCCCCATCCAACCTTCGCTTCAGTCGTCTGAGCCTTTGACAGCTCACAGACATTTCCTTCTGCATCCCCCGGCATGGGACCAGGCACAAACCCAATCGTCCCAGCCAACGCCTCGGCCACTTTCATCAGCTTCGCATCCACCTTGCGCGTTTTCAAAACAGCCAATTCCTCCTGCACCTGATCCAGCTTGCCGCTGTTGAGCGCAGCGATGAGTTGGGCCAATACATCCTTCGCCGTTGAGGCCCACAGATCGACCTGCCCGTCTTTATTCACTGCGTAAGCAAACCTTGGCTCACCGCCAAATGACGAAAACGAACTCATCGCCCCATTTGCTTGCGCCGCAATGACATGTAGCATCGCAGCTTTGCCCGGCTGCAAGGCATCGCAATGCGACGTGAAACGTCCCTCAGCATCCGGCACCGCCGTAGCCGTCGTGGCATCATAGTTCGAGCCGCCTGCCGGATCAGTATAACCAATCACCGCATAGACTGGCGGATCCGCCTGCACTCGCCCGGAGAAGGTGAAGGTCGTCCCTTTGCTCTCCAGTTTGACCTCGCTCAGGCGGGCATTGGCTTTCATCTCGAAGCCCTTCACCGATCCACAAAAGATCGGATGCGAAGCAAGCCGCATCGCTTCCCCAAGCGTGAGAAAAGTCCCGGGCCCTTCGCCGCGTCGTTCGTCACCATAGGTCCGATTGCCCGACCCCATCAGCGCCGATCCCCAGAGAGCTTTCTGATCGGGCCGCTCCCGATTGTGCGGCAGGCCCAGCGCATGTCCCAGTTCATGAATCACCCCGCCGATGAAGATGGAATTATACTTCCCAGGCGAGATGCGGCCATACTGCCCGTCTTGCAGCAGAGGCTCCCGCGCATCCAGCAGCGCCAGATCCAGCAAAGGAGAATCCACCTGCCACGCCGTCCCGCGTAGGTTCGTGCCGCTGGCATAGTAGGGACTGTTCTGCGTCATGGTGCGTTTCTCCGCATCCCAGTTGGCCATGTTGCAGAAGATCACGATCGTCTCCTTGTCAGCATCCAGCCCCGCCGCCCGCAGCACCGGCACACACTCAGACCGTATCTCAGCCCCACTCTTGTTCTCATACTGCGCGTAAGATTTCACCCCCTTCACCACATGAATTTTGCAAAGCTCATCCGCCTCTTTCACCAATTGAATCGTGCGCGGCCCAAACCCATTGCGCTCCATCTCCCGAGCAAAGAACGCCCGCGTCTCCTCAAAGATGGCCGAGAGCCGCTCGCGATACCTCGCCGCCGGCTCCCGGTCGCTTGGTGTCCAATAGACGATGTGCACGGCGCGCTGGGCACGCTGGGGATGATCGGCTTGCCAGCCATCCAGGATGGCCCGGGCTTTTGGGGCTTGTTCCGTGATTTCGGTTTGGGGGTCAGAGTCAGCGGCATGTACGAGGCTTGTCCCGACAAAGAGATATATCGAAACTATTCCGGCGAGTGCCTGTGCATGGAATGATAGGACAGACATGAAGGTGGACTCGATTTGCGTGGCAGTTATTGTAGAGGTGGGCGGCGGTTCGCTGTAGCACCATTGTTAGCAGTCCATAGGCACTGAACCTTTATGTGAAAACATCTCAGACGCCTTTGTTTTTTCGCCTTCCGGCGTGTAACGAAACCAACGTCTGTCTAGCGCAAGCACCGACTGCTGGAGCACGATGACAACACCGCCGCAATCAGGATGCTCGCGTAACGTCCACTTGTCCTTACCACTCCGAGTCTCTGACTTTACAAGCGGCGTGATATCCGTCGAACCGCACTCTAGGCAACGCGGACCTGAACTCCGAACGCGCCGCCACGCAATCTTTGACTCTGACTCGCGCGTGCGACTAGCCAACAACTCGCGCTCAAGCTCATCCAAATCTACCAACTCCTCTCCCCACCGGATCTCTCGGCATGCCGCACACCAAACAAATGTGCGCTCGATTGTGAAAGTAGAGCCATCAGGCATCACATAGCTACGCAGCGGGTTGGTGAACGTCGCTCTGTAGCTACACTTGTCGCACTTGGCTTTGTGAGTGGACATACGGGATTAAGGCTAGCGGGAACAAAGCGGGAGCGTCAAAGTCATTTCAAATTTCGATTGTGGCGAAAGCTTAACTGTTGCGTTGATCATGTGATGCAAAGTAAGGCACAAGTAGAGCTGAAGCCTTCGCCGCACACTCCTCGCGAATCCACAAACAGAATGGGCCAGTCCATCCTCCAGGCGTCCAATCAGGCTCTTCGGTCGGGTCGGGTCCGTCCTTAATCTCAAAGATGATCTTCCCGGCGGTAAGGAGCTTCGCTGCTCCATCAACCTCGGTTCGGCTGAATGAACCAAAGAATGTCCAAGGATCATCATTCTCCTGCGGTGCCATATCGGTTAGCTGAGTGCATGGTTAGGCTGCTATCGCTTTCGGAATACATAAAGGCGAGGAAGAACTTGCAGTCCCGATCCGGATCAGATGCCGTGCCCCATCCGGGCAGTTCGCCAACCGCCTCCTTGTCCTTTGCGTCGTCTCCGGCACGGGCGAAGAGACAAAGTGAGGCAAATAGAACGATGAAGTAGGGAAAGCGGGCGTTCATGTGCATTGAAATGAGAGTCAGGGTAGCGCTGCGCCTAATGAGCCAGAATTCAGGGACGCGGTTCACAAGATTCGTCGATTGCAACAGTGATGCTTTGGCCGGGTTCACTGTAAAGCATGGTTACACGGAGTCCTCATGTAATCTAAGTAATTCAGTCGACAATTCTTTGGCGAATAGAGCAAGACAGGACTGGTCTGTGACAAAGAATAACTCTCCATGCAAAGCTCCGGCTGAAAAGGAAATCGAACACACGGGATGGCGTTCGGAAATGGTGTCAGCCCGCGGTCCAAACCGAACACAAACGCTTTGGCCCGGCAAACGCGCTAACTGAAACTCTGCGTTCCAATCGTCAGCGATAAGAAGATCAAGTGGCTGACGAGTCCATCGATCAATGCAGTCTCGCAGAGCGACGATGTCGGCGGCACGCAACCAAAATCCCTCAATCGAGGTGGAAAATGGAAACGTGTGATCACCGTCCCAGTGCCGCCCGCAAAGCGTGATGGAGGATTCGAAGCCGGAATCATGGGCATACCCAGCATGCGCACTCAGTTCGATCACGAATTGCGCCTCGCCGTTGTTGGATGGAAGAGTCGCCGACATGTATGTAGCTTTCTAGCTAGTGGCTCGTAAACACTCTGTCAAATTGTCCAGCCTAGCCGCCCCCATCGGAACTCCGCCATTTCTGACATTTACTCCGGGAGTGTACGGCTGCGGACACCAGAAGTGAGATCGATGTGGAGCCTCATGGGCTTGAGAAGGAGGCTCATTCACTCTTCTCCAGTAAATCCATACAGATATTTCTTTCCTTTCTGTGGTATTTGACGCGCCTTGCCCTGGCGAATGAGATGGGGAATGATCTCAGTGTAAAGACGCGTTGAGGTCAATGCATTGGCACGCTCGGAGTGTTGGGCAAATTTGTTGGTGAGTTGTGTGCGGTTCAGTAGGATCCAGCCATCCTTGCTCAGTCCGGCGAAGTCACTGCGGATGCGGGCGATGATGCTGTCTGCCGCATCGGCGATGCCTACGCGTCGACCCAGCGTGTCCAGTTCTGCGGCAGCGGCCAGACAGTCCTGCTGATGCGCGTGGGCAATGCGAAGCACTTCCGCATTCAGTTCCAAGGGATCGAGGGAAGGATTCGTCAGCCAGCGGCAGGCCTGGAAGATGACGGCCAGTTTGAGAATGCGCATGGGAGATTCATTCAGCGCGGCGCCCGCTGCTTCCTCGGTGGCGGTGGCACCAGACAGGGTGGCGCAGGCGTCGCGGTTTGCGCGTTGGATTTCCTGCCACACCTCCCAGGCACCGGGAGCGAATGATCTTCCGATAGTGCCGGATAGCGTGGTGAGGGGACGGAACAGATCAGCCAGCTTTTCTGCCTCCGCATCGCCGAAGGCAGCAGGCCAGTCGATGCGCCGGGCAGAGGCTTCCTCAACGTAGTAACCAAAACGCCGCCGCAGGCCGCTGGCCGCATCCACGCCATCAAAGCGGGATACCCCAAAAGTGGAAGCGATCACCAGAGAAAGACTGGCGCGGTCAATGCGGCGCTCCGCTTCCTTGTCCATATGTTCTGTGGCTTCGCGGCGGAAGTTTTGGCCCCAAGACTGACCATCATAGAGTTTTAGATAGCGGCCTGCCACTTCGCGTCCGTAGTGACTGCTGCCCCAAGTGCGAATGATGGTGTTTCCCTCGTCTTCCATTTGCAGGCGGTGCGGTTCTTTTTCAAAGCTGTCGAAGAGGGCTGAGTCGCTGGCATTTCCGACCAAGAGGGCCTTGGGCGGGAGAAGCAGAGAGGCGATGCGAAGGGCAGGATTGACGCTGGTGGATTTACGCAGTCCAGCAGGTCCTGCGATGAATTGAAAAAGGGTCAACGGCTTGTAGCCTCCGAAATCAAGTTGCACAGCAGGGGTAAGTAGCCGCGCCGCTACCGCCAGAATGGGAGCTACCAGCCAGGAGTCGGGGGCTTCACTGATGCCGCGCATGACATCGCGATAGCGGGCGATGGCTGAATCCTCGGGAACAGGGTGAGTCCGCGCGGGGAGTGGCGGAGAAAATGGCGGAAATGACTGAGTTGCCCAATCGTCTGCACTGGCGTGTGATGACGCTGATGAATTGAAGACGGATAGGGATGATGGTATTCCGCCATTTCTGCCATTTCCTCCGGGGGAGGCCTCGGGAAGCGTGAGTGTTTGCGTCTGTGCGGCGCGTTCCTTCTCCTGGCGGTATGTTTTGCGGTCTGACAAGTCGATGCGTTTCATGGGTGTGAGTTCTTGGTTCTTGGTGTTGGTCTTGTTAGAATGTAAAGAGTTCGCTGAGATGCGGGGTTAGGGCGTTGGGAGCGTTTTCCGTGTTGGCGATGAGTTCGCCGAGGTCTTTGTAGGGTGAGGGAAGGGAGAGCGCGTCCACCGTCGCACCGACATCTTCCAGCGCGGCGAGCCATGAGCCTGCGGCGTCGAGGCCTGCGTCATCGGCATCGGGGATGATGCGGATGCGTCGTCCCGCGAGCCGTGCCAGCAGCGCGGGATCACGGGTGAAGCGGGACGCCGCGCTGGTGGCGGCGAGGCAGGTCCAGTCGGTGCGATCCGCCAGAAGGATGGCAGCCGCTGCTTCCAGCAGAGCGATGGCACCCTCGACGAGAAGGATGGGGTTCGCCTTCCCGAGCCAGCGCTGGCCGATAAACGCGCCTTCACTGCCACACAGGTTCTTGGACTTGATGGTGCTGCCGTCTGTCCGGAGGAAGGGCTTCCCATCGAACCGTCTAGCCTGGGCAAACCGACTTTCCGCGATGATGAAAGTCCGGTGTCCATCGACGATGCCTGCACCGAGGAACCCGGCTTTGGCGGAAAGGTCCACCGCTGCCATGGGTATATTACGCAAGATGCTGATGGCTTGAATGTCCGCCGAAGTCAGTGGGCTGACCTTTGGCCATGCGGTGCGTTGCCGGGCTTTCCAGAACTCAGAATTCGCATCCTGCGTGTGTGTATGATTGTGGCTCTGACTTGGCAGCAATGGCCCATCTTCCAACAGATAACCAAAAGCACGGGAAGATCGCGCGGCGGAGCGCAGCTTGTAGCGCAGATCGCGTTCGCTCCACTTCGGCTCGCAATGGCATTCATTCCAAGCCGCGAGGAGATCGAGCGCGCTGCCTTCATCCAGCGCGAATCCTTTGATCAAAACGACGGCTACATTGTAGGTAGCGGTGTGGCCGCCGTTTCCGGCAATGGCCGCAGGCATCCGGCTGATGTAAGCACGGGCGCGGTCCTTGATGTTGGAGTTTGTGCTCGACGTTGTCGGGGTGTAGTTCATGGCGACGCCTCGCATGGCGCGCTGTATTGCACCCAAGGCTGGCCCAATCATCAGCCGTGTTTTTAAGCGTGCAGGCTTGTTCCTCTCCGACAGGAAGCTTCGGCAGTTTTTGTTTAAACCGCTGCGAATTGCGCCAAGCTTCTCGCCGGGAAATGGCGCTTTGCGTGAAGCTTCGACACTGATATTGGGGCGGAGTGGGAAGCTCGGCTCCACGCTTGAGAGTGATCCGTGGTGGCGGGCGTCCCGCACGCCTCATTCGGTGACGCGCGACTTCGCAGTCGCCTGAGTTGGAAGCATCTCATGAGTTCGGGTGCCGGAGGCCCCCGACCACGACTAGCATTCTCTCATCACTTCACTTCCGCCCGCCACGAGAAGCACGCACCTGTTTCCGCATGGTTGCGGATTTTTTCCCGCCTTTGGATGCGCCCTCGACTTTGCGGCGGTGGCCCGAGTCAGCGCAGAAGGTCACGAACCGCTCATGGAAGTCGCTTAGAAACCGTAGAGTGATCCCGTCCGGAAAGTAGGCGTGAAACGTGGCCCGAGTAGGTGGGGATGAGATGGTCGCGCAGAAGTCATCGAACCGTTGGAGGCGAGCTTCGTCACCGCCACGCAGCTTCGGGAAGATCTCCCGAAGATACACCATCAGGTCGATGCCTTCCAGGTTGGTAGCTTGCGATTTGGAAAGAGCGAACTTCTTCCGATGCGCCGCTTCGAGTCTGCTCCACAACGTTTCCCGCAGTTTCGTTTCTTTCTTTTGCTGGAGGGCAACTTCACGCCTGTGCGTCTCTGCCAAGACTCGATCCAGAAAGCCTTCGACACTTGCTCCCTCGCGGATCGCCTCGACGATGGCCAAGGCGGCAAGAACCGCTTCCTTGCTTGCCTGCCGCAGGTCTGGCGCTGTCTTTGCGCCGGACTCCTGCTTCAGCCGGGTCACCGTGCTGCCATACACACTCGCCGCCATCGCGGCCAGTTGCTCAGGCGCTGGTATCCACGCGGACAGCCGATCACTCCACGGCTCCATGAAGGGAAACCTCTTGATGTAGAGTTCATTCTCGAGCGTCGCTTCCAGGAGTTCGTCGAAGGACTTCGGTGCTGTCGGCGGTTCTCCGGCTGGGTCTGAGGTTGGTTCGTGGGCTGACATAGGTGGCCGAGTGAAACGGTTCCTTTATTCGCAGTGCTCGGGTGGCAAAGCTCAGCGACGATAAGCTGTGCCGGGAGCAGTTTGCCCCATCGCTCGTTTAGGCCGCGTTCACAGACGGTGTCTCATTGGCTTGATCTTCTCCCCAAAAATGGTCCGTCTGAATTGCAAAAGGTAACTGCATCGGAATCTTGGCGGCACGACGAATCTCCAGAAGCAGCCGAACAATCTTTTGTTTACTGAAGTCAATTTTCTGACGGACGGACCGTGAAAGGTGATTCGACACAGAAGCATCGGAGCCATTCTGAGCGCGCTCAATATCGTCGAGAGCACGTATGATCTCGACGCATGCGAGCTGGAGAGCCTGATCACTAATCTGAAGTGTTAAAGCCTGCACTGCGCCGAGCGCTTTCCCTATTGAGTCATACATGGCTCGCAGGTTAATCTCGGAATCCATTCGGGTGTAGACGGCGCGTCGGAAACACGCTTGGATGACCTGCTGAGCGGTTGCGCAGTCTCTTGAATCGAGATGAGATACTTGGTTTTCGTGGTTTGGAGGACCGAGTTTTTCGAGGAGAAGCTTGTAAACTTGATCCACATCGAAGTGGTCAAGCGAGACATATCCCATGACTGATGGAAAACCTGGCAGCTCAATGTTTTCGACTTTGAGGCAGAGGATGTATTCACTACCGCGATGAATGAACTGAGAGATCGCACTTCGGCGTTCGTGGTTGGTCCATGGCTTTTTCACATAGTCGTTGGAAAGCACGATCAAGCAGTAACGCGCCTCGTCCGAATAGGCAGTATTTAATGCTATGGATAAGTCTTTACCCCAGAGTTCGGCCTGCTGAAACTCGTCGTAGAAAATCGAGTATCCAGATGCATCCAGTCGCCGCGCCAGCGTGTCGGCCAGACCGCGTTGCTCACTTGCGAACGAAATTGCGAGGTCGTATTTATAGGACATAAAGGAAGTGGATTGGGTGGCCTGACGATTTGGAATTCCCTCATCTTCTGGGGCGCGTCACATTGGCCACCACTTCTTCAGCTTGTGCACAAAAACAAGCCCGGAATCAGGCAATTCAATCCGACTAATGTGCCGTCTAGCTTCGCCCCGCAACGTCACACTCCGCCCCAACCAGCCCTAAAAGTCACGGAATCGTCACAGTCCCCGGGTCGCCGGTTTCCATTTGTGTTGTTCTATACATCAGGTTGTGTTGAGGCGTCCCTGCAATGCGGGGGCGCCGGCCACGGCCCCTCGTGCCGTCTCCGTCCTCAAACCTCGCTAGCACCTCATGAACGAATCCCGCCACATCCTCTCCAGTTTCGACCAGGCTCTGCACGCGTTGCGTCAGGATCTGTTCCGCATGGCCAGCGTCACCTCGCAAAATCTCAACAACGCCGTCCGTGGCCTATTGGAGCGTGATACCGACCTCTGCAATGAAGTCATTGCGGAAGACGAAGAAGTCGACCAGTTGGAGAAGAAGATCGACATGGACGGCATCGCCATCCTGACCCGTTTCACCCCGCTGGCTCAGGACTTGCGCCGGATCGTCAGCACGATGAAGACCTCCAGCAATCTGGAGCGCATCAGCGATCAGGCCGTGAACATCGCCCGCCGCGCCAAGAAGATTTTGCAAGGCACCGAATTGCCCGAGACCCGCATGATCGAGCCGATCCAGGCCCAGGCCATTTCGCTGCTTCACGATGCCGTGCGCGCCTTCACCGATGAAGATGTGGATCTTGCGATGGGACTGAAACCCCGTGACAAGGAACTCGATCATCAGCAGAACGAATTTATCGTCCGCCTGACCCGCCGCATGGAAGAAAACACCAGCCGGTTGAAGGACTATATCGATCTCGTCTTCATCGCCCGCTTCCTGGAGAGAGCAGGGGACCATGCCGTTAACATCGGCGAAGACGCCGTGTACGCAGGCTCCGCTCGCGACATCCGTCACCAGCACGGTCTGTAATAAAGTAGCGAGTCTTCTGCTTTACGTAGTGGCGGAAGTCCCATACGCCTTCAGTGGCGGGAGATTTCGCAAGCCACTCGTAATAGAAGTGTTCCATAAGTTCGGGTGCCGGAGGCCCCCGACCACGACGTCTAGCAGCAGTTTCATGGTGGCGGGCGTCTCGCACGCCCTCAGGATTAGCGGCTATACCCTGTGCACGGTCACAGCCGCTCCCACAGCGAACTCCTCACCCGGTGCCAGACGCAGCAGCGCATTCGCCCGGCTCAGGGCATAGAGCGCATGAGATTCCTGCAGGCCAGTAGCACTGAACTTCCCCGTCTCAGTATCAAGATGACCTCGCAGATAGTGAGGCCGATCGCCCTTGTTCTTTAACGGCTGATCCACGATCGCCGATGATTTGGGCAAAGCCAGCATCACAGCATCCGCACCCTGCGCCTTAAGCAGAGCAGGGCGGACAAACAAGAGAAAGGTGACAAAGGAAGACACCGGATTCCCCGGCAGCCCAAAGATGTGGCATACCCCGCTTTCACCTGGCCTATCAGCTTTACAGTAGAGTAGAGGCTTTCCCGGTTTCACCGCGATTCGCCAAAACGCGGGGGACACCCCAATAGCCTGAAGGGCGGGCTTCACCAAATCATGATCGCCCACGGAGACACCTCCGGACAGAATCACAAAATCATGCTCTGAAATCAGCCTTTGCAGGACGCTCTTCGTCTCCTCGAAATCGTCCTTCAAATGGTGGCAGCTGATGGCACTCACAGGCAGTCCGGCTTTCATCACCAGGGACTTCAGCAGGATCTGATTGCTGTTGTAGATCTGTCCCGGCTGGAGGGCAGAGCCTGCCATCACCAGTTCATCGCCCGTGGTCACCACCGCCACCTTCGGCAGCGAGAACACTGAGGCTTTCGCCAAACCCTGCGAAGCCAGCAAGGCAAGACGAGCCGGTGTGAAGACCTCGCTCCGACGGACGAGGGTCTGCCCCACACACAGGTCGCAACCCTGCACCCGCACATTTTCTCCGGCCTCCACAGGCTCTTTGCAGATAATGCCCGCCTCAGGCGACGCAGTCTTTTCCACATCCTCCTGCATGATGACAGCGTCCGCGCCTCTTGGCATGGGAGCTCCTGTGAAAATACGGAGCGCCGTGCCCGGCTGCACGGACAGCGTGCCAGCCAGGCCAGCGGCCTGCTCGCCAATCACCCGCAGCGACTTGTCCGAGCGTGTGTCCTCCGCCCGCACCGCATAGCCATCCATCGCGGAGTTATCAAAGCCTGGCAACGGAATCGTGGCCGTGAGGTCCCGGGCGCTGATCCGATCAAGCGCGTTGCCCAGAGGGATGATCTCTTCACCCAGCGGTTGAATGTCCGCTAGGATTAGCTCGAGAGCCTCGTGTTCAGAAAGCATGGTTTGTTATTCCTGCGGTGGCACGCCAGGGGGAGGATCATTATCAGGCGCGCCTTTCGGCGGTTGCACGACCGGGGCTGCATCCGAGGGCGGCACACCCGGTGGCGGATCCGGATCGTTGGGATCGACGACGCCGGGGGCAGGGGAGAAACCGCCCGCTACCGGTGCGCCACCCGCCGCCACATTGGGCACCACCGCAGGCGCGCTGGTCGCCAAGGCGGAATTCTCAGGCGTCGATGGAAGATAAACCGCGTCTCCACGCTGAGGGAATCCTTCGGTGATGTCTGCAGAGAGGAAGCTTGCCTTGTGCTCCGGCGTCACGGTTAGCAGAGCTTTGGTGCCAGTCTTAGGTTTGGTCTCCAGCTTGATGCCCGCAGGCACGGCCATCCGCATGTGCGTGCGGATCAATACAAAGTGCTGCTCAGGATTCACCGACTCGACGACTCCGAGGTAAACCTCCTTCTTTTCTTTCTCAGGCTCCTGCTTCTTTTTCCCGAATTTGACTTTGATGAGGTTTTGCACACTCCCGCAGCCTGTCATGGATAGGGAGAACCCCAGACTCAGAACAAGAAAAAAGAGGGGCCCGCGCGACATCCGGGTCATGCTAGACAAAGACTGCGCCTTGGAAACGAAAAATGCCAAAATGCACAGTGGAAACCGCCGCTTTGACCGCTAGGATGACCGCGTGAGTTACCAGGTCTTCGCGCGCAAATACCGTCCCCGCACCTTCGATGATGTGCTGGGCCAGGACCACGTCGTGCGTACCCTCCGCAACGCCATCAACCAGCAGCGCCTTGCGCACGCCTACCTCTTTGTGGGCCCTCGTGGCACCGGAAAGACGAGCACGGCGCGCATTTTCGCCAAAGCCCTGAACTGCCCCGGCGGGCCCAAGGCGGATTTCGATCCCGATGACGAACTCTGCGTGGAAATTGAAAAAGGCATCTGCCTCGATGTCCGGGAGATCGATGGCGCCAGTAATAACGGCGTGGAGCAGGTGCGCGAGCTGCGGGAAGAGGTGAAGTTCGCTCCCTCGCGCTGTCGGTTCAAGATTTACTACATCGATGAGGTGCACATGCTCAGCACCGCGGCATTCAACGCGCTGCTGAAGACGCTGGAAGAGCCGCCTGAACACGTGAAATTTATCTTCGCGACGACGGAAGCGCACAAGGTACTGCCCACCATCATCAGCCGCTGCCAGCGCTTCGATCTGCGCCGCATCCCGATCAGTCTTATTGCGAAGCATCTGCTGCACATTGCGAAGCTGGAAGGCATCAACCTTGATGAAAAGGCCGCTTACGCCATCGGCAAAGGCGCGGAAGGCGGCATGCGCGACGCGCAATCCATGCTTGACCAGCTCGTCGCCTTTTGTGGCGAGCGGATCCAGGAGGCCGATGTCATGGACATCTTCGGCTTCACCCGGGGCGAGACCGTGGCAAATCTGGCCATGGCCGTGCTCCGGCAGGATACAGTCGGCGCTTTGCAGGAACTGCATGCCCAGATGGACGCCGGGAAGGACCTCACGCGCCTGCTGGCAGATTTGATCCAGCATTTCCGCACCCTGCTGGTGCACCAAGTGGATGCCGCCGCCGTGGAGGAAGACCTATCTCCGGAAATGGTCGCCATGATGCGGGAGCAGGCCGCGATGGTGCAGCCTGAGCCAGTCCTGAGAATCATGGACGGCCTTGCCGAGGTCGATGCCCGCATGCGCTGGGCCGGGAACAAGCTTTTGCATCTGGAAATCGGCATCATTCAAGCCGTGCAGACCTTGGGTGAAGTTACCTTGAGCGATGTCATCCGAGCCATCGGCGCACCCGAAGGCGAGGCTCCTGTGCTGCGCACGCCGCTTCCACCCCAGCAACCAGTCGCTCGCCGCGCTGCCCCGCCTTCCCCTGAACCGGTCCTTGTGGCCCCTGCGCCAGCGCCCGTGGTGGTGAGAGTCGCAGAACCAGAGCCAACTCCTCCGCCACCAGCGCCAGTTCAAACTCAGCCACCGCCGGTCGAGCCGAAAGTTGAGCCACCAGTAGTGGTGCATACTCCTGTGGCTCCTCCTCAAGCAGAGCGCATCGCAGAAGCCCGCGAGCCAGAGAGAGAAACCATTGCCGAACCCGAAGCGGACCTTCTGGGCGTGTCGCTCGACCTGGATCCCCAGGACGCCTGGAAGGCCTTTGTCGATCGGGTGCATGCCGAGAAGCCGATCATGGCCCATTGGGTGGAACTCGGAACCTTACTCGGCAGAGCAGACGGGGTTCTCACCATGGGGCTGCCGATCACTGAGACGGCGGCCAGAGACAACCTCCTGCGTCCGCAGGCGAAGAAGATTTTGGAGGCGCTGCTTCCTGAGTATTTCGGCAAGCCTCATCGGCTTGAGATCGTGCTCGATCCGAGTCTGCAGCCGCCCCCCGCGACGGAGATGTCTTTTGATCTGGGCGAGGCTCCGCCCGCCAAGGCGCCGTCAGCAGGTGAGGGCAAGGCCGCAGCTCCCTCCAAGAACGATGCTCCAGTGGAAGAAGAGCCCAAGATTGTGGACTCAGAGTTCTATAATGATCCTCTGGTGCAAGCTGCACTTGTGAAGTTCAAGGCGACGCTCGCGGATTGAGTCAATTCTCTCGCTTTCAGATCAATACTTAATTTTTTACGTTCTTATGGATATCCAAAAAATGATGAAGCAGATGCAAACTCTGCAATCTCAGATGTCGAAAACCCAGAGTGATCTGGCCGGCAAGACCGTGGAGGCCGCGCTGTCCGGCGTCACCGTCATCGCCAATGGGGCACAGGAGATAACCAGCATCAAGATCAGCAAAGAGATCGTGGATCCCAACGACATTGAGGTGTTGGAAGACTTGGTTCTGACCGCCGTGCAACAAGCACTCAAAAAAAGCAAAGACCTCGCCGCTGGCGAAATGGGCAAGCTCACGGGCGGGATGGGATTACCTCCGGGGTTGTTCTGATGCGTCGGGCTTTGGCCCGCAACGGATAGGGTCGGGTGCCGAGGCCCCCGACCACGTCTGCCTCAACTACGAATTTTCATATGTGATTTGGCGTTGTGCCACGATGTGTGGTAGAAGTTACCCTACCGATGTTGCATGACCGCGACTACATGCGAGGGAGTCAGTCTGCCGGCTGGCTGCCGAAGTCATGGCCGGATCCCGTGACGACGATCATCATTGCCAATGTGGCGGTGTATCTGATTCAGCTTTTCGTCAATAACGGCCAGCCTTTCCATTGGGGACAGCTGTCCATTCCGGCTCTGCAGGAAGGGCGTGTGTGGACGCTGTTCACCTACATGTTTTTGCACGGCAGCCTTTTCCATATCCTGGGGAACTGCCTCATGATTTTCTTCACGGGCAAGGCTCTGCAATCTCTTCTGGGTGCACGGAAATTTCTGTATGTCTATTTTCTCTCCGGGGTGGCGGGAGCCATCCTGCAACTGGCGGTGAATTGGCTGTCGCAGGACTTTGTGCCGATGGTCGGAGCTTCCGGCTGTGCGTTCGGCGTCTTCCTTGCTCTGGCCGCCATGCTGCCTCAGGAGCAGGTCACTGCCATGATCTTCTTCCTCATCCCAGTGCGAGTGAAGTTGTGGAACCTAGCCGTTACCCTGTTCGGCATTTCCGTGGTGCTGGGTGTCCTGCAAATGCTGAATTTGCATATCCTGGGTGACAACGTGGCCCACTTTGCTCATGTCGGCGGAGCTTTGGCCGGCTGGTGGTACGTGCGAACTTTGGGCTATGGCGGCAAGCCGGTGACCTATGAGCGGCTCTGGCAGGAGCGTCAGCAGCGTGAGCAAAGTCGGGAACTGGCGACAGTGCGCAAGCCCCGGCGGTCAGTCATGCAGTCCCAGGAGGAAGTGCTCCCTGAGCCCGTGTCCGCCAAAGAATTCATCGAACGCGAGATCGACCCGATCCTGGAGAAGATTGCCGCCCATGGCATTTCCAGTCTGACGCAACCGGAGCGGAACCTCCTGGAACAAGCACGGACACTACTGGAAGGGAAGCCAGGCGACGGCCCTGGAAGAAAGGGTCAGAGCTAAGCTCTTAGACTTTGGTTGCCTAATTGACCAAGGGTCAATGAAGGCCGCAAGACGACACGGTATGCGAGTGATAGCTGGGATTGCAGGTGGTATTCCGTTAAAGGTTCCACCAACCGTCACCCGGCCCTCCACTGACCGCGTGCGCGAGGCAGTCTTCTCGATGCTAGGCGGATCGCTGGAAGGGGCAGCGGTCTTGGACATCTATGCCGGATCCGGCGCTTACGGTATTGAGTCCCTGAGCCGCGGAGCCAGAGAAGCGGTCCTCGTGGACGCCAATGCCGGGGCAGCGGCCGTGATTCAGGAAAACCTGACGCGCACCAAGTTGCCAGGCGGCTCGGTAGTGAAAGCGGATGCTCACGATGCCTTGCGGCGGCTGGAGAACTCCGGCCGGAAGTTTGATGTCATCTTCGCGGATCCACCTTATGCCAAAAAGCCCGGCGATCCTGACCTCGGCGAACGGCTTCTGAAGGATCCCGCCCTGCCTGCACTGCTGAATCCGGATGGCATTCTTGTGCTGGAAAGCATGATGACAAAGCGGGCTGGCGAGCTTACTGCCCCTTGGTCAATGGTGCGGGATCGGGTCTACGGTTCCACACGCATTCTGCTTCTGACAATATCCCGTCCGCCCGATCTTCTTGGTGAGAATCCTTGTCCTCCTACTTCATAATCTGCTTTTCCCGTTCGTCCTGCTGTTCATGGCTCCAGCGGCCTTGCGCAAGATGAAAAAGCGCGGTGGTAAAGGGTTCGATTTGTGGCAGCGATTTGGTTTTTTTACGTCTGAAACAAAAAAAGCCATTTTAGACTCGCGGAAGCGTGGTTGTGGAACAGTGTGGATTCACGCTGCGAGTGTGGGTGAAACTGGTATTGCCGTGAAATTAATGGCTGACTGGTTCAAGGTGAATAATAAAGATATGTTTATTATCACGATAACTACACCAACGGGATTCGCATTAGCTCGGGAGTTTGCCAGCAAGCATCCAGAGCGCGTTTTGCCTCTCTACAGTGCCTTGGATGGCTGGGGGATTGTGCGACGCTTTCTGAATCGGATCCAGCCTCAGCAGGTCGTTCTCATTGAAGCGGAAGCCTGGCCAAATCTTCTCTATGCCTGCCTTCGCCGTAGCATTCCGATCTCCATCGTCAATGCGCGGCTCTCCCCAAGGTCCGAGCGGCGTTATCGGGCGGTCCGCCCCATGACCTCGGCGATTTTCAGCATGCTGAGCCGGGTATGCGTGCAGGATTCTCGGGACGTGGCCCGCTGGGTTGCGCTGGGACTTCCACCCGGAAAGGTGGTTCATACCGGCAGCATCAAATTCGATATGAAATCCGCTGCCATGCCGGTGGAACGGATGGCGGCCTTCCGGAAAATCCTGGGACAAATCGGCTGGGGCGAAAACGACCCGGTGCTGCTGGCCGCCAGCACCCACAATCTGGAAGAAGCAGCATTGGCCAAAGTCTTCCTCCAGATCGAACCACAGATTCCGAATCTGCGCCTGATTGTGGTGCCGCGTCATGCGGAACGGGGAGAGACTGTGGAAGGCGAACTGAAGGCGCTGAACGTGAGAGTCGCCCGGCGGAGCCGTCTTGGTTCGGAGGACAACTCAGCAGAAGTGCCAGAGACGCCGGACTGCCTGCTGGTGGATTCGACAGGGGAGTTACTGGCCTGGCAATATCTCGCGACGGTCGTCGTGATCGGAAAGAGTTTCCTCGCCAAAGGTGGCCAGAATCCGGCAGAGGCTGTCATGGCGGGAAAACCGGTGGTCTTCGGTCCGCATATGGAGAACTTCGACGCTCTGGTCGCGCTGCTTCTGCATCGGAAGGGAGCCACGCAGGTTTCCGGTCTGGAGGAGCTTCCTGCCGCGCTGGTGGGACTTTTTCATGACCCGAAGGCAGCTAAGAAAAGCGCGGAAGCAGGGCGGAAGGCGCTGACGGCGCACACGGGTGCAACGGGGCGCACCATTGAGGAATTGATCGGCCTGAAAAACGAGAAGTTGTTATAGAAAAAGACTTGCAAACATTGTCACTTCTCCTAGTATCTCCGTCCCGTTACGACCCCTTCGTCTAGCGGTTAGGACACATCCCTTTCACGGATGCGACACGAGTTCGATTCTCGTAGGGGTCGCCAAATTTTTTGGGTCATTAAGCACCCTCGGATGACA
Organism: Phragmitibacter sp.; assembly: GCA_965284365.1. GTDB lineage: Bacteria > Verrucomicrobiota > Verrucomicrobiia > Verrucomicrobiales > Verrucomicrobiaceae > Phragmitibacter. The sequence continues at coordinate 4,422,459 of OZ260079.1, forward strand.
TAAGGTTGAACGCGTGGCTGCGCTTCGGTATCATATCGGACGGCCCCTCGTCCCAGATATGGTCTCAAGTCTCGCTTGTAACGATAGAGGCAAAATTGAGCTCAATGCTGAGCGGATCGATCCGCTGAATGATTCCCTTTGCGGTCACCAAGTCACCTCTTTTGAACCAGCGAATCTTGTCGATTTTATCAGGGTCAATCTGGCAAATAACAGACTCTGTGGACGTGACGGGGATGGCGCTGGTTGAGAGGTATACCAACCACTGACCACTGACGAGGAGGCCGATGTGATTGAACCGAAGTTCCCACTGGACTGAGGAGCCTTCAAACCTCTTCCGCACACTGTCTTTACGTGAATAGTGTGTGTCCCTGAAAAGGCTCAGGATTTCGTGTGGCAGCAATCTTCTGGTGTCCTGTTCTTCCTCCTCCTCTGGTTCGATGGTTGCCTGAATGCTCATTAGCGGAGTTTCGCTAGTTGAGACCGATACGCTGCTAGGGTACTCCCGAAGGTGCCGCACATGTCTGAAAAGCACCACAATAAGAATCCCAGCCAAGGTGGTCACTCCGATCCGTGCTGCTATGGTAATCCATTCTATGTTCTGCAGTGTCATGGCCGGGGCCAAGAGAGTGAAGGTGATAATGATCCAGACATCTGCGGCATAGGCGCCAAACAAGAGGTCATGAAACACGCCCGATAGAAACGCCAGCGGACGCGAACGTCTGGAGCGGCCCTTCTTTGGGGCGACGTTGATCCTGCGTTTAGTCATCGCAGGGCTGGAGCAGTGCGCATGTAGTCTGGCCGGGCGCTAAGGAGTGCGCGGTCATCCATCTTTCATGCATGGGTGTCACTGGATTTGCTTTGTCTTTGCCTGAAATTGTAGGCTATCAGCGCATAAAGAATTTTCAATGCGAGTGCGCCGGATGTCTGTATACGGGATGTCCTCGCCGGGCATCAGAGAAAGGGAAGGCCAAATTGGCTATCAGCTTCTTGGGGAAGTGGTGCCGCAGCCCGCAGAACGAAATGAGACGAGGTGGTCTCAAGGCAGTGGCTCTCTAAAGCTACTGTATCCAGTTTGATCCGGCGGCTCCCGCAGATAGGACGCTTCTTTTGTCCTCGGAAAGATGGTGGGCAGGGCTGGATTCGAACCAGCGTAGGCGTAAGCCAGCAGATTTACAGTCTGCCCCCTTTAGCCACTCGGGCACCTACCCATTGTCTTCAACGACCGTCGAAAACGGGACGGTAGCTAACGAGAGCGGGAGCTTGTTTGCAAGAAGAAAATGCAAGTTTACGGAATGAGTCCAAGGGCAGGAGCAGAGGATATTGAGGGAGGGAGGTCACCGAGACGGACGGGGTGCTGGGTTGGCGACAGTTGTTCATTGTCACACGAAGTCACCAAGGCACGAAGGGGAGGGTTTTGGTTGAAAGCTCCGTTAATCGGGGGTTGCGCGTCGTCTGGGAGCTAGAGAAGGCTGAAGGCACGGCTGGGACAGCCGCGGTCCTTCAGACGCGGGTGCGAAACCATTCGCTGAGCTGGGGGAGGTTGACGGGCTTGACCATGTATTCGTCAAAGCCGGAGTCCTTGGCCACGGCGCGATCTTTTTCACTGCCATAGCCGCTCATGGCTACGAGGAAGGTGTCGGCAGTGGAGGGGATTTGGCGGATGCGGCGCGCCACTTCGTAGCCGTCCATGCCGGGCAGGCCGATGTCGAGCAAAACAACTTCCGGCGAAAAATCCGCCGCCGCGGCGACTGCCTCAAGACCAGTGTACGCCGTGCGCGTGACATGGCCCTTCCGGTTTTGGAGGATGGCGAGGCTTTGGGCAGCGTCGGCATTGTCATCTACAATGAGAATCCTGCGGCTTTGCTCGGACGACTTGGCGGGAGCCTTATCCTGAGGCGCTGGAGATTGGGCGAGAATGGGGAGTCGCACGACGAACTCACTGCCGCGGCCGGTGCCTTCACTGTGGGCTTCGACGGTGCCGCCATGGAGCAGAACGAGCTTGCGGACCAAAGTGAGTCCGATCCCGAGACCGCCATGAGAGCGATCCAAGGTGCGGCTGTCCTGCACAAACAAGTCGAAGATGTGAGGCAGAAGCTCAGGCGCGATCCCGATGCCATTGTCCCGCACACTGACGACGGCCTGCCGGGTGCCGGGGTCAACGGAAACTGTCAAAGCGATTTCGCAACCCTCACCGCCGTATTTGGAGGCATTGCCAAGGAGGTTGCCGAAGATTTGTTCCAGCCGTGTGGCATCGGCGTAGACGGGGAGGGGATCGTCCGGAATGGACACCCTGAGCGTTTGACCACGAGGTCCGCAACTGAGGCGGGCGACATCCGCCGCGGCCTGCAACATATGGCGCAGGTCCAACTGCTGGCGGCGCAGTTCGATCTTACCTTCCGTGATGCGCGAAACGTCCAGCAAATCGTCAATCATCCGGCTCATGTTGTCGATCTGGCGCGCCAAGATGCCGAGGGCGTGATCCCGGACTTCCGGCGCCAACTGATCGGTCTTGAGGATTTCGCCAGCATTGCGAAGGGGAGCCAAAGGATTGCGAAGCTCATGAGCGAGCATGGCGAGGAATTCGTCCTTGCTGCGGTCAGCGCGTGCGAGTGCGCGCACCCTTTGAGCGAGCTGTTCGTTCGTTTGCTGAACCTTGGCTTGCGCCTCGCGCAGTTCCTTACGTTGGCGCGCCAAGTCGAAGAAAACGTCTGCCTTGTTCAGCAAAACATCCGACTCGATGGGCTTGAAGAGGAAGTCTACAGCACCGGTTTCATAACCACGGATGCGGCGCTGTTGATCAGCCAGCCCTGCCGTCAGGAAGATGATGGGGACGCGGCGAGTGCGATCCGTGCTGCGCATGATTTCGGCGAGTTCGAAGCCATCCATGCCCGGCATCTGTACGTCGAGAAATGCCAGCGCCACTTCATGCTGCAGCAAGAGTTCCAGCGCTTGTGGACCTGTGCGGGCTTTTAGGAGATTGAGACCATCGCGCTTCAACAATGCCTCCAGAGCCAGGAGGTTGGGCTCCAGGTCATCCACTAACAAGAAGTTGATGGGATCATCTACTGTCATGTAAGCGCTTTCAAGTTAGTGATGGCAAGGACCTGAGCCATCTCGTCGAGTGGAGCGGACTGGCTGGCGGGCCAAGCATCCAGGGCGGCCTGCGGCATAGTGCAACTCTCGGCGGAAGAGGGTGATTGCACGATGCAACGACCGCCAGCCATCCCGACGGCTTTGAGGCCAGCTGAGCCGTCATGATTCGCGCCGGTCAAGACTACCGCGACTAGGGTATCGCCATACGCATCGGCTGCAGATTCGAACAGGACATCGATGGAAGGCCGTGAGTAGAGGACAGGTTCTTCGCTGGAAAGCGTGAAACGAAAATCCGGCTCGATCATGAGGTGATAGTCCGGCGGGGCGAAGTAAGCGGTGCCAGCCTCGATCGGTTCTTTATCCTCAGCCTCTTTGACCTTGATGAGGCAGCGAGGATTGAAGACTGAGGCCAGATTGCTTTTCTTATCCGGCGGCACATGGACGACGATGATGACGGGAATGGGATAATTCGCCGGGAGCTGTGGCAAGATGTTCAACAGCGCCTCTATTGCACCTGCGGAAGCACCGATAACCACCGCCGCCGGGAAGCTTAGTTCCTGCGGGACTACCTCCTGGTTGGTGGGATTTATTGGCTCTGGAGAGATGAACGTCATGAGGCAGTCTGTTTTTGGTAGATGCGCTCCTCGCGGTTCCATTCGGTGAATGAGTCCATGTAATCTGAAAACCGCAGTGTTTCTTTTGCCCCTAGCCCAAGAAAACCTCGTCGCACAAGTGAGTCGTTAAACAGACCGAAGACCCGGTTTTGGAGAGTCTGATCGAAATAGATGAGGACATTGCGGCAGGAGATCAGATGCATCTCTGCGAAGACAGTGTCTGACACCAGGCTATGATCCGAGAACACGGTTTGAGCGCGCAGGGTCTTGTCGAACATCGCGCGATTGTAGCCCGTCGTGTAGTAGTCGGACAAAGATGACTTCCCGCCGGACTGCCGGTGGTTTCGAGTGAAAGTGGCGACGCGATCAAGACTGTACACGCCTGCTTCGGCGATCTTCAGGGCCTCTTTGTTGATGTCCGTTGCATAAAAGACGGTGCGGCTTTCCAGTCCCTCCTCCCGGAAAAGAATGGCGAGGGAATAGAGTTCCTCTCCGGCGCTACAGCCGGCGACCCAGACCTTCAGCGAGGGGTAGGTTCTGAGATGGGGCACTACGTCCCGCCGGAGGGCCAGGAAGTAAGAGGGATCGCGGAACATCTCGCTGACTTGGACTGTGAGGAAGGGAAGGAACTTTTGGAAGGCCTCGCCATCATGCAGAACCTGATGTTGCAGCATGGAAATGCTGTCGCAGTGGAAGCGCTCCTTCGCCTGCAAAAGGCGGCGCCGGATGGAGGCAGGGGAGTAGTGCCGGAAGTCGTAGTGATACTTCCGGTAAACGGCTTCGAGCAGTAGTTGCTGCTCGATTTGCTCTGTTTCTACAAGGGGACTTTTCATCGTCTCATCCACACGCGGATCAGTGAGAGAAGTTTTTCGACTTCCAGGGGCTTGGACAGGTAATCGCTGGCACCGGCAGCAAGGCATTGCTCGTGGTCGTTTTTCATCGCTTTCGCCGTAAGGGCGATAATGGGCAGGCGCGCGAGTTCGGTGCGCTTCCTTATCTCGCGCATAGCGGTGAGGCCATCCATCTCCGGCATCATGATGTCCATCAGCACCAGGTCGATGGGCGTCTGTCCCTGTTGGAGCGAGCGCTGCAAAGCTTCCAGGGCTTCACGGCCATTGCGGGCAATCAGCAGCTTTACGCCGTGGCCTTCGAGAAGACTGGTGAGAGCGAAAATGTTCCGGACATCATCCTCAGCAATGAGGATATGTTTGCCCTCCAGTGTGGTATCGCGGTTGTGCACCACAGCGAGCATCTTCTGTTTTTCGGGAGGGAGTTCGGATACGACTTGGTGAAGGAACAAGGTCACTTCATCGAGAAGGCGCTCAGGGGATTTCGCTCCCTTGATGATGATGGAGTCGGAGTAGCGCCGCAGCCGCTGCTCTTCGGCGGCGGAGAGATCCCGCCCGGTGTAAACGATGACAGGAGGAAAGGAGAAGGCATCCTCCGCCGCCAGGGTTTCTAGGAGGGAGAAACCGGAAGCATCTGGCAGTGTGAGATCCAGCACCATGCAATCGAAGGTGGTGTCCTTGAGTTTTGCCAGGCACTCCGCCGCGGTCTGCACACCAATGGCTTCGACTTGTTCAGAACCAAGAAGCTGTTTGATGGCATCCATTTGTACAGCGTCATCCTCCACCACCAGCACGCGCCGCATGCTTTGGGTCAGGCGCGTCTCCAGGTTCTGAAGTGCCTGGACGAGTTCCTCATGTTTGACGGGCTTCATGGAGTAGCCTACGGCGCCGAGGGAGAGAGCCTTTTGCGTGTAGTCCGATGCGGATACGACGTGCACCGGTATGTGTCGCGTGCGGATGTCGCGCTTTAGACTCTCAAGCACAGACAGACCTGAGTTATCCGGCAATCCGATATCCAGAATCACGGCACTGGGAAGGTATTGCGCGGCGAGTTTGAGCGCTTCCTCAGCCGATAACGCGACGAGACATTGCAAGCCAGACTCACGTGCCATGTCCACCAAGATATTGGCAAAGGCAGGGTCGTCCTCCACCGCAAGGATCATGCGGCTGGCTCGCGTGGCAACATCGCGATCATCATGGATGAGAACTGAAGTGTTTCCAGGAGCCTTGTGAGGTCTCCTAGGCCGTGCTATTGCGGGAGGCTCAGGCTCCTGGACGACCGCAGGCTCCGCCTGGGCTGGCAAGGATTCTGGCGCATCAATGGGGAGCTGTAGTTGGAACGTGCTTCCCTGGTCAGGTTCGCTGTGGAGCGAGATGGAGCCACCTAACAGCCGAGCAAGTTCACGGGATATGGAGAGGCCCAGGCCGGTGCCGCCATATTTGCGGGAAGTGGTGCCGTCCGCCTGGCAGAATGGTTCGAATACTGCCTTTTGCTGGTCGTGTGAGATGCCAATGCCGGTGTCTTCGACGGAGAAAGAGAGACGCTTCCCAGCGAGGCGCGTGATGCGTAACATCACGCTGCCTTTTTCGGTGAACTTGAGCGCGTTGGAAATCAGGTTCTTCAGGATCTGCTCGATTCTTTGGGAATCAGTTGTGATGATGTCAGGAATATCATCCGCTGGCTCGATCAGGAAAGAGAGTTTCCGATCCGAGGCGATCGGTTCGAAGACTGCGCGGAGATTCGAGATCAACTGGGATATCCGGAGGGGTGCAAAACGGATGTCCATGTGGCCAGCTTCGATCTTGGAGAGATCAAGCACGTCATTGATCAACGCCAGAAGGTCATTGCCAGAAGACTGGATAGTCTGGGCGTACCGGACTTGCTCCGCATTCAAATTGCCGTGTTTATTGTCGGCTAGAAGCTTGGCGAGGATGAGAGAGGAATTGAGCGGTGTGCGCAACTCGTGGGACATGTTGGCCAGAAAGTGGGACTTGTAACGGCTGGCCTGCTCAACAACACGAGCCTGTGCTTCCAGGGCGGACTTGGACTGGGTCAGCTCGTCTTTTTGCGCCTCCAGAATCTGAGCCTGTTCTTCAAGTTGGGCATTGGTCTGTTCCATCTCGACCTGCTGGAGTTCGAGGCGAGCTTGTGACTCCCGTATCGCGCGGCTTTGCTCTTCGAGTTCTTCGTTCGAGACGCGGAGTTCTTCGTTTTGAGCCTGGATTTCCTCGCCTTGTTGTTGGGTTTCCTCCAGCAACTCCTGGAGACGGCGGCGATACTTTGCAGAGCGAATGGCAATGGCGACGGCGTCTGAGACCCGTGTTAGAAGCTCGGTATCGCTTTCATGGATGGGGTTGAAAAAGCCAAGCTCAATGACGCCACTGACGTGGCTGTCCAGCATCATGGGAGCAATAAGCAAGTGTCGTGGGTGATGCTGACCTAGGCCCGAACCGATACTGAGATAGCCGTCTGGGACATCCCTGATCACGAAAACCTTCCGGTCTTTCACGCACTGCCCCAGCAGGCCCTCCCCGGGGATGAAATGATCCGGCACACTGCCAGGAGGCGCGGCAAAGGTGGCGATTCTCTCATACCTGCCGTCCTCGATGAAAAACGCACCTGCCTGGGCGTCGAGATAGTCGCCGAGGAAACGCAGGAGATTTTCTCCTAGTTGTTCCATCTTCACTTCGCCCAGTAGCTTTTCAGAGAGTTTGGCTTCGCCGACCTGCAGCCATTCCTGGCGTACGACGGCTAGCCGCGTCTTGATGTATATGTGCCCGATTCCTGCGAGCATCCAGGCCGTGATAACGCCAAAGAAGCGGTTCAAATGAGCAAGGCTAGTGAAAGCTCCCTCGGGAGTGAGATACCCATCAATGGCGATACCCAAGGTTGCGACCGCCGCACAGACAAAAGGAATCCACGCCCTCCACGTGAAAAAAGACAGTGCTACGGGAACCATGTAGCCGATGAAAATCGCGACACCCAGAGGGGCGAACCGGTCTGCCGCGAAGACGGCAGCCGTAGTCACAATGATGGCGGTATAAATCGCGGGGGAATGCTTCTTCTCGAACCGGGTCATGAGAGGGTCGGGGTGGAATCGCAGGAAGATGGGATTTCTGCCGTATCGGAATGACAAACAAGGCAAAAACCGATCAAAATCAGCCCTCATTTAGATGTGGCTGAAGAGTTTGACCAGGCCATCGTCTTCAGCTTGCCCGGGTCGAGCGGAGGATTGGCTTGAAGCGACAGGCTTTTTCGATGCAAATAGGCTCCACCTTCCTTTTTTTTGACTCCATGCGTCTCCCACCATTCCTGCCTGCCGTTCTTGCCGTCTTCGTTTCGTTTGGATTTTCTGCGGATCTCGCCGCTGAAGAGGGTCAAGCCGCGCGCTTTCCTTTCATAGTGTCAGCTTTGGACGGAGCGCCTGCAGCATTGGATCTGTCTTACCTGAATGAGGCGCCGGCGGGAAAGCATGGATTCATCCAGGTCAAAGGCGAGCATCTGGTGGATGGGGCAGGGAAGCCGTGGCGATATTTTGGGGTGAACATGGTGGCGGACGCCTGCTTTCCCGACAAGGAGGACGCGCCGAAACTCGCAGCCCATTTTGCCAAGAGCGGATTCAATCTCGTGCGGTTTCATTTTCTGGATGAGAACTGGAGCGAACTGCAACTCGTGAGGAAAGATGGCAAATCCGGCCTCAATGCAGAGGCGCTGGATAAGCTCGACTTCTTCTTCGCGGAACTGAAGAAGCGTGGCGTGTATGCGAATCTGAATCTACATGTGGGACGGCAGTACCCAGATCAACCGAAGGGGGCACCCAATGCTTCCAAGGGTATCGACAACATCTACCCTCCGTATGTGGAAGCGCTGAAGACTTACGCCTTCAATCTGCTCACGCATGTGAATCCCTACACGGGTCTGGCTTACCAGAAGGATCCTGCCGTGGCCACCGTGGAAGTGAACAATGAAAACACGCTGATGATGAATTCGTTCTGGCCCTCCAAAATTCAGGGGCCGGTGCGGGATAGCGTGCAGCAGAAGTGGACGGCGTGGGCGGCAAGGTCTTGTGGCTACGATTTTTCCAAGCTGCAAGAGAAGTGGGGATTGCAGGTGGAAAACTCGGCGAACCTTGTGCCGAACGGCAACTTCACCGCGGAAGAAGCGGAATGGTATCTGATGAATGATGGCGGGGCGGTTTCGACGCAGGAACCGGCACAGGAGGGTAGAGGTATTCGGATCACCGCCACCAAAGCGGGGACAGACACCTGGCATACGCAGCTTATGCAGGCTATTCCTTTGGAAGCAGGGAAAACCTACAGGATGAGTTTCCGGGCTCGCGCCGATGGCCCCAAGACCATCTACACGACCGCCCAACAAAACGTCGCGCCCTTCAGCTTGTGTGGATTGTGGCAGCAAGTCAGTCTGGATACGCAGTGGCAGGACTTTACCTATGTCTTTACGGCGAAGGATTGTGAACCGGGCAAAGTGAACCTGGTGCTGGGAACCAATGGCCAGTTGGGTTGGTTCGAATTCTCCGATGTAAAGCTGGTAAACTATCACGAAGGTTTTCTGGCGGCCGACTCTACCATTGAGCGCGGGCTGCCGATTCCGGACGAAACGGCCAACAAAGCGGTGCTACGGGACTGGTTCCAGTTCTTGTCCGAAGAGGAACTGGCGTACACCAAGGAGATGCACCGTTTTCTGAAGGAAGATTTGGGCGTCAAGTGTCCTGTCAGTCATTCGCACATCTTCTTTGGCGCCTTGTTTGGGGTGCGTCGAGAAGCCTTGGTAAGCGATATCGTGAATGCCAATGCTTACTGGCACCACCCAGAATTCACCAAAGGGATGTGGGATCCGAAACACTGGGTGATCAAACAGGAGGTGCTTTCCCGAGATCCGGTGGGTGGGGTGTTGTCCGAGCTCGCGGTGCAGCGGGCGCACGGGAAACCGTTTGCCATCACGGAGTGGGACATTCCATCGCCCATCGATTCCCTGGCGGAAGGGCTTCCACTGGTGGCTGCCTTTGCGTCTTATCACGACTGGGCGGGCCTTACGCTTTTCGCGTTTGCCCACACGCGAGAGGACTTCCGCTCTGACTATTTCCACAGCTTCTTCAATTACCACGGGCATCCGGCGAAGCGGGCAGGCATTCCCTTCGCGGCTCTGCTGTTCCGCACGGGATTAGTTTCGCCGGGTAAGGAGCGGGCAATTGCCTCGGTGCAATATCAGACGCTGCTGGATGACATTACCGAGAATAAGGGAAACATCTGGTCGAGTTGGCGGCGCTTTTACGAGAAGTTCGATAATGACGGATCGCTGGCGTTAAAGCGGCAGACTTCATTCAAGTTCATTGAAGATGGCGATACCGCGAAGGACACGCTGGTCAATTCGGTGTCGAAGAACCAACCAGCGGTGACTGAGGACGGACAGCTCACCTGGGGAACGGCCACCAAGCCCGCCACCGTGGTCTCTCCCAACGCACTCTTCGCCGCGGGTAATCTAAGCAAGGCCGACTTGGAACTGGGTGCATTTCACCTGAGGGCCCGACCCGTCGAAGGTGACGGCTTTGCGATCTGGGGTGTGGTGCCTCTGGATGGGAAGCCGCTGAGTGAATCCAAGAAACTCCTCGGCCTGGCGCTGAGACGATCGGAGAACGAAGGCATGAAGTGGACCGAAGGCCGCACCAGTGTCGGGACGGATTGGGGCAAAGGGCCGTCTCTTGTGGTCGGTTATGAAGCGACCGTGAAGCTTCCGGGTAAGGGATGGAAAGTGAGCGCGCTCGATCCTGGGGGAATCCCTGTATCTGTCCTGGAGGAGAACACAGACGTATGGAAGATAAGCCCCGCTGCAAAAACGGTGTGGTGGCTGTTAGAAAGATGATTGTGCTTTCGCCTCAATATTCGCAATTTCTGCACGGCCTTCTTAAATGATGATTCGTGCTTTCGATGTTACGTTGTCTCCTATGCGTTGGTCCGCACGAGATGTTTGTTGCATTGCGTGTTTGTGCTTGAGCTTCTTAACTCCACTGGCCTGCGGGCAGGTGGATATTGCGGAGCCAGAACCACAAGTGCAGTTGCAGGAAGAGGCGGACCAGTCATGGAGAGCTTCTCGCGATCCCGTAGCATTGCTTTGGCAGCGGATGGATCGAGGCGAAGTCAGATTGGATGGCTCGTCTGACAAAGCGTTTCTCGCGAGTCTGCTAAAGGAATTGGATATCCCCGTGCAATCTCAGGTGTTGGTCTTTTCAAAGACCAGTTTGCAGAAGTCGCACATTGATCCGGCACACCCACGAGCCCTTTATTACAACGAAGAATGTTATGTAGGCTCAGTGCAAGGGGGTGACTTGGAGATCGCTGCCGCCGATCCAGAAGAAGGGTTACGGTACTACCGGGTGAGAGGACCCTTCACGACCGCGTCTGCGCCGAACCTGGTGAGATCAAACGAATGCCTGAGCTGTCATGTGGGTGGGAAACTGCAAGTCCAGTCCGTGCATACTCGGGACAATGGCTATCCTATTGGGGATCAGGACCGATTTGTAACCACTTTCGAAAGTCCCCTGCATGAGCGTTGGGGTGGTTGGTATGTGAGCGGCCAGCATGGCGAAGAGCGACACATGGGCAACGTCACAGCGACACTGAATGGATCGAAAGCAGAATTGGATCGTGATCGCGGGGCAAACGTCACTTCGCTCAAGGATTGGGTAAACCTTGAGCCCTACCTTGCCAATACGAGCGACATCGTAGCGCTCATGGTGCTGGAACATCAGTATGTCCTGCACAACTCTTTGTTAGAAGGGGGAAGGGCAGTGAGGCGCTTGCTGGAAGGTGAGAAATCGGAAGATGCGGCCTATTTCAAAGCGGCGCGGGAGCGGCTCTTGAAGAAGCTGTCCCGGCAGATTGTCGCCCAACTCCTCTTCGCAGGAGAGTACCCGCTGAAGGGTGACGGGGTGTCAGGCGATCCCGCGTTTCAGCAGGCGTTCCAACGGAATCAGCAGGCATCTTCGAGCGGAGCCTCGCTCAAAAATTTTGATCTCAAGACCCGCCTCTTCCGGCATCGTTGCAGCTACTTGATTCATGCGGCTACGTTTAAAGGTCTGCCCACCATTCTTCGCGCCGCTATCTACAAGCATCTCGGCAAAATGCTGGCAGGCAAAGAGGACGCCGATGAATACGCCTACCTCGAGGCCGAAGAGAAGAAGGCCATTTGGCAGATCCTGATGGAGAGCGAGCCAGATGTCAGGGTCGCCTGGCAGGGTTTGCCCGCTCCCTAATGCCGGGCACCAGGCAGTCGAAAGATTTTGCTTTCTCGATGCAAAAGCCTGCGGCTAAGGTGGCATTATGCGCCTTCCGTCATCTTGTTTGGTCAGTCTTGCCGCAATAGGGTTCACCGCCCTGAACGCGCAGGAGCCGCTCTCCATCTCCGGGATTTGTCCGCATCTGGCATCATTTAATGCAGAGGGGCCATCCACACTTCCGCACGGCGAGTGCGGCATCGGCGCGGTGGTGCCGTGGGCGGGGAAGCTATGGTGGATTACCTATCCGCCACATTTCACGAAAGGCAGCAATGACAAACTCTTCAGTGTGGCGCCGGACATGCAGAAGCTGGAGATCGCGCCTGAAAGCGTGGGTGGCACGCATGCGAACCGCATGATCCACCACGAGTCCAATCAACTTATCATCGGGCCCTACTTTATCACGTCTGAGGGCGTGGTGCGCGCCTGCGATGTGAGGAGCAAGCTGATCGGCCGTATGACGGGAACGGCACGGCATCTGACTGATCCGGAGAACATGGTCTACATCTATGACATGGAAGGCATGGTCTATGAGGTGAATGTTCACACACTGGACGTGAAAAAGCTCTTTGAGAAGGCGGTACCAGGCTGGCATGGGAAAGGAGCCTACACATCGCAAGGCCGATTTGTGATCTCCAACAATGGAGAGCATGCAGCAGGCAAGCTGCCGAAAGAGCATCAGTATGCAGCCACCACACCCCATTCGCCCGAGAACGCTGGTGTGCTGGCCGAGTGGGATGGAAAAGAGTGGCGTATCGTGGAGCGTCGTCAGTTTACGGACGTCACGGGGCCGGGGGGGATTCATGGCGCGCCTGATGACAATTCACCCCTGTGGGCCATGGGTTGGGATAAGCGCAGTGTCATTTTGAAACTTTTGGATGGCGGCGAGTGGAGCACTTTCCGGTTGCCAAAGGGCAGTTACTCTTTTGATCCGAAACATGGCTGGTATACCGAGTGGCCCCGAATTCGGAAGATCACGAATGGCCAGTTCCTCATGGTCATGCATGGTCAGATGTTCGACTTCCCCAAGACGTTCTCCCTTGCGAACACGGCGGGCATCCGGCCCGTTAATACGCACATTCGTTACGTTCCAGATTTCTGTGCGTGGGGAGACAAGCTGGTCATTGCCAGTGACGATGCCAGCCTACTGGCCAACCCATTATGCGGGCAGTCGCAATCCAACCTCTGGTTTGGTAAAGCTGATGAATTGCGCACGTGGGGTCCTGTCACAGCCAGTGGTGCCGTGTGGTTGAATGATGCTGTGAAGGCCGGGTCCGCGAGCGATCCTTTCCTTTCCGCGGGATACAGCAACCGAGTGCTTCATATTGCACACAAGGGGAAATTGCCCGTGACTTACACCCTGGAAGGTGATGTCGACGGTAAAGGGGCGTGGAAGACTTTGGGAACCTTGGAGATTCCGGCCATGGGGTATAAGCATTGGCTGCTGCCTGTTGAATGGAAGGCGGAATGGGTCCGCCTTCGTGCGGACAAGGACACCGAGGCTTCGGCCTTTTTCTTCCTTTCCAATGCGTCGCCACATGTGCTGGCTAACGGCGACCCAACCATCGATTCAGCCAAATCCGCGCTGGTGAAACCGGCCAAGGGCAACGGCAACCTACAGGTGCAAACGGCGACAGGTTTCTATGAAGTGGATGAGAAGCTGAGCTTCACGGTCAAGGAACCTGCAGCGGACATCGCGGGCATTCAGAAGCATTGGGACATCGCAGTAGATGCGGAGGTAGACAATGCCTCAGTCATTGTGAAGGATGCAAAGGGGCAACGTTGGCGCCTGCCGAAATCAAGCGCAGCTTATGACAAGCCAGCCACACCTTTGCGTGGTCTGCGGGAAATTCAGAGCGAACGCTGGGCCGCCAACTGGCACGGGACCTTTTATGAGATTCCCCGCATGGGGGATGAGATGCCTGAGATCCAGCGGATCAAGCCGCTTTGCACTCACCGGGCGCCCATTGTGGACTTTTGCAACTGGCGTGGTCTCCTCGTCTTGTCAGGTGGAGCGGAAGTTCCCGGTGCCGGTAAGACGTTTGCTTCAGTAGATGGCAAAGTGTCGCTCTGGTTCGGAAAAACGGATGACCTGTGGCGCTTCGGCAGAGCAGCCGGACATGGTGGCCCCTGGAGGGATGCGAGTGTGAAAGCTAATACTCCAAGCGATCCCTACCTGATGGCTGGCTATGATAAGAAGACTTTGACCCTGTCCCACAAGGGTGGCTCGCCGGTGAAAGTGACTGTCGAGGTGGACTTCGCTGCGAATGGTCAGTGGTACACCTACGATACATTCAGTGTGGAAGCCGGAAAGCCGCTTGAGCACGCATTCCCGGCAGGCTACGCCGCGCATTGGGTCCGGTTGAAAACGGACTCAGATTGTGAGGCGACAGCTGAGTTCCTTTACGAATAGCTACCGGGAACCCTGGCCAAGGCTGTGATGAAAGGCAGCCTTGGCGAGCTTGGCTTGGACGTATTCCGTCCGTTCAGTAGGCATACTCCGCGTCGCCCAAGCCATCTGCGTCCTCCGGATGCAAGCCGAAGACCATGGGGATAACTTCACTGGCGACAGCGAGTTCTCTTTTGCACTGATCCAGTGCCGCTAAAATCGCGCTGGCATATTCGTGGTCATGGAGCGCTGGCGCAGCCGAGTCGGTGATTCGTTGCAGGATGGCCACGGTTAGGAACGGCTCTAATCCATAGCCAATCATGCAGGTGAGTGCGTCTTGTGTGACATCCACAAAAAACAAAACGAGCCGGCATTCTCCAGCTTTCTCCATGAGGGGGGCGAGGCCGCCGGTATTGAAGATCCAAAAGGCATAAGCCGCTGAAGGAGTCTGTGCTGGCGGACGGCTCAACACGGCGGCAAAGCGGAGTTGGGGGAAGGCGATGGCCGCTTCATACATCGCCTGGCGGAGTTTGGCTTTTTCACCGGAATGCAGAACGCCCGCGAGATCAGTGAGATGTGGGTCCAACTGGGGCGGAATTCCCAAAACTTGGCCAGCCCGCGCCAGATCGAATCCGCAGTGCGGACACATCGGCGCGTTTTCGTGTAGCGCACCCTGGCAGGCGGGACAAAGCATAGGCCCCTATCTGTAGTATTTTTCCGCAGTGGCGCAAAGCGGAATCGCAGGGGATTTGCGGGTGTTTGGCGGTTGGTCTTCCTTGCAATCAGGCCTTGGCCCGCTAAGTCCTTCTCATGAGCAGACTTACAGGACGTATCGCGGTCATTACAGGCGCCGGCCGCGGCATCGGCAAAGCCATCGCGGAACGTTTCGCGAAGGAGGGGGCCAAAGTGGCGGTGGTCAGCCGTACGGAGGCCAATGCGGCCAGCGCGGCTTTCGCCATCAACCAGGCGTATCCGGACAGTGCCAAGGGTTATGCGGTTGATGTGGCCAGCACCACGGACGTAGCGGCGCTCGGCAAACAGATCATTGCCGACTTCGGCACGGTGGACATCCTGGTGAATAACGCCGGTGTGACGCGCGATGGCCTGGCCCTGCGCATGAGCGAAGAGGACTGGGATGTGGTGCTGGATACGAACCTCAAGGGCGCTTTTAATTTTGTGAAGGCCTGCCAACGCCCCATCCTCAAATCCAAACATGGCCGCATCATTAATGTGGGCAGTGTTATCGGACTTATCGGCAATGCCGGTCAGTGCAACTATGCTGCCAGCAAGGCAGGACTTATCGGCTTTTCCAAATCCCTCGCACGCGAATACGCAGGCCGCGGGGTGACCGTGAACACCATTGCTCCTGGATTCATCGTGACCGATATGACGAATGAACTGAACGACGCGCAAAAGGAAGGTGTGCTGAAATCCATTCCGCTCGCCTCCTTTGGCCAGGCGGAAGACATCGCCAACGCAGCCGCCTTCCTGGCCAGCGATGAGGCGCGCTACATCACCGGACAGGTGTTGGCGGTCGACGGCGGTATGGTGATGTAGTTCCAGATCCACCTTCGTTGCTCGTTTCCCGGGCAAAGTTCCCCGGAACTTTTTCCGGGCGAGCCGCAGTGTTGTGCGTAAATTGATCTAAGGTCTGCCGCCGTCGGCAGGCTGCACGTGCCGCATTCAATATCATGTCAGAAGACCTTTCTTCAGCTCCTTTCAGTCCTATCGAGGCCATCCTTACCGATATTCGTGATGGGAAAATGGTCATTGTCACAGACGATGCGGATCGTGAAAACGAGGGCGATGTAGTCTGCGCAGCGCAGTGCTTTACGCCGCAGATGGAAAATTTCATGGTGAAGCATTGCAGCGGCATGATCTGCGTGCCGCTTACCGAGGAAATTGCGGAGCGCCTGGGGCTGAGTGCGATGGTGCAGCAGAACCGGGATGCCTTCTCCACGAACTACGCTGTCACCGTGGATGCTAAGGAGGGCATCACCACTGGCATCAGTTCCCGGGACCGGGCTCGCACCGTGGCTGTGCTGGCGAGTCCTAATAGCACCGAGCATGACCTCGTCCGGCCGGGTCACACAAACCCTCTCATCGCCAAAAGCGGCGGCGTGCTCCGCCGCGCGGGGCACACGGAAGCGGCGGTGGATCTGGCCCGCATGGCAGGCATGCGGCCCGTCGGAGTCATTTGTGAAATCCGCAATGAAGACGGTGAAATGGCGCGCCTGCCGGACCTCATCGTCTTCGCCAAGAAGCATGGCCTAAAGATCTGCAGCATCGAAAGCCTCATCCGCTACCGGCAGGAGCGGGAGAAGCTCGTCGAGCCTGAGCAGGTCATCAAGATGCCAACTGACTATGGTGAATTTGACCTGCATATGTATCGCAGCAAGGTGAGTGGCGAACATCATTTGGCATTGGTGCTGGGAGATGTGAGCGACGGTGAACCTGTGCTGGTTCGCGTCCATAGCGAATGCCTGACCGGGGATGTCTTTGGCTCGAAACGCTGCGATTGTGGCGGGCAACTTCACACCGCGCTCGAGCGCATCCAGCAGGAGGGCAGGGGAGTATTGCTTTACATGAGGCAGGAGGGGCGAGGGATCGGACTGGCGGCGAAAATCCATGCGTACAAATTGCAGGAGCAAGGTCTCGACACGGTGGAAGCCAACCAAAAACTGGGATTTGCCGGAGATCTCCGAGACTACGGCCTCGGTGCCCAAATCCTCTTCGACCTCGGTGCGCGCCGATTGCGCCTCATGACCAATAATCCGAAGAAGGTGGTGGGGCTTGAGGGGCACAAATTGCAGATCGTGGAGCAGGTGCCCATCAAGCTGGAACCCAATCCGCACAACGCCAAATACCTCGAGACGAAGCGGACAAAAATGGGGCATAAGCTCTAGGGCTTGGACATCGTCGCAAGTGGGTAGACCCATGCGATGGCTGATCGCGCACGAGCAATTCGTGCTTCCGGCACGATTTTGGTGTAACGTCCTGCTCACCCCTAAACATGCGCACCGCCTGGAAAATCATCTGCCAAGCTTCCCGGGCATGGAATGACCATGACGCGCCCACGCATGGGGCTGCTCTGGCATTCTTCGCCATGGTGTCCCTCGCTCCGCTGGTGATCATCACGGTGACGCTTGCCGGTATGGCCTACGGCAAGGCGGCCGCGCAGGGTCAGGTGGTCGATCAGATCGAATGGCTGACGGGAGAAACGGGAGCGATCGCGCTCCAGTCGCTGATCAATTCCGCCTGGAAGTCAGACACCAGTCTGCCCGCGACATTGGTGGGAATTGGCATGCTTATCTTCGGTGCGTCAGGGGTGTTCGCACAGGCACAGCAGACCTTGAATATCATCTGGGGCGCGCGGCCGATGAAAGGGTATGGTGTCGTGGACTTTTTCCGGCGTCGCACGCTTTCCATCATGGCAAGTCTCTCGGTGGGAGTGATCCTTTTGTCTTCACTAGCCATTACGGCCTGGGTAGCGGCAGCAGAGGAGTTCGTATTTGCCCATCTGCCCCGTGCATCTGGAATGGATCCAATGGTTGATTTGGCGGTCTCATTTCTGGTGATCAGTATTCTCTTCGCTCTAATCTATAAGCTTCTTCCCGACACCAATATTGCCTGGAGAGATGTCTGGGTGGGAGCGGGTATCACCGCTGCCCTCTTTCTTCTGGGGCGATACCTGATTGGTGTCTATCTGGGGCGGAACGCGATCGCGTCCACGTATGGTGCTGCGGGGTCCTTCATTGCGGTGCTGCTGTGGGTGTACTACAGCGCGCTCATCTTTTTCTTTGGCGCCGAAATCACACGTGCTTATTCGGACATCGTTGGCTCCCACAAGATCGAAGCGGCGCCCCAGGTGCCATATGTTAGCTAGACGAGGCGCGGCATCAGAAAGTCTAAAAAGCGAAGCCGAAGGTGATATGTAAGGCACCTAGGTCATCATCTTCCTGCCGATCAGGGTTAAATCCGTAGTCAATGCGGAGAGGCCCAATGGGTAGCTTATAACGAAGGCCAAGACCAATGGCATAACTGAAGTCATCTTGTTGATTGAAGAAGTCATCGTTAGTCTCCCGGATTTTTCCCATGTCCCCAAACAAAGCGACTTCGAAGTTCGTGAAGGCTTCGTAGGAAAGCTCGACATTAAATACCTGGGTGAACACGCCGCCAAGGGGCGTGTCTCCTTCCATGGACCGGATCCCCATTTCACGCTCTTTAAAGCTGCGAACCGTGCTGGCCCCACCGTTGAAAAGGCGCTCATTAATGGGGATGTCTCTCAGGTCGTCATTAGTAGCAATGATAGCCGTTCTAGCAGCAGCCGCAGCGCGGAATCTTTTGGTGATGGGCTGATAATAGGCAACGCTGAAGGCTCCCCGGAAGAAATCGACTTGAGTGAATTCGGAACCCATTTCGCCGATCTCCCCGGCTGCGTTTAGGGCCCAACCTTTGGTCGGCGAAACTGGATTATTCTTGAAATCCACGGCGAGAGAACCGCCACCGCTCATGACATAATATTCGTCTGGTCCGAGTTCCAGGGGTGACAGAGTGTCGGGCTCAGCCGAGGCGACACTGACATTGAAATTGCCAAACAGAGCAGTCCGGAAGTGCTTGTTCCACTTTCGCTCCAGAGTGGGGCGAAAAACGATGGATTGATTTGTGTAGTCGAAAAAAGTGATGGCTTCAGCCTTGAGTCCGAAGTCCAAAGAGAAAGGCGAGTTAAGGAACGCGGGATCATTAAGCCCCAGTTCACCATTAAATCCTGTGCCATTAACTTCCGCCTCGATCTGAGCCGTTCTTCCCGAATCAAACACGTTCACGACACGGTACTCAAAGCCACCGATAGGACCGAGAAAAGTCTCGTAGCCCCCATAGACGGCGAGCCGCTTGCGCTTGGCTTCTTCACCCGTCAGTTCCAGTGCGAGAGTATTATCGGTGAGTCGTTTGGGCGTGACGTCCAGGCGGCCGAAAATTTCTGAGTCCAGGGTCTCACGGTTCATCAACTCGAGTTCATCAGGCGAATATCTGCGGCCGATCGAGCGTTTGAAGTGCGCCTGCGCGACGCGTTTTGCGCCTTTCGATAAGCGAGGGTCAATGTCCAGGTTAGCAATGAAGAATAACTCGCCAGGATCCACGCGGTAGATCACGGGAACGGCGCCTCCTTTGACATTCGCAGGGTCTGCTGCCCAAGTTACTTCCGCTCCGAAGTAGCCCTGCGCCTGAAAGCGGCTGAGCATATTCTTCCGCGCGGTTTCCAGATTCACCTCATTGTAGTTCTGGGAGGGGAGTTCCTGCACCAGCTTTTCGATGTCCTCACGCTGATTCAGCAAATCACCCTGGAATTCAATGCGGCCTATCTGAAAGCGTCGGCCTTCACGAATGCGCGCACTGATGTCGACTGTCGCGGTCGCGGGCTGCATAACGTATTCCGGCTCGATCACCTCGGCGTTAAGGAAGCCTTGGGATTGCAGGTAGCGCTGGACTATCTCCGTGCCTTTTTCGATGAGCGCTTTGATGAATGGCGGTGAATCTCCCGAGGTGCCCAGCTTTGCATTTGTGGGCCGGAGGAGATAAGCTTCCATCGTCTCCTGAGGCTGGGAATTGTTGCCCGGAAACGACATTTTGCCCACCGCATAGCGAGGACCTTCGTTCACGGTAAGCACGATCGTTGACCCTACGATGTTCCAATCGACCTTTACTTCTGGATAGCCCAACTCAAGCAGGCGCTGCCGCAGGAAGAAGGAGAGATCATCTGCCAGAGGTGGTGTCGGTGCTCGATCCGTCGTCAGAGCGGCCTGCAGTTCGATCACATCTTTGCCATCCTCGATATTCGTGCTGCTCAGCCCGAGGATTCGCACTAATAACCCCTGAGCATTGATCTCTTGAGGACCCGCAGGGACATCGACTTTCCGCGCTGCGTTCAAGGGCAGCGCGGTTCCGAAAGTGGCCAGTAACGCTACGGCAGCCACCATCAACCTAAGATGATACAAGGTGGCTCTCATCGGAAACGAACAAGATAGTAGAACAGCCCACGGAAACCACGATCTCCAGCTTCGGCTGAGATCTGAGTGTTGGGAGACAATTCGTAGGTGGCCGTAACGCCACTCTGGCTACTGCCCGACCCTGAACTCGATGCGACCGGGTTTACACCGAAGGTAAGTTTGGGTGGCTCTTCGTCGTAACGGCGCTTAGTGCCCTTGCGGAAGAGCTTCCGGTAAGCCTGGCTAAACGCCAGGTACGCGGCGCGATTGGCAGCCACTCCCTCGCTGGAGGCGAGGTCATCCGGTGTGGTGCCCGTGGTCACGAGTGTCGCAATTTCCCCTTCAGTAAGCGGAGGACTGGAGGTGAACCGCGTCTTCGGTGCGAAAGCTGACCCGTAGGCATACAATGTGATTTGATATCCATTGACGAGGGATTCTCCGACCAAATCAAGTTGCGGATCTAAAGGCTTGTCTTTAGTGAAGATGATGTCGCCTTTGGTTATTTTCACCCGGCTGAAGGGTAGTTGCAGTCGTGCGCCGTCCAAGGTCACTTTGCCCTCAATGTCCGGCGCGGCGCCCGTCCCGCGCGCGGTCAAGTTCACCATCACACCGCCATTCAAGACATTGCCTAACAAGCGAATGGGATCACGATGAGTCACGGAGACGTCTATGGTCCATTTGTCGAAGGGTGGAGGGGCGGAAGGCTTGACCTTACTGGTGGCTCGAACAGCCGGCGGGGGAGGGGGGAGCTGATTCGGAAGAGACAGAGGAAGAAATTCGATCTCCTTGAACACACGGCCGCGCACCAGTTGCACTCCGCCGCTGACATGGGCTGCCGCGAGCGTGCCTTTGACAGTGATGTCGGCATCGGCGCGCTGGCTTAGGGTATCGCTTCGCGTGATGAGCGCCTCTTTAGCCGATAGCCTAACGTCGAAGGCTGGGTTTTTGACATCTGCGAAATCCGCGCCGCCTGTCACGCGAACCTCACCACCGGCGACTTGAGCATAGAACTGCTCGATATTGATGCGACGGTCCAAAAAGGCAATTCGCACCGCCGCATCTCGGATGGACATGCTAGAGGCCTTTAATTCTGCCGAAGGTACTTGAGCAACGATTTGCCCTTTCCAATGAGGCTCCAGCGGCGTCCCATTTATTTCGACATCCACTCCAGCCGTGCCTTGGATAGAGGTAATGGCCGGTGAGAACTTTCGTACGATGCTGAGATCCGACGGCGCCATCTTTACACTCGCGGTAATCGGAGCGTTGAGCAGAGACTTCGGCTCAGACAGGAGTTTACGAAAGACTAAGGGCGCGTCGGCTTGCACAGTGAGCGGCTGAAGACCCGGCTCCCGGACTTCTGCCTTGAGTTGGAATTGATTGCCTTTCAGCGTTGCGTTTACATCTGCTGAAGCGGGAGCCAATTTGCCTGCCAGCGCGTTTGCTTCCACGTTTCTTAGGGTCAATGCCAACTGGCCTTCAATATTGTCCAAGTTGCCAGCGATATCGAGCGTCATCCGTGCGGTTCCCTTCACGGGCGGCTTCATGCTCAGATAGCCGAACAGCTCATTAAAATTCAGGTCGTCCATGCGGAGATGCACATCTGCTCGTTGCTCTGTTCCCGGGCCTGTGGTCCGCGCTACGGCCAGCGGCAAAAGGATCGAGCCGTCGATGAGTTTCCTTGATCCCATGGCGAGGCTGAGCTTGGGAATGCGAAGTTCAGTGTCATTTACCGAACCGGATAGCTCTGCTTTCAATTGGTCAGCGCTTGCCAGGAATTTGGTGATCTCGGCACGCTTGCCCTCGTGCTTGCTGTCCAGACGAAGGGCAAAGGTCTGAGGGCGGCCCTCCAGTTTGACGTTGGCTACATCCAGCGAAGCGGCGCCATGGATCGATGATACGTCAAACCCGCCGCCACCGTGCCAGTCAAGTTTGGCTGAGCCGCTGGTGAACTGCAGCGGTTGGCCCGGGCGTTTCTCCACTTTGCGTATCTTGGGGTCTGCATCTTCCGCAGGCACTGGAGATTTTTGGGGCGTTACTGGTGTGCGTCCCGTCGTCACGGGGGTGCCTCCGGGTGGATCGGTGGGCAGGGGCACCAGTGTGGGAGCAGGATCCGTTGTTGTCGTGGCAGGTGTTGTTGGTTTCTTTAGTCTGTTAGCCGCCACCAGCCAGGGATTCAGGTCAGTAAGGCGGCTGAGGTTGCCAGAAACATCAGCTTGAAACGTGCGAGCTTGCAAATCAGCGGCACCTTTCGCGGTCAGGTAGTTCCGCTCATTCAGATAGAAATCGAGTTTTTGCAGTGTGGCGACACCGCCAGTGACCGCAGCTTCCACGCTGAGGCGATCCAGACGTTCTCCCTGCCAGATCACATCTTTGACTGCTGCCGAAATGGTGGCAGTGGCCGGGGCGTAGTTCTTCTCCTGGAGATCGGCCAGGTCAAACTTGGCCTCGCCGGACACCTTGGCTGTGCCAGACTCAGGTGGCGGCAGATTCTTCAGGCCCGCCCAGGCGCCCACTGATGCGAGGTCCATAAGATCGGCGTTCCACGAAGCTTCAACCGGTCGGCGGCCTGCCAGGGCCATGGTCGCCTTTGCCGAAAGGTGATTGGCGTCATCGAGAGCAATGTCGAGGGTTTGTAGAGTGACAATCCCGGAATTCAGTGCGGCCGTAACGTTGGCCTCTCGAAGACGTTTGCCCTGCCAGTCCAGTCCTGTGAGATTGATGTTCGCAGAAGCTTCGGCACGCGAAAAATTCTTCTCGATGAGATCATTGATGTCGAATTGAGCCTTGCCCGTGGAAGTCAGCACTCCTGCTTTCACTTGACGTTCTGGTGGCAGTCCCAGAGTTTCGGTAAGCAACGCCAAGTCGGGAACATCAGCGTTCCACTCCACTGCTGTAGTTCTTCGATCACGTAATCCCACCCTGCCTTGAAGCGATACCGCATTTTTTTCGTCCAGCCTAAGGGTCAAAGTCTTGATACTCGCTGACGTGGCATCACTGGAGATCTCACCCTTGACCGATTCGATTCGAGTCTTTCCCGCTGTGATGGCCTTCCCATCGATGTTTGCCTGCACGGACACTGGCGCACCGTTTTGCAGCGATAGTTTACCGGCGGCATCGAGTTGCCCCGCTAAGGCAAGGTTTGGCCGAGAAAACTCGGACAGATCGGCAGCATGAAGCGACCAGGCGACTTCTGCGGAAAGTTTGCCAGACTCTTTCCATGTCCCCGGCATCTGCGCAGTGGTCGCAACCTTTACGGTGTTAGTTGCTGTGCCGGCATTGAGACTGGTGATTTTCAGTTCCCCGTCGGCCAGCGCAGCTTGGAGTTGCAGCGAAAGCTCGGGCACATCTTTCAGCTTGATTTGTGAGGCTGTCCCTTCGACGCGCGCATTGAGCAACTGGGGCGATTTCGGATCGCCCTTGGCGGCTAACTCCAAAGTGTCTACCTTCCAAGAGACTTGCGGCGGCAATTTCACCCATTCTTGCAAAGCACTGGGGGTGAGGTTTTGGATTGAAGCCTCAGCATCGACGAGAATGAGGGTGCCGATCCCGGATACATTGCCCTTCAGTGCAATGGCGGCATCCGCCAGGTTTGCAGCCAAATCCACCGCCACGGAGCCATCCTTCAAGGCTCCCAGATCCACTGCGAGTCTTGGGATACGGGTTCCGTCTGATACTCGGAGATCTGTGAAAGTAATGGTGCGGCCCGTCACCTCCGTCTTTCCCTGAACACCCGTCAGATGAAGCTTCGCTGATGGAACGATAAGTTCATCGATGCGGAGTTCTCCGGATTGGCTGGGATCAAGCACGAGCGTGAGGCCCTTAAGAACGATGTCTCCTTTTTCGGTGATGAGCCTTGCGTTGAGACTGCGGAGATCCACGCGCTTTACCCACACATCGGGAGGAGGCCCGGGCTTCCTTGGTTTCTTTACCTTTGGTGGTGCGTTCGGCCGGCGGCGAAGATCCGCTTCTATCTGGACGTCGGACAAGGCCAGACTATCCAGCCCCTCGCCGAGGTTGCCCCGTGCCAATTTCAAAATCTGATATTGAGCCTCAGCACTGGCCCATTCGGCCTTGATGATGGGTCCGCCATCTGGACCTGTGACGCTCAGCTTGTTGATGGCCAAACTGGTCGTGATGCTGCCCGCGATGTCCCATTTGACCGTATAGCCCGCCTTTTGGGCAAAATAGGGAACGCCGCGCTCCAGCGTCCAGCGCAGGATGGGACGGTGCAGGAGCACCAAAAGCAGCAGCAAACCGAGGGCGCAAAACAGGAGTCGTTTGCACCATCGCCAAAGTCTTGAGGGGGGATGTGGTTTTGTTTCGGCTTCCAAACTCTGGGAGATTCGCAGACGCTCACGCCATCGGCGGTGTCAATGTCCGGAGAACCTCTCCTCACGCAAAGGGAGTTGTACCCTGAATGAGCTCTCCGGGTGGATCCGGGCGGGGTCAGTATTTGGGGAAGATAGCTGGCGTCGGAAAGCGGTCTTCGTGGCTGTAGTTTCCGCTGTTGAGGTATTCCTCCCTCGGCATATGGAGATCGGGCCAGGCTGCGGGACGGATGCGAACCACTCGGGCGGGGCGCATGCCTTCGGTGATGAGATCCGTTTCATAACGGATCTGGATGCCGCTGCTGCCCATGGGTGCATCTCCGGCAGTTTTCGTGACATCGAGGATGGTGCCACGTGCGGCCATTTGCGCGGGTCCGGCGGTGCCGCCTTCCGTGTGTTTCAGGGTGTTCTCAGCACCATTCATCAAGGCCGAGATGCCTTTCTGGAAATCGGCGTAGAGCGCGGGGTCCGCGCCGCCAAACAGAGTCACGGTGACAGTGGCGCGACCGAACTTGCCATAATCGACAGCATCCACCCAGGCAGGCATCCATCGGCTGCGCATGAAAGCTTTGTGCGTTTCGGTTTGGTTATGGGCCGCGCGTTGCATCGCAGCGTCGTCCAGCCAGATGTCTGAGACGTGGAAGCGGGTGAAGACACCGCCGGGCGTGGGCTTCCACGTGAGCCCTAACAGAACGGCTTGGCCCCCAAGCGACTTTTTACCGCTCGCAGGCCAGATGCCCTCGGCTACCAAGTCAGCGATCTCAAGGTATTCCCGGCCGCGCCAGACTCGGGTGGCGGCATCGAAGTTCAGCGTTTCCTCATCAGCCCCGCCGCCTGCGCCTACTTTCGGTTCGCAGCTGGCGACGATCGTCCCCTCGTTGTTTTTGAGTTCCAGTTCCTTCAGCTTCCAGACCAGTCCCTCGCGCTGGCAATGGCTAGGTTCGTCTTCCAGGAGAAGGACGTGATTTTCGGCTGGTGCGATACCGGTGTCACCGTAACCGGAAGGCCTATCTTTGTTATTGATCGGCAACACCGGCACCGAGGATATCTTCGGGTCTGGTGGCAGAAAGGCCTTTATGTGCAGCACAGTCCCGAGCGGGATATCCCTCAGATCCGCCGGTGCGCCATGATAGCGGACCATACCATAGGGGAGCAGGGCGAAAGGTTGCGGATCGTTCCGGCGAAACACGCTCTTACCTTGTACGCGGATGCTGCCCCTGCGGTTCGCATGGTCCACAAATACCAACTCGCCCCGATAAGAGTGCGCCTTTTCGAGAGGGGGGAATTTTCCGGGTTCGGGGCGGAAGGGTTCGGTTGCGGGTTCTTTGTTCTTGGTGATTGGTTCTTCGTTGGCGGCATTCACCTGAATCACCAACGAACAAAAAAGCGCGACCAACAAAGGGCAAGCCATGAAGCCTGAACGAGGAACGAAGAACCAAGAAGAATGACTCATCAGTACTTGGGAAAGATGGCTGGGGTGGGGAAGCGGTCTTCGTGGGTGAAGGTGCCATCGCCTAGGTATTCTTCGCGGGGCACCTGCACTTGAGGCCATCCGGCAGGACGGACGCGGACGACTCTCGTAGGGCGGATGCCTTCGATGATGAGGTCTGTCTCAAATTGGATCTGGATGCCGCTGCTACCCAAAGGGGCTTCTGCTGACAACTTCAGGACGTTGATGATTGGACCTTTGGAAGCCATGTGCGCCGGGCCGTAGCCGCCTCCCGCATGCTTCAGGGTATTCTCGGATCCGTTCATCAGCATCTGACCGCCTTTCTGGAAATCAGCGTAGAGGGAAGGGTTCATCCCGCCGAACAAAGTCGCGGTTACGGTCGCGCGACCGAATTTACCGTACTCGACCGTGTCGACATAGGCAGGCATCCAACGGCTCCGGATGAAAGCCTTGTGCGTTTCGGTTTGAACCAAAGCGGCACGTTGGGTGGCCGTGTCATCCAGCCAGATGTCCGAGATATGAAAGCGAGTGAATACGCCATCGGGTGTAGGCTTCCAAGTGATACCCAACTGGACGGCCTGGCCATCGAGAGATTTCTTGCCGCTGGCGGGCCAGATGCCCTCGGCAATAAGGTCCGCAATCCCGAGGCATTCGCGACCACGCCAGACGCGGGTGGCGGCATCGAAGGTTAGAGCTTCCTCAGCGGCCTTGCCGTCCGCACCTTCCTTTGCCTCGCGGATGGCGGTGATCATTCCTTCGTTGTTTTTGAGGTCCAGTTTTTTCAGCTTCCACACTAATCCCTCGCGCTGGCAGTGGCTGGGCTCGTCTTCGAGCAGGAGAACATGGTTCTCGGCCGGGGCGACACCGAGGCCACTATAACCTGCGGTCTTGTCCTTGTTATCGACCGGCAACACCGGCACGGCAGAGATGGTCGGGTCGGGAGGGAGAAATGCCTTTACGTGGAGGACGGTGCCGAGCGGTATGTCCCGGAGATCCGCCGGTGCGCCGTGATAGCGCACCATACCGTAGGGGAGCATGGCAAAGGGTTGCGGGGCGTTCCGGAAATACGTGCCCGCGCTCTGCACGCGCAGGCTGCCGCGGCGATTCGCATGATCCACAAACACGAGTTCGCCCCGGTAGGAATAGGCTTTTTCGAGGGGCGGGAATTTTCCCGCTTCGGGACGGAAGGGTTCGGTTCCTGGTTCTTTGTTCTTGGTGCTTGGTTGTTCGTTGCCAGCGCTAGCTTGAACGACCAACAAACAAAGAAGGATCAATTCCAACGAACGAGAGAAGGACATAGAGCGAGAAACCAACAACCAAGAACGAGGAACAAAGAACTTCTTCATATCGCGATGGCTTTATTACTGTCGCCGAACTTGTCGATCTCCACGCCCATGCGCTGGGCCATGAGGAGCAGCAGGCTGCTCATGTAGGCGTCTGGGTTCACGGGGCGGCTGCAGACTTGGTAATGCGCGGGGGTGAGCGCTCCGTCCGGGCCGAGCGCATAACCTTGGAATCCCGGGGCCATCTTGTTGAAATCCAGATGCTGGCCGTGCTTGAGTCCGAGGTCTGATCCACCGGCGAGCACAAGAGGGAGGTTGGCATTGCCGTGGCTATGGCCATAGGACATGCCGCTGCCGAAAAGTGCCACGGTTGAGCCTAACAACGGCTTGCCGTTAAGGTCCTTGGTCTCCGCAAGCCGCGTGAGGAAGTAGCTGAACTGCTCGATGGCGAACGTGTCGTAATTGGTAAGCTTTTCAATGTAGTCCGCATCACCGCCGTGGTGGCTGAGCTGATGGCGCGATTCCGTAATGCCGATTTCCGGAATGGAAATGGCCTGGCCCTCACCACCCAGGCTGAAGGTGGCCACGCGTGTCACATCCGTCTGAAACGCGAGCACCATAAGGTCATACACTGTGCGGAAATAATCACCTGCTTTGGTGTCAGCGATGTCGCGGTTAGTGCGAGCGCGATCGGATTCGGAGATGGAGGGCAGTGGCGTATCCAGCCACGTATCCGCCCGCCGTGTGCGGATCTCTGCTTCGCGGACGGACGTGAGGTATTGATTCATGCGCCCCTTGTCTTCGGATCCCATTTTCTTCTCGAGCCGTCGCACTTCGGCGAGGTTGTCATCAAGGACGCTGCCTTTGCGGCGCAAGGCCCGACGCTGAGCCGCGATGCCGCCTTTCGGTTCCGCGAACATGGACGAAAAGATCTCACTGCAACGGCGCAGCGCAGGCAGCCTGACGCCGTCTGCGGTCCAGGCGAGGGACTCCTGAGTGATGGCCACTTCCATCGAGGGATATCGCGTGTGCTGCGCAGTAACCTCGGCCATTTTCTGATCCACGGAGATGGTGTTGCGATCGGAAGGACCGAGCTTTCCGCCAGTCAGCCAGACGCTGATGCAATTGTGGTGGTGACTGAGGCTCCCCGGGTGATGCAAACCACTGATGGGCGTAATGTCCTGGCGATGCTTCTCCAGAGGCATGAGCGAGCGGGAGAATTTGTAGTCCTTCCCCGACGTCGTGATCTGGTAGTTCAGCGAGTGAACGCCATTGGCCAGATAGATGAAAGCGCTGCGCCGCGGCGTGGCCGTGACCTTCTCCGCTGCACCGGCCCGGGCCGGTACCATGCACTCAAGAAGTGGCAGTGAAATAAAAGTGCCCAACGCCCGCAGAGCATGACGGCGGTCGATTAGCCAGGATTGAGAAAGGTAGTTGCTCATGGTGTTGGTTCTTTGTTCCTAGTTGTTGGTTCCTGGTAAGGTTTAGCGCAGTTATCTTTTTCGCATCAGTTCAGAGACTGCCACAGCCCGGACGATGTCTTTAACGCGATTTCCGTTTTTCTTCACTTCTGCCGCAATGGCATTGATATCGTCCTCGTCATCAACGGTAAGGACCCGGCGGAGGCCGTAGGTGCTGAGGTGCTCGATGAAGGCGCGCACAAACTTGTCGCGGTCCGCAATCAGCAGGCGTTTGAATTCGTTTGCGTCCTTGAAGTGACGGCCGTCGGGCATTTCACCAGCGGGATTGACCATGGGATCTGCACCGGTTCCTGCGGCGACCTTTTCATGGGTGCGCCATTGGCCGATGGCGTCATAGTTATCCCAGGCGATGCCCAGGGGATCGATCTTCGCGTGGCAGGCTGCACAATTCACGTTGTCACGGTGGGCCTCCAGTTTTTCGCGAAGGGTTGCCTTGGCGCTGGTTGGTGGGTTGGGCTCGATGGCAGGCACGTTGGCCGGGGGTGGTGGCGGCGTTTTGCCGAGGATTACTTCACTCAACCAGACTCCACGGTGCACGGGACGGTGGCGCGTGCCGTCTGAGGTGAGGCCCAGCGAGGCGCCCATGGCGAGCAGACCGCCGCGATGATCCTCAGGCTTGAGGGAGACGCGCTGGAAGCCGCTAGTTTTTAGTTCCGGCAGTCCGTAAAAATCGCAGAGCCGGGCATTGGCCATGGTCCAGTCAGAATCAATGAAGCTATCCATGGGCAGATTCTTCACCAGCATCTCGCGGAAAAATTCCACCGGCTCGGCGCGCATGCTCATCTCGAGCCATCGGTCATAGTCGGGATACAGCTTCTTGTCAGGAGGGAACATGCCGACGCGGTGCAACTGCAACCACTGCCGTGAGAAGTCGTCGATGAAGCGGTTGATCCGGCTGTCCGTCAGCATTCGGTCCACCTCCTTATTCAGTCCTTCGCCGTTGAGGGTGCTCCCTTTAGCCGCGCTGAAGAGCGCGTCATCCGGCATCGAACTCCACAGAAAATAAGAGAGCCGCGAGGCAACCTCCCAATCGGTGAGTCGCTCGCGGGCGGCCGGTTCGCCCTCTACAAGATAGAGGAAGTTCCGGGAGGTCAGCACCCCCTGCATCGCCACGCGATAGGCGTCGGCTGGCTTTTCGCCCGCTGCGCGTTCGTCTTGGTAGGATTTCACATAGTCCTCCAGTTCCTCCTTTTGAACCGGTCTGCGCCAGGCGCGTTCGGCAAAACGGTGGAGACACGCCGCGACGACCTCGGCAGTCGCGTCATCGGAGGGCATGAGATCCGCGCGTCGGGACTTTTCCGCGTCCGTTTCCAGCGGCCCTTCCCATTCGATCCAATCGAGAAGCACCGTCGAAAAGAGACCGTTCCCCTTGTCATCGAACATCTGCGGGGCGTTCGCATTCAGCAGCAGAGTTTCGCTGCTGTGCGTGAAAATATAACCGCCTCTGCTGGCTAGCGCATTGCGAAATGCGGCGCCACTCCTGCGATCCACGACATCAGTGGCCACCACGCAGAAATGCAGTATCGCCGGCATCTCTAGCATGACCTCGAACTCATACACCTGCGGATGGTCCTCCGGTGCTGTGATGTCAAAATCGATGACGCTTGCGACGGTCTCTTCACCCGTCACCTTGCCGATGCTCAGATGGGCAGGCTGGCCGTCGAGGGGGCGGATGCCGCTGGCCTGGAGACGAACACGATAGAGCCCACTGTGTTGCGGACCGGTTTTCCCGAACCACTCGGGCGCAAGGGCATTCTGGACATTACCGGGGAAGAGAAGATAACGCAGCGGTCGCTTGATACCGAATCGGTCCAGAGCCGCCTGCTGCTCTTTCCCACCGTTGTAGCGCAAGTCGGCGGCGGTCTTGAGAACTTTGCGAGTCTCGACGGGAGCGGCGGGAAAGGCGCGATCAAGCACCAGTTCTGCCGCGCGGTAATAGCGATCGACATGCGAAGGCGAAAGCGACAACTCTGATCCGAGTCGCTCAAAACCATGCCAGAGCGTGTCTTCGTTCAGCTCCCCTGGCTTGGCTGGATCGTATCGCACGCCGAGCAGGTCATAGACCGTGTTTTGGTACTCCTTCCGGCTCAGGCGGTAATGCGATACCGGCGGCCGCGCTGCCATCCGAGACGCCTTGCCTTCCTTGATCAGCGAGTCGAGTTCCGTGACGAACGCCGCGATTTCCTCCTGCGTCGGTTTCTTCTCCTTTTTTGGAGGCATTTCGCCGGAATTGACCTGCTCGATCATCTCCGCCCAATGGTGGGCATCCGCGCCTAATTTGAAATCGCGTGAAAGCTTGTCGATCCGCAGATCGCCCTTCTCCTTTTCGGGGCCATGACAGCTGATACAGTGCTTATCCAGAAAGACGTCGATCGGCCCGGCCGCGCCCATTGCGCAGGTAGGGCCAAGGCTGGCGAAAAGGATGGCTGAGAGGCTAAAAACGAAACGGGGCATGAGAGGAGAAGACTAGAACGTTGCCAACGCCGTCTTTATGCATAACCCACGAGTTCTCGGGGGTCGGGCAGGCGACCGGAATGAAAGGGGATTACGCCCACAACGCCCGATCCAGTGCCCGGAAATTGATGGCTTCCAGGATGTGATTGCCGCTGATCTTTTCGGCGCCATCCAAATCTGCCAAGGTCCGTGACACCTTCAAAATGCGGTCATGGGCACGGGCGCTGAAGTTCATGTCGGTCATGGCGTGTTCCAAATAGCCTGACCCTTCGGCATCCAATTCACAATGCTTGCGGATCAGCCGAGGCGTCATCGCGCTGTTGGTATGGATGTCTCGTTCCGCTTTGAAACGCTCCCGCTGAATCGCGCGAGCACGTTCCACTCGTTCCCGGATTATTGCGGAAGTCTCCGATGACTCTGTCGAGGACAGCGTTTTGTACTCCACACTCGGGACGTCCACATGCAAATCGATACGATCCAACAATGGCCCACTGATTCGTTGCCGGTACTTCTGAATGACCGTTGGACCGCACCGGCACTCTTTCTTGAGACTCCCGTAGTAACCGCATGGGCAGGGATCCGAACGGGGGTGCGGCGAGCATGCAGTACTTTTGAACTTCAAGTTGGGGCTCACCGTCATGGGAGTCTGTGCCGGAACCACCGCCATAGCATTGATAATCGTTTGGAGAAATTGTAGGAAATCTATGGGTTACCGTGTCGTCACAAACCGTTGACGGCAGCTCGCTCAGGGTTTAAATGGCCGCCATGCACGCGAAATGGCCGCTCATCGTATTAGGGTGCCTCATCTGCTCCTTCAGAATTCAAGCTGAGGATCCAAAGCCAGAAAAATCCTGGTTTGATTCAGTTTCTGAGTCAGTCCAACAAGCTAGTGCCAAGGCTTGGGAGGCTACCAAGGAAAAGAGCGGTCAGGTCTGGGAGGCCACCAAGGAGAAGAGTGCGCCCGTCTGGGAGGCCACCAAGGAGAAGAGTGGTCAGGTCTGGGAGGCCACCAAGGAGAAGAGTGGTCAGGTCTGGGAGGCTACCAAGGAGAAGAGTGCGCCCGTCTGGGAGGCTACCAAGGAAAAGAGCGGCCAAGCCTGGGAGGCTACTAAGGAAAAGAGCTCTGAGTTCTACAGCAAGTACGAGAGCGAGATCAATGAAGCTACCGCTTTGGCAGCGGCTCTTGGCACGGCTTATCTCATTGACAAATATGGCGGCAGTAGCGGATCGCAGACTTCCGATCGCAGTGCCTACTCCGAGATTCGCGATCCGGCCTCAGTCGGGCCGGGAAAGCTCTTTACGCCAGCTCAGAGGCAACAAATCTTGGATGAAAACATGCGCAGGAATAGCGGAGTGCTTCGTTCTGATCTGTCAGGAAACGTCTTGACGATACCTGGGCGATACGAAAAAGGATATTCTCCGAGCCCAAATGAGGCGCAGGTCGATCACATTTTTCCACGTTCGACCGGAGGGACTAACAGCTTCGGCAATGCTCAAGTATTGTCGCGGGAGGAAAATCTTGCTAAAGGTGCTTCTGTTCAGCCCAAATAACCCAGTGTCAGATTCGAGAGGAGCGATAATCTGCATCCATTGTGCGATGGGACTGCCGATACTGTTGGCTCATCGTGATTCCCCAGCTTCTAAGGAAGATTCAGGATGGCAATTCTTGTGCAACAGTGGCGAGAGCGAGACCGCTGAAACAGCCCAGATATGGGCGTTGAGTGAAGTGTTCGCCAAAGAGCCAACACTCTCGTCCTTAGTCGATCTTTCTCCTGGCACCACTCTTGCAAGGTCGTCCACTAACGCGGAGTGGAGACGCGCCCAAAATTAAAAAAGCTGTTTCCCATATCGAATGCTTAGGCTGAAATCCGGCGAAGCAAATGTTTTGGTAGCGCGCCCACGGTTTTGTCTTGTCGCTTTCACCCTGTGACATTCTGAGCCGCTTTCCAGAAGAGCGCCTGTCTCATGTCATGGGACGGGCGACACGGGTGACATCTGCTAATCTCCCGTAGAACTGGTCCTCATCTGTTACCCCGTGGCACTTTATACACCGCTTTTTGCTCTTGGGTTGCGTTTCAACTACCGGGCCGACGGCTTTGTGGAAGTGGCTATCTGCACAATAACGGCATTATGCTTCGCTCATAGGTCATTCTCATCAACTGCACTTTTATCTAGAAAACTGCCTCCCCACCTTCTGACTTTCATTGACTCTCGGAACTCGTCGGCAGTGAGAATATCGTAATCGCGGATCGTGGAAACCAGATCGTCAAAAGTCGTACTGCCACGAACCTGACCATTCTTGTCGGCTATATCAAATAGCCTTAACACTTGAGGTTTTGAGAACGCTTTTAAACACGGTTTTAGGAGCTCATCCCCCGTGTCATTTGCATCTGCAAAGTTGCCAGCCGTTTCATATAACTGTAGAGCACGATCAATAACAGGCTCTGGAGTGTTGTTCCGCCGCATGCTTACAATGGTAGCAATAGCGTTCGATCCCAATCCCGCAACGCGGGTGAGACATACCTCTTTAAAGTCGGATAAGCCGAGGGCCGCCGTTACTACAATTGGCAAGTCATCTTGTGGTGCGACTTGAACGCAGCGCGTAAGTCGAGCCCTTAAACCCGGATCAATTGCATCATTCAATTCGGGCATTTTTCTGAGGAGCAGAAGTAAGCATTTTAGTCCAGGGTCAGGCGTTTTCGACAATGCTTTCGGCAGGTGGGATTTTATCATGCCCAAAAACACCTCACGTTGAAGCCGAAGAGCTGCCTGGATCGCAGCTACTCGTTTTGAAAGGTCTCGCGCAGGCAAATCTCCCTTCAACGCACATGTAGTCATTCCCAGAACAAAGTTTCGTACAAGGTTCTCTTTTGGGCGTGCTAATGCTCCTCCCCTCAGCACCTCAAATGCTTGGTCCGCGTCTATCGGAAAATATTCTGATTGGACTTCTTTAAAAAGCCCTTCGAGGGCAGGTTTACCCACTTTCGGTGGCTGTTGCAGCACATGCTCTACCGCATTACGAATGTGAGTGCGGGCGAGCTCAGCCGAAGGGGAATATACTTCTCCATACCGGATAAGATTAGGATGTGCACACCTATTACGGTCGGACTGTAATCTTTCGATGTCCTCACACTCCAAAGGTGAAAAGAGCTCGAATTTTTTCGAGCATTCGGCGAGCAATCCTCGCTCAAAGTCGAGAGCCTGTTTGAGATCACTCCTCTGGTGAATTGATTCAAAGCGTGCAACCGCTTCCTCTGCTTCATTGTCCCCGGTTAGAGCCAAATCTCTAAGCTTCTCTATGACATCAAAAACCACAGCAATCCATGTAGATATAATCGCCGATCGAAACGCCCCTGCCCGATAGCAAGCAACGGCCTCCCGGATATGATCTTGCGCGCTTTGACTGCGACAAAGCAAGATAAGTTCATCCAGATCAGCAAGTTTTGTTGTCATTACTCTTTCCCTGCCGCACCTTGCTCGGAAACAAAATATAGTCAATAATCGATTCTTCAGAATTGGATTGCCTCTTTGCGCTCTGACGCGCGAAGGGGCCTAACGCCTCGGTAACCGATCGCTGTAAGGGGTTTGGTTGATTGCCTGGTTTGGTTATTGTGCAGGCTTCGTAGAAACGACTTTGCCATCTACGACGTAAAACCATCGATTGGCTTGTTGGGAAGCGCCAGCAGAATTCTTGTACGTAAACCTGGCGCGCACCGCCCACTTATCGCCAAGAGAGGAAACTTTTGACCATTCTTCAAACTTCGGAGAGGGGTCGTTGGTTACTTCTCTGACATATATTGTGATGAGATCGACAGAACCATCGAACTCGCTTTGCCTGGGTTCTGGTCCTTTGTCGGGTCGCGAGGCAATACTGTCCTCTACCTCCTTGATCACTTGTTGGCGTTCTTCCTCACCCTCGGACATAACCGCACCTTTTCCCGTCAGAAAAGCCTTTATCTTTTCCCTCTCAACCTTTTTGTCTTGGTAGAAATTGTCGTTCGCAAAATCTAAAGGGGTGTCGCCTCGTTCTGTCGTGGCCTTCGGATTAGCACCTTTTTTCCACAGAAGCTCGACCATCGCTAATGTGGACCAACCTGCAGCAACATGCAACGGAGTCCTACGTAGTCCATCCACTGAATCAAGCTTGGCACCTGCATCAATTAGAATTGAAACAGTTTCGGTCTTATCGGTCATTACCGCTCTATGGATAAGTGGTAAGCCGTTGGGATTTAATAGATGAACCGCTTCAGGATTCTTCTCAATGACTCGGCGCAGTTTGTCGACATTACCTGTTGCAACTAGATTGATGACGGCATCGAAAGATGCCTCCTCTGCGGAGCTTCGGGTAATTGCGAGAAGGCAAGCAAAGGAAATTATTATGAGTTGACGTAATTTGTTCATGGTATTTTTACTAACCGCCCCAAGCTTAGCGACGTTTCGGGAGTGACGCGCGGGTGCGGCAGTCGTAGCTTTGCTGGCCTGCCGAATCGGGTGCAGCGGATTACGCAGCATTGCTACTTCAGCTGAATTTTGGCCTCCAGGTCCAGAAGTTCCTTTCGCTTCTCTGGCGGTGTGCGTGCAATGGCAAAAGCGATCGCTTCCTTTGCTTCAGCGTAGAGCTTCAACTCCTGGTCCATGATCTTTGCAGCCCAGGTAGCATACTCTGCCAGCACCTCGCGACCATACAGTTGCTCGTCCGCCCCGCGCAATCGTTGGAGAGTAAGTCGGGCTAGAAAAGTAGGCCGTACCACTCCATGGACGGCGTCGTAATTGCGGTATCCTGGTCTCGGTTCTAAGCGGGCCAGAGACAATGGTTCCAGGGGGTGCCACGGCGCTACGTCAGCGGTATCGGTTATGAAAGACGGTAGTTTACCTGATGCCTGCATAAACCAGCGCCCGGCAGCCAAACGCATCGGCTCGGTGGCCCAAGGCGAGGTCGAGCGCCTTTCAGGCTCGGAGGTAGCCCACTTGAGAATGGCGTGCTGCCACTTAGCATTAGATGGTGGTCCCTGGCGAACAAAGTCAGCAATGGCGACACGGGCTTCTCCCATGAGAGAAATCGGCAAGTTTTTCAACTCACCCTGTTTCTCCAACATACGGCCGGATTGAACTGCGAGCGCAGCGCCGAATGCCCCATACAATTCTCGATCTGCTCTCAGCCACTGTGTATCGATGACTCGCAGCTCTGCCGGGTCTTCGGGGTTAGCAAGGAAGCCACCACCATCCGCGGCGGCGAATCGGCTCCCATTTGGACTGAAACTTAATGCTTGTACGTCTGTCGCGAATCGGAGTGTGCACAGAAGTTTGCCATTCGCTCTTTCGGCCACCCCTGCGGTGTTTCCATTCTCTAAAAAGTGTTCTCGTTTTCCCACTAATAGGTTATCCGGCGAGACGAATAATGGCTGGAAACCAGCTTGCTTAGAGGTGCCGCCGATATATTCGAAAAGAACTTGGCGGCTATCGGCACTAAATTGCAAACTACTCACGCCTCTGCTTAACTCAACTTTCTGTACCTCGCGTCCAGCGCCCGTTTCGTAGATTCTGATGTTTACAACAGGATGGGACTCCTCACCAATAACTAGAAAGGCACCGTTTGGACTGAAACAGACAGTCTCGAGGTAATACTCAAAATCCCATTCGCCTATGCGACTCCCTTTAGTGTAGTCAAGAACGACGACCTTCTTATTCGCGCAGCCTGCCGCCACTAGTCGTCCATCTGGACTGAAAAAAATGGGCTCTACTCGTCCTCCCAAAGAAGCATCATAAAGGACCGAACCGGTTGCCGCCGCGACAATTTGAATCCCACCGCTAGTTCCCCTCGTTCCAATGGCGAGCATTCGGCTGTCTGGGCTGAATACAGCGGTCCCCGGTTCAGGATTGAGCTTCTTTTCCCACAGAGCCTTAGGGTGGCCAACTAAATGCAGGCTCAACACCCCACTTGTCATCAGGCTCACAACATACTTTCCGTCGGGACTCAACACCGCCCAGGTTATTTGATCTAGTGGCTGGATATCGGCCACCTTTTTTCCGTCGTCGGAGTCGAATACCAATAACACCTCATTGTCGGCTGAACGTGGCGACGGACGAGGGCTTATGAACGCGAACCGGTTGCCGCCAGAAGAGAACTGGACATCTTGCGCTTGCGAACTCAACGGAACGTTTGCCATTCGCCGCTGAGTTCGAAGGTCTAGAACCTCGAGATTGTCTTCATCTGTAACTGCGGCCAGTACTCGTCCATCAGGGGTCGTCGTAATTGCCGCAATCTCGCCATCGAATTTCTGGGTGCGCACTTCCTTGCCAGATCTTGCATCAACAAAATGTGCTGTGGTTTTATTGCCTGTGACTGCCACATAATGTCCAACGCCATCAATCACGATATTCTCAACCCTGCTGCCGAATTCCACTTCTGAGAGAGGATTGCCTGAGGTCATTTCAACTGCTCGAACTCTGCTTTCTCCAGATCCAACCACGATAAGCGAACTGTCAGTAGAAAACCCAAAGTAGCGCTCTCCATTGGTAAACAGGGCGTTCAATCGTGGGTGCCATCTTGGGGTATTAATCCCGAATGCATGACTTGCGGCAGCTGCGAGCCCACTTGAATTGTTCGGGCGGTATATAAGTGCGCGGACGAAATAGTCTATGCCTTCGGGTTCCCGGTTTTCAGCGAAAGCGCGCAGTCCAGCTTCATGGTCTGCGTGGCTGGCACGGAGGAGTAGCGCTTCCTGTTGAGCATCAGCCTCTATCAGTTTTTTCGCCGCTGCCTCGGCGTTCTCGCGTTGGCGATTGGCTTCAACTTTTTGGTCATAAAATGTCCATATGATAGCGAGCAGGGGAATAAGCCATATGGCGAGTTTGATCGGCTCCATATTGCGAAATACGAAATCACGGATGCCGTCCGTCACAGTGGGTGTCACAGGCACAGTGGGAGGTATAGGACCCTCTCCAAGCAACAGCGGAAGCCACTGCATACGCATAAAGTCATCCTTATCCGCATAGCTGAGCCGGGGATGCGCCTCGAAGTAGCCGCTGTGGCTAAAGGGGAACATGCGGTTGCGAAAGTTGTTACCTAGACCACCACTAAATCCGAAACGTCCGGCAAGGCCCGCAAACAGCACAAACAATTGGTTCAGCAACAAAACATTATCTTTAGTTCCACAGTCGTTGACGAGGCGAGAAACATGCTTGTTTAGGAGGGGCTGCCAGGGGAAGTTGTCTCTCAAAACGCTGCCCGCGAAAATGACGACGTTGACTTTGAATTTCAGGCTATGGTCTTGGGCTAGCTTTCTCAAACCATAAGCGATAATGTAGGTACCGAAACTATGACCGACGATGTCAATGCGGTCCCAACTCTTACTTTGGAGCTTATGTCTGAGTTCCCGGCAGAAGAGGGAGACTTTTACCCAGCGAAGCGGAGGGATGACGTATTGAAGGAAAGAGAAAAACCCATATTTCAACACCATGTGCTCTGGTGGATTCTGAGGCCGTGCTTCCCTTGTGAGGTTTTCCAAGCGTTCTTGCCAGTCGCCGTAAGTTCGTATGCCATGGGCTGTGATGATCAGGTGGTTCATGTCAGCGTCAAAAGAAGATTAGCCTTTTTGCATGCAGCGGCCTTCGTATCGCACAATCATCATAAAGCATAGCGGGAAATTAGAAGTCTATTCGATTTCCTTTGCAATCGGAGACGCTAAGTAGACCTTCTCAGTCAGGCCGAAGTTTGATCGGATTGCACCTCTTCGAGTGTAAAACTTGGTCTTTCGACCAAATTCAAAGACACGGTAAAGCGCGTATTGTTCTTCGTATTCATCTGAGAATTCAATCTCGTTAAGAGTGATAAGAAAAGGGGAATCGATGTTGCCTGTAGTTGTTTTGACTTCAATGAACAGCGGCTGCGCGGTCTTTTCATCGAAGGAACGCACATCATATCCGAGTCCATCCCCTCGGGTTACCGCCACGTGTTCAACCATAGCGGCAAGGTCAGGGAATCCAGCCCGCGTCAGTTTGTTGCGCTCGATCTGGACAATCAGTTCCTCTCCTCGTAGGCCAAGCAGCCGATTCTGCTCTTCTCGCTTTTGGAAATCTATACGAACCGGGCGGCGTTTTCGTGAGCCTTTTTGAAGATAGGGCACTGCGTCAGGCGGAGGAACCTCTTCTGCAAATGCCGGAACCTCAGTAGTTGAAGTGATGGCTGCCAGATCTGCTCGAAGTGCCTGGTCTTCCTCCAGCAGTTCATCCAATACAGTTGCAACTGCTCCTTGGGCATGGTCGCGAGGTTTATAGCCCCTTATGTAAGGCAAGCCCATTTCTGCGAGCGCAGAGCTGATGTTTGAATGCTTAAACTCGATAGATCCGTTGGAGCGAGCACTTAGCTTGAGCGCAAGTCGCGCACGGTGTTCGGTCTTGTCGTAGGCATTTCCGGCTAGCTCGGACTTGAGCATGTCCAGGTAATCAAAAATGATCTCCCGGATTTCCAGATCGCTCCAGTCGGCGTTGATGGCGCTTCGTACAACCTTGAAACCCAGCGATTCCAGCTTCGCTTTGACCGTGGTTTCACCTCCACTAAACTCGGAGGCCTTGAGCGGCGGAAGGCCTTTACCAGTAAACTGCCGTGCGACGCCAATGATGGCCTTGGAGTCGTATTTTTTCCCCTCGAACTCAAGGAAGTAGCTCTTCGAAGGGCCATACCCATATTTCGACAGAAACTGTGTCCGGCCAAGTTCGTCGAATTCTCCGATCGCACTCACAACCGCCTCAGCCGAATTCACGTCTGACAGCTTCCTGTCCGACTCTCCCGTCTCTCCGGACTGCTCCGACAACAAGTTCCGAAGACCTGGCATCCCGGTCCCGCTTTGTGCTTCGTAGTATTCAATGTGTTTCGAGAGTGCAGACAGCGCGTTTTTAAACGCAAGGTGCCCGTAGTCTTGACGTATGCCTTCCAAATAGCGGTGCGTCACAAAAAAGCTGAGACGCCGCGAATAGGGTTTCCCATCTAACATATGGGCAAAGTTTGCTATGAGGTCACTTGCGGTGTTCGCGTTGAACCCTGCGCCAGCCAGCGTCGACCGAGCTTCTGCGGCGGTTACTTGCCCTTCGCGAACGAGACGCGCTTGTTGGTATGCTAGTTCAGCCTGCTCTGGGCCGATCTTCGTTTCCTGTGCCATCTTCCCAGTGAAGCCATGCGGGACGAATTAGCAAATTGAGCGTAGCCTCTTTACGATTGAGGCGGCAAGCACCACGTGAGACATATGCTATGGACTTGTTAGCACCGGACACCGTTTTCTTCCTGGTTCCCCGCTCGGCGAGGACGCTGCTCCGGCGGGTCGGGGAAATGGAGTTGGTTCCTTTTGCGGCTTTTAACTCTGCTGCCGTCAGCCTGGCGTTCCTGGCCGTCTCGTTTGCTAAGAAGGGCACACCCTATGACTTTGTTACCAAGCTACAAGGCCAAGCGATAGCGAACTCGCTGACAATGTTTTTTTTTTTTAGGAGTGGACCCATGTCTCCACCGCTCTATTCGGAGGAGCGTTCCCCCGTGTTAGCGTCCTGCGTGTGGCAGAGAACTTGTCGTTGCACCGCGCGTCGGACGCTGTGTAATTACCGCCTAATCGAAAAATTTCTCTCCTAAATCCTCCCTGACATTCGAACTGCCACCGCTCATGTTTCCGCGTCTTCGCACAAAGCCCCTCCTCCATTTTCTCTTTGCCGCAGGCATAGGACTTCCTTGGAATCTCATTGCAGCACCTACGCCGCTGCCAAATCTGCCAGAGATTCAGATTTTTGTGGGGGCTGATGCCAACGGCGCAGAACTGGCGGACGGCCAGTTGACTCCGGTGGATCTAGGCAGCACGCCCCTTGGGACGCGCGGCGCGTGGCAGAGCTTCACCGTGAAGAACGCGGGGACTGTTGACCTCCATCTCACCGGCCTAACGCTTCCGAGCGGATACGCGCTAGAGGCAACGTTCACGCCGGTCGCCATTGTGCCCAACGGAACATTCACATTCGCGCTGCGCTTTCTGGCGAACACCGCCTACGGCGTCTTTGCGGGTGCGCTCTCCATGGCGAGTGATGACGAGGACGAAGGAAGTTTCCAAATACCGCTAACTGCTCGGGCCGACTACACCAACACCTCGCACCGCTTGGATCCCTCCTTTGGAGTGGGGGGTAAGGTGGTCACTCCCGTCGAAGCAGGACATGAATTCGCCCACTCCGTGCTTGTTCAGGGTGACTCGAAAATCATCTTGGTAGGAGAAGCCTACGACGGCTTCTATGGGGTGTTTGCCTTGGCGCGCTACCTGCCGAATGGCACATTGGATTATTCATTCGGAAATGGAGGAAAAGTGCTGACTTCAGTTGGGCCCACCAACGACGTTGCATATGCCGCAGCGCTTCAGCTCGACGGGAAGCTTGTGGTTGCAGGGACAGTGGTCAATTCAAGCGAACAGCGTGTGCTTGGGCTCGTGCGTTACCTTCCGAATGGCGAGCTTGATTCCACTTTCGGCAGCAGCGGCAAGGTGATCTCTACAGTAACGGGAGACGACAGTGGGCGCAGTATTGCCCTTCAGAGTGACGGAAAGATTTTGGTGGCTGGTTCAGCATGGGGCGGTTCAGCCCACTACAACTTCGTCCTTGCGCGCTATACGGCTGACGGCTTTTTAGATAGCTCTTTTGGGACTGGCGGAAGTGTGAAGACGCCCATTGGCCCGGAGGACGACTTTGCCTATTCAGTCGCCATTCAGAGCGACGGGAAGATTGTCGTTGCTGGTCAGGCCTACAACGGAACAAATGTGGATTTCGCCATGGCTCGTTATACAGCAAGCGGAAGCCTTGACACTTCGTTCGGGACGGGCGGCAAGGTCCTCACCGCAGCGACGGCAGGCGACGATGAGGGGCGATCTGTAGCCATTCAGAGCGACGGCAAGATCTTAATCGCTGGCTCCAGTCAGATTGGGAGCTTCACGGACCATGTCCTCATCCGCTACACATCTTCTGGAAGCCTAGACAGCACTTTCGGCAACGCAGGAGTTGTCATCACTCAAGTGAGCAACCGCTATGATTACGGCAAAAGTATGTGTCTCCAGTCGGACGGAAAGATATTGGTGGGGGGCTACGGGTCGAACGGCACTTCATTTGATTTCACACTCGTGCGCTACACGCCCAACGGAGAGCCAGACAGTGCTTTCGGGTCCGATGGCAAAGTGATGACACCGGTGGGGCCTCGCCACGACTATGGCCAATGCATCGCGCTTCAGCCGGACGGAAAGATCATCGTGGGTGGTTATGCCGACAACGGCATCGACAATGATGACAACGACTTCGCGTTGGTGAGGTACGGAGCGCCGCTCGAAGCGCTTGTCGAGACAGGCGCAGCGGCATCGTTGGCAGCGGAAAGCGTCACGCTCTCTGGTAGCGTTAACGCTCAGGGGGTGGTCACCCAGACTTGGTGGGAATACGGGACGAGCGCAAGTTATGGGCAGGCGACGGCGGGGTCCGTAATCGGCTTCGAAAACACCGTTCAGCCAGTGAATGTAACGCTGAGTGCGCTGGCACCAGGAACTACGTATTATTACCGGCTTGCAGCGCAAAGTGGTGACGCTATCTCCTACGGAACAAGCCAGTCCTTCACGACGCTTACGCTGGCCCAAGCATGGCGAAAAACGCATTTCGGCAGTACTGACGTGACCTCGGCATCTACTTACCTCGCTGATCCCGATGGGGATGGCCTGAAGAACCAGGTCGAGCGCGCCTTCGGTTTAGACCCGAAAAGCGGCTCGATCCCTGT
Organism: Phragmitibacter sp.; assembly: GCA_965284365.1. Lineage (GTDB taxonomy): Bacteria > Verrucomicrobiota > Verrucomicrobiia > Verrucomicrobiales > Verrucomicrobiaceae > Phragmitibacter. The sequence continues at coordinate 4,465,451 of OZ260079.1, forward strand.
ATTGATGCCCCTGCCGGAGAGGGTCGGGAACACCTTCGTAGTTACCTGCACGGTTCCCACCGAAAGCCGTGACCTGTCCATTGGAGCCGACTGGAGCGCATCCCAACAGCCCGGAAGTTGGACGCCAATCCCGGATGGCGCGGGAAGTCAGCATCTCATCGAAGGGAATACACACACCTTTACAGTCCCAGCGGCCAACTGGAGCCACCTGTTCATGCGCGTGAGCGTCACCGGCGGCGATTAATAAAAGTCCAAGGCTCAGCATCACAATTGAGAAACGCGAGAACGGGCTCCGCTGTTATCCATGGAGAGGGGGGCTGACCTCAAATAGGCGGGACAAGCTCAATGCTCCGCGCATGAGAGCGAACTGATCGGGCTGTGGCGGTTCGAAATTCAGTGGCGGTTTTTCTGCACAGGAACCGGCCTTCCTTGAACTCTCCGTTCCGCCCTCCATCGGAAGACGGTAGTGACGAGCCCGTGCCTCGGAACTAGGTCGGCGCGCAGGAAAGAGCATCCTTCGCCTAAGATGTTGAGTGGCCTAGCAAGCGACCTTGCTGTGGTTTATCTCGCTGCGCGGGTTCGACAACCTGTGCGGGTTGGGAGGGGAGGGGGGGCCGGTATTGCTTCGCTGCGTGTCTGCTCTACAGGGTTTCCAGTTTCTTTGGGTCGGCACAGTGACAAAGACCATCGACTTGATGCTCCCATTCCTCCCGGATAAAGCGGAATAATCCGTCTCGGGGACCGGTCAGGCATGCTAAATGGCACGTGACAGACGCATCAGTATTTACTGTTTGCTGCGGTTCAGGATGGCCGTGTAGTGCGAAGCCGCTGCGACAACAGCCGAGCTGACTGTCCCTTTCTATTGCAAAGCTCCTCTTTGATGTCCCGCATCATGACAGGGTCTCCTACTCTCGTAGCCACCGATGTGAGTGCTTCTAAGTCGGTGAGCTTATACTTGAGATAAGGGCGATGTGTGGTTTTTGGTTTTGCTTGGTTCATGCCCCAAAGCTTCCCAATCACCGGACATTGTCAATAGAGCCCCCGGAATCGCGGGGAGGCTTTCGGATGCTCTTTTTGTCTGCATGTTCATGTTGGCTATGAACCCCTGACTTACCAAAGCGCTAAATCTATCGAATTGCGCTCACACTGAGGAAGATGCGAGTACTCTTTATTTTTGCACCCCCGCTACAAGCCCTGAGGGCAGGGATTTGAACGGGGGTGCGGCGAGCATGACTCCAGGCTGACCGATTTCAACAAGAGCTCCTCTCACGGAGGAGTGATTTCAAAGTGTAGGAGCCTTGTGCCGTTGCTACCCATGCGCACTTCGGCCTTGATATGCTGCACCCGTCCATTGTCGAACAAAGGCAGCTCGGTCACGCCGACGCTTCTCCAGGTGCTCAGCCTCCGGTTGGCCTCTCATAGCCTGAAACTGAGGAGTAGTTAGGTGTTGTTGCGCGGTCAATCTCTCCCGTGTGCATTCTGCAACGACGCAGAAAGGCGGGCGTTTAATGAACGTACAGCGCTCAGCGTGGAGGAGTGGCCGAAGGCTTTTCGAGATTCGTCAGGGCATCAATGCTTCGCCTTATTTCTTCACGTTTGTCGAGCTGATCTGCGCTGCAATGGCCTGGGAGGTGTAAGAAGTGCCCATGCGCTGTCCGTATTCGTGAGACGAAAGCGCGCATCGGATCATGTGCCATTGAAGTCGGTTCGGCCAAAACGCTTGCAATCGTGTGCTGATCCCTCTACAACTGACTATTGGGACATAAGCTGTGAAGGTACAGGACAATCAACATGCAAATTAAGTGCCGCCCAACTTTTACGAGATTTTTGACTTTCTGTTTTTTTTGCACCCAACTCAGCGTTGCAGAAGCAGTGGAGTTGATTGAGAGCGGGCGCTGGTCTCTGCGTGGAAAAATGGAGGGGGGCAAACTCGTACCGACATTCGATCAAACTAGCATTTACTCAGTAGAATTAAATAAGGACGGAAGCTGTGTCTACTTTCGTCCCGGAGGCTATGGGAACTTGTCTCGCCTCGAAGAGGGAACATGGCGTCAAGATGGAGTGAAAATTATTCTGGACGTTCAATATGCTGTCTTTGGGGGTAACGGCCAAATGAAATCTATCACTGAGACCTTCGTGGTATCCGGAAAGGACCTTCTGTGGCAACTAAATGGGAAAACCACCACAAGCATGTCACCAGACGGTGAAATCCGGTACCGCGCGGTCATCGCTGCAAAGCCGGACGATTCGGAGCCATCGGCAAACCCTACACCTGGGTCTGAACGGGTTAAAATAGACAGGAAGGGATTAGTTGAGGAGGCAATTTTAGATCCCGCGTATCGCGCGCAGGTAGAGGCCGAATTGGAAGCAGCGCAGAAAAAATGGTTGAGCGACGAGCGCGGCAAAGAAGATAATTTTGAAAAAGTTCGCAAGGAGCAGATTGACGCATGGCGAGCTAGTCTCTCTGGGGGACATGCAAGTTTCGACGACCATCCTGACGTTATGGCCATCAAGGCGTTGACTGGACAACAAGGCGTATTGATTGCGCCGACTGTGGCCCGCAAATATGACAATATGCTGATTGATAGAGGTTGGTATCCGTATGCCGACAAGGCTGACGATGATACCGAAGAGCACCTGCGCAGTTTTCGAGAACGGTACACGCCTCAGAATGAAATCAAAATACCTACCGATATTAAAATTGATGCGCTAGGCATTAGTGATCCCGACATCCCAGTTGGTATCGACATACCTAGCTACAAGGCCATCCGCGACCACTATCTGAAAACAGAGGTAAAATGACATGCGCTACCAGATAATTGTTTTCCTCCTTCTCACAGGCAGCCTACGCGCGGAGCTACACCATTTTCATGGCATTTTAGACGCCGTAGCGATGGCTGATGTTGCTAAGGCCGAAAAGCTAATTGAAAAGGACGTCCCCAATAGTGCTGACGACTTCGAGCGTTCGATTCTGGCCAGCCTACGAAGCTCTGTAACTGCTCTGAAAGCTAAAGCAACGCGCACCGGCCTAACAAGTAAGGCCTTGGTGAAGCGTGCGTCTGAGACGGAAGAAACTTGGCGTCGTACGAAACAGGAGTCGAGTTTCAATTCCATTACAGAAGACCTTCGCCTAGCTATAGTGTTAGACCCTGAAAACACGTATGCAATGAGCGGCCTTGCGAACATTTATTCTCTCGTGAAAGACAGAGTCCAGGTTCGCAAATGGGCCGAGGCAACACTGTGTCGGGGGCGTATCGAAAACTTTCAAGGCGAAGAGAATGATGCGTTCATTAAATGGCTAATCGTTCAAATCGATCCTGAAGAAAAGGCTCTCCTGGAGCTTGCTAAATCCAAGCATCCCAGACTGTCAGCAGCGGTCTATATGAGCAGCAGAGCATATGCTTATTTTGTTCAAAAGCAGCCTGAGGACTGCATGGAGTTTGCTGGACGGGGCCTCCGCTTCATGGAGAGCGCTAACGAATCCGAGAAAGAGGATGGCCTTCGTGGGAAATTGCTGGGACTGCGAGGATGGGCTTCTTGTTTGAAGGTTTACAAAGGCGGTGTCACCCTTCCAGGAGGCGCAGAAAAAACCGAAGATTTTATCAAAAATCAAATTCAGGAGGCAAACTTTGTTTTAAAAGATCTTGAAGCTGCCATGCGGCATGCCCCTACGGACTCTCATGCCTCGGAGTGGAAAAAGTGGGCGTCCGAAATGTCGGACCGTAGTGCGTATTGGTCATCAGAATTGGCCAAACTTGCAGTTCCAAGGCGCAATTTTTTTGCAGTACTTCCACGTGTTGGAACAGGAATAGTGTCAGAGCCAGTTTCGGTCCCGCCAGCGGAGCCAGTTCCGGTCCCGCGAGCAGAGCCAGTTCCGGTCCCGCGAGCCGAGCCAGTTCCGGTCCCGCGAGCCGAGCCAGTTCCGGTCCCGCGAGCCGAGCCAGTTCCGGTCCCTAGCCGCAAGCCTAGTCCTGTTCCCCGACCGACTCTGCCCACGGCGGAATTCTTATCGGGCGGCCACATCAAAAGCCCCTTCGTCGACAAGGTGCTTGACGCTCGCGGCTACAAGGCGGGAGATAGAGCCCGGTGTCCATACACCAACAAAGTCTTCATAATCCCAGGGAATTTCAGTGATGAAGAGGACGCACTACCTTGGCCTAATGCCAAGCGGCCGAGAGCTTTATGACTCGTTGGTTAAGCGGCTGATTGATGAAAGAGTTGCATCAGAGATGGCCTACACGGTAAACGTATTCGAATATCAGCGAGGACCAATATGACCGCATTAGTCAGATCATTCGTTTGTTTAATGGCCCTCAATTTAATGGGATTTGCCAACGCTCTCGAACTTGGAGGCACGACTTGGAAAACTGGCGATAGGCAGTTGGTCTTGAGTAAAGATGGGACGTTTACGGCTGACTATCCGGGCACCACTCGAAATGGAATCACGAGGATAACGGGACTTTGGACGCAGGAAGGTAGTGTGCTAATCTTAAATTTTCAGAAGGCTACCGGGACAGAAGGAGAAAGTCCACAGTCCGATGTAGTTACCTTTGACGCAACTGCCACGGGCCTCAGCGAAAGAGGAGGTTTCCTTGGGAGATTGTGGTTCGGTTTGAGCGAAATGAAAAACGTAACAATCCAGCCTGATGTTGCACGGCCTAAAATGGCTGATAACTCTATCAATAAGGAAAAAGACGCTGCAAAGCCGGACGATTCGGAGCCATCGGCAAACCCTACACCTGGGTCTGAACGGGTTAAAATAGACAGGAAGGGATTAGTTGAGGAGGCAATTTTAGATCCCGCGTATCGCGCGCAGGTAGAGGCCGAATTGGAAGCAGCGCAGAAAAAATGGTTGAGCGACGAGCGCGGCAAAGAAGATAATTTTGAAAAAGTTCGCAAGGAGCAGATTGACGCATGGCGAGCTAGTCTCTCTGGGGGACATGCAAGTTTCGACGACCATCCTGACGTTATGGCCATCAAGGCGTTGACTGGACAACAAGGCGTATTGATTGCGCCGACTGTGGCCCGCAAATATGACAATATGCTGATTGATAGAGGTTGGTATCCGTATGCCGACAAGGCTGACGATGATACCGAAGAGCACCTGCGCAGTTTTCGAGAACGGTACACGCCTCAGAATGAAATCAAAATACCTACCGATATTAAAATTGATGCGCTAGGCATTAGTGATCCCGACATCCCAGTTGGTATCGACATACCTAGCTACAAGGCCATCCGCGACCACTATCTGAAAACAGAGGTAAAATGACATGCGCTACCAGATCAGATAATTGGGTCGGTCATCTACACCAAATGACAAGTGTGCTGAACGTGTGGGTTTGTGTGTACCGAAAAACTGGCTGCACTGGGGCGACATCCAACCCCGAGCGCTTCTTAGTCCTCTGCTCTCGCGGCGTGAGGGCGTCGCCCTCCCCTGCGGGGCGGGGCTAGGAGCAGTGTAAGCCCCTAAAGAGCAGGCTGCTTTGTCCAGCCACCGTCACTCTGTGGTTTTCTTGGCGGTCGCCTTGCGAAGGAGGGCACGGACGTTACTCCGTGCCTGTGGAGCAACCCGGTACAGCATCTCATCGAAGGGAAAACCAACCCCCTCACGGTCTCAGCGGTCAACCCAGGTCAGGGCAGACCTGAAACAGGCGGTCGGAGAAGCTGAATGCTCCGCACCTGGAAGTGAATTGATCGGGCGGTTCGAAGCCCGCTAGCAATTTCTATGCACAGGAACAGGGCTCCCTTGATGTCTTCAGTCCGCTTACACCAGTTAAGGCGGTGGAGGCGTAGGCCTGACTTGGAACTAGTGCGGAGGAAAGAGCATCCTACGCCCAAGATGTTGACTGGCCATGGAAGCGACTTTAACTGTTTGGTTGATGTTCGGGGGAAGGGAGCATGTTTGCTTTGCTCCTTGTCGGCCCTTCAGGGTACCAAGTTGCTGCACGGTTCTTCTGCTCGTCACAGTGACAAAGGCTAGAAAGTGGCAACATGCCCGATGAACGACCATTGACCGCGCATCTCTGTAGCGCCCATTGAACAGCCCATGGCTTCCGGGTGCTCTTTGCCGGGTGTTCATGTTGGCAACGCATTGGCCGCGTTTTTATTTGTGCCACTTTACTCGCCTCCGCAAAAGTGGCGAGTGCGCTGAGCAGGTTGTGGTCTTCTGGCTCCTCGCTGTGCGAGGACGGCGCCCTCTGCGGGGCGGGGCTAGGAGAAGTGTAAGCCCCTAGAGCAGGCTGCTTTCTCCGGCCACCGTCACTCTGCGGCATTCTTGGCGGTCGCCTTGCGAAGGAAGGCAGGTTCTTTGAGTTGCGCCCAACGGCAGGGGTCACAGCTTTTTAGTCTCGGGTAGAACTGACTGGCGTCCTTCACTTCCAAAGCTACCATTACACACGTAGTGCGATCCGCGCTAGCCGATCCAGAGCGAAAAGTCCCCCACATTCGGATGAAGAGCATTCAATCCCTCAATCTGCTTTGGCACGACTCCGATGCCAAAGGCTACACAGATGTATTGCCTTTAGCGCTCCTCCAGTCGCGAGGCGAAACCAAGGAGGCGGAACATCTTTGCTTGGGTCCGAAGGGAGGACGATACACTGTCCGTTTTCGGCTGTCGGTGTCTGATCAAGTCGCTGAACTTAACTACGAAGCGTTTCCCGAATACAACAGCGAACAGGAGATGGCGCTTGGGATACTCCGATTGGAGTTCGCCAACCGAGACCACACGCTACTCAAGAAGGCCCAATGGAAAGGCGAAGAGGAAACAACGTTCAGCGAGGCCGAGGTTACCGTTGAGCGCCAAGATCCAGAAGGGGACCCGGATATTGTGTTCGCCCGGCCTGATCAGAAAGACCTGTTTTTCGCCTGGATGGAGGCTAACCCTAAAGGGTATGTTCTTAATTGGCCTAAATACGGAGTAACCGCATCGATGCATGTAGTATTTCACAAAAGCGGGTGCCGGGTGCTTCAGAAAAAGTCATTTCCCACTGCGCAATGGCACAAGGTCTGTGACCGCAGCCTTCCCTTGCTTGAGAGTTGGGCGGCTGGCCGCAGACGCTTTAATGACGCACCTTCCGTGCACGCATGCGACATCTGCTTCAAGGGAGGACCTGCAGAATATGAGACCGCGAGCAGGCTTCCTGACGATGTTCCTGATTTGGCGGTCGATGACGAACCGCCAGAGCGAATAGAGGTCAAATTGTTGAGGATCGTGAGAGATACCGCACTAGCCCGGGAAGTGAAGCGTCGCCACAAGATGCAGTGCCAGCTTTGTCCGACTATCATCGAACTCCCTGGTGGAGGCCGATATGCTGAAGCGCACCATCTTAGACCCCTGGGAGGTGGGCACGCAGGGCTTGACCGGGAAGACAACATCTTGGTCGTGTGTCCGACCTGTCATGCGAAGTTGGATTACGGCGTCATCCGCCTTGACCGTCTCAAACTCCGAGAAGTCGAGGACCACAGAATCAGTAACGAGTCTATCGAGTACCATAACTCCATTGTGTTCGGCGCACGCAAGGCGAGAGCAATAGATGCTGTGGCTCAGTCTGTCAGCAGCCCGGCTCTACCATAATCATCGGTACTGAATTTACCGCAAGCTATTGCAGTCAAAGGAGGCGAGGGGGCTTCAGGTAGTGAAGGTGTCATATTGAGAGTTTTGATTGGGATCCTCGCTTCGCGAGGACGTCGCCCCCTGCGGGGCGGGGCGGGGCTAGGAGCAGTGTAAGCCCCTTTATAAGGAGGCCTCTTTGTCCCGCCGCGGTCACACTGCCGCGTTTCGGCCTACCGCTTGCCACGGAACGCACGGTTTTCGAGCTGCGCCCAGCGTCAGGGGCACAGCGTTCAGGATTGAACTCCCCGATTTTTGATTTTGAAGTGGATTGTCCGGAGCAACCTCGCCAAAAGATACAGATATGGCAAAAAAAGAATATGAAATCGCCCGTCAAAGGACGTTAGAGCACCTGAAGGAGGCGCAGGTGGAAAACTATATGCTCCATGGCCCAACTTCAGACGACTATTGGAGTTCGTCGGTCAGAATTTTAGCGGTGAATATGGAGTCCTATGGATACGAGGACTGCGGGCACTGGGACGTGGATTTGAAGTGTTTGCTAGGTTGGATGTTCGACGAGGGGAATACGGATACAAGGACTGTTCGATACACAATAGCGTTTGCCAAGACGTTATTGGACGCATACGCTTCAGGAACGCCCGTATCGCCGGAAGGCTTTCGTGCAGCTTACCAAGACGAGGCTGGGTTGGAGAGTGTTGTTCGAAGCATCGTCTATACAAACATTCGTCCAGGAGCGAATCCTAATAAAGAGCAGGATGTCGCAAACATCATTGCTGGTGGTTCCGCTTCCACGGCGCCATTCGTTCGAGAAGAGATGCTGGCATTACAACCTCATGTCATCGTGGTCTCGGGGCATGCAGGATTGAACGCATTCAATCAAATCTGGCAGTTGGACCCACCATTGCCATACGGCCAACGCACACGGTGTAGCGCGGGTGTGATAATCCAATCGATAAGACACCCATCTCGGCCAAACTACGCTGAGTTTACCTCGATAGTCACGGACCTAGTTGAAGCACTTAATGCAGGTAATCAGTAAAAGCGATATTTCCGTATGTTCACTAACCAAACACGCGCTGCCATGGTCGATATATTGCGGTCTCTTGACTATGCAAAGATTGAGCTTCTGATGTTGAAACATTTTAATGTGCGTGCCCCGGGAAACACCGTATCCGATTTGGTCCGGTTTCTCGAATCGGACGCGTCAGCTATGGGCGATTTAGTCGTCGAATTCATCTGCAACACGACCGATGCCCGCGCTGACGCACCTGTCAAACGGACGTATGACGGACGAATCGAGGAGCTTAAACGACGTCTCAGAACCGATGGTTTCGAGGTGTCCAACGGCGCGCTCGTCCGACTACTTCCAGCGGCACAACCAGCTTCTCAGATAACGGACTACCTCGAACAAGCGCTCGACAACGGACTGGATAGTGATGGAGAGATCCGACGACTCCTCCGCCAGTCTCATGACAATCTGAGTGCATCTCCCCCTGATTACAACGGCGGATCTACGAAGGTCCGGATTGCACTTGAGACAATCGCCCGAAGGTCCGCTTTATTAGTAGGCACGAAGCGATCCAAAGCTTTACCAGAAGACAAATGGGGATCGGCTCTGTTGTTTTTGAGGAATGAGGATGTAATCGGGAAGGCTGAAGAAGAAGCTATAGCGAAAGTATACACTATGATCAGTCCCGGAATGCACGTTCCTAAGGGACTCACCGATGAGCAATGGGCTCTTCTATCGCGGACGTTTGCCTTGTCAGCCGCTTACTTTTTGACGCAGCGACACTTGGCTGCATAAAAAACCGGATGACTTTGGAGTGTCGCCATGGGGATTCTGGAGCTCCTTGGATCAGGCGAGACTATGCCCAAGGTCGGTCCTTGCTCCTCTCCGGGGCAGGGCCAGGAGCAGTGTCTACTTCTTTATAGGCGTTCTTTTGCCTGGCCGCTGTCACTCTGTCGCTTTCTTGGCGGTCGCCTTGCGAAGGAAGGCACGTTCTTTGAGTTGAGCCCAGCGGCAGGGGTCACAGCTGTTTAGCCTCCGGTAAAACTGACTGGCGTCCTTCACTTCCTGACACTTAATGCACCGCTTTTTGCCTAGAGGGAGCGTTTCGACATGAGGTCCTATAGGGATCGGATTGGGCAGTGTTATCGTTGGGTTGCCCTCACTGACGAAAGCTTCGGTAGGCAGCACTGCTTCCCTGAACTTGAATCCGATGATTGTTTTGTCTCGGACATGCACCTCAGAGAGCAGGCCCACAATGATTTTTTTCTTTTGAAGCGGGTCTGCCAGCTTAGGGAAGCGGAGAGCTGCCTTGATGATCGATTTCGCAAATTTTAGAATCTGGGAGTCCTCAGGCTTTGCCTGGGGTTTCGCTAGCTTTTCTAAAGCTTCAATGCTCCGTCTCAGTTCTTCACGCTTGGTGCGAAGTTCATCAATGGTGATGACGCCCTCCTCGTAGGCTGTCAGCACACGCTTGTCGCGTTTCCGGAGTTCTTCGATGTGCTGTGTTGGGTTCACTTGTGGCGCGATTGGAGTGACCACGTTGCGAAAACGGTCAATGCTACTCTGGACGATCGCTGCTAGATGCTTCGGTGACTTGATGATCGAGGTGACGAGGGCTGAGATCGCCATATCAAGGTCGGGCTGTTTGATGTGACACTGCTTACATCCTCCCAACCGCTTCCTGTAAAGGTAGTAGTTTGCCCGACATGAGTAGAAGCCTTTACGAGGTTTGCCTTTCTGCTTACCTGAAGAGCAGAAGAGCGGTTGGCCGCAGTGTGCGCAATAGGCAATGCCTGTTCCAAGGTTGACCGCTTCGTCCTGCTTCCGGCTTTCCATGTGATTGTACGCGGTTCGCTTCATCGTCGCCTGGACGCGGTCGAAGGTCTCCTGACTGACGACGCCGTCCAGGATCTTCACCCTAACCGTTTCGGTCTCAGGTCGATCGACCTTTTCACGGTAGACCTTGCCGTTCTTGCTCACCTTCTTGGCACCGCGTCGCTTGTCGATGATCCGCCATCCGGTATAAACAGGGTTACGAAGGATCACCTTCACCGTCGCAGGACCAAAACCGAATCGCCGTCCCAGTTCCGAGTAGTTCGTCAGTCCTCCGTCGAACAGTCGGAAAAGCTCCGTCACACGTCCGATATCCGGTGTGTAGTGCCATGTTTCGGTCTTCCGGTCGTATCCAATGCCCATTGGTAGAGTCAGGTGGTTGGTTGGGCATTTCCCTGCTTTACGTTTGGATTCACAAGCTCCCATCTGACGTTCCTTCATGAGGTTCAGTTCGAAGCCCGCGAAGGCGCTTCTGATCGAAGAGAACAACATTCCGTCCTTGGTCGTGAGGTCGTATTCAGTGTCGCCAGAGTAGATCTTTGCTCCAACGTCGCGGAACACTTGTAGCATCGCGAAGTTGGCTGGTTCGGTTGGTCGGAAGAGCCGGTCGATGTCCGCGACTACGAGTCCGCGCACCTCGCCGATCAGTATCCGACGTAGCACGTCGCGGATCGTTGGATGGGTTAAGGTGTTCGTTCCAGAAACGTCGACAAGTTCGATCCAGTCTACGCAGTTGAGGTTCTTGGTCGCCAACGTCCGGTTCACGATCTCGCGTTGCCGGGGTAGTCCCCCGCGATCATCCGCACCTTGCCCCGCCGAGGAAACCCGCAGCAAAGCCACCACCGGGATCCTCTCGGAAGAGGAGCCACTCGCTGGTATGGGCACTTGCAACGCGGACTTCATTTGTTAGAATCCCCCAAGAAAAACCAAGCTACTCAATGACACAATTTTCGGACGCATCCGGCTTTGGAGGAGAGGGCAGGCCTTGCCGCCTGACCAACTCATCAAGGATCTTCAGCGTCCGTTCCCGCTCACCGGCACTGTGTGCCGCAATGAGCCTGTCGATTGCGTCCTGCTCTTCCTCGGCTTCTTTCATCAAGAACGCTAGGAAGGAAGGGGTGCCAAGCTTCAGGTCGTCAATGTGCTTAGAGGTGTGGAGCTCGTCCCCGGTGTCCGCTCTCGTCTTGCTGTGCGAATCCTTCATTCGGGGACAGTGCATCATCGTATAGCGGCGGTCGTCTTAGTTAGTCGTTGAAGTAGGCAACTGACTGAAAAGAACATAGCTTAGATCTGGGCGATTGGAGCAACCGGGTGGGGGGATTGACTTTTAACATGTTGCGTCGACTGTCCCTCATGACCGCACAGAAACGTTCCTATCCCACGACGGCTAGCATAATAGCAGAACATCCGGAGTTTGTTAAGTGCCTGCGCGAGTATGCTGCTACGACCGAGCGCCTGCCCCTGCTAGTCAGAAAGGTGATGAAGTACATCAATCGCAACTCAACCTCGGATCAGGAAGAAGCGATAACTGCACTCTACGAAGAGTCGTATGGGGTGCCCGAAGGTCTATTGGAACGCTGGCAGTGGGCCTACTCGTGGGACAAACCTGAGTTCACCAAGCGGTGCGAAGTTCTAGGCTATATGGCTGAGATCAATCGCCTCGTATATCCGTTCTCAGCGCCTTATGCCTTCTTCGCACAAGGAATTGTAAGGAACGTGGACACGCCAGAGGCGAATTCACCTGCGCATCGGTATACGCCCTACGGCATGAACGCTGAATATTCGGTTGGTCTCGAAAAGCTTGGGACTTACTTCGGCGATCAGGGGCCAATTGACCATGTGTGGACCGGCTACGTCAATCCCGGCCACGACGGGGGTTGCAGCATGCTCAGCGGTGCAGAGCTTTTTTACCATCCGGGAACGTACTCCCGTCTCTTCGTTCAGACGGATAGCGAAAGCTTTGAGCATCCGGAGTCGCTGCGAGTGGCCGTAGCAATTGTAGACGAGCCCGGAATTCCGGCAGCGCCATATCAAGCCGCAACACTGCTGGCCAACTTTGCAAAAATGGTTTTCGCAGTGAAACCTACGACTCAGATCGCTAAGCGCGCGCAATCGTTTGGCGTTCAACTCGTGGAGGGCCTGCTGAAAGTGGAATCCGGAAAACTGGAAATGATTGGCTTCGATCCGTCTGCGCACGCAGCACACAAGCTACTTTGCGTCATCCCCGTCAATGTTGAACCCGACATTGGTGGCATCGTGGCAACGCTGCTTCGTTTCCAAGCACGGCAGTCTCCGCCGAAGCCTTCACGGCTGGCCGAGTGTCTAATGAAAAGAAAAGCCCCGGAATGTTACCCAAACGCGGCGATCGATAATCTCAATATTTTGAAGAGCGGCAAGCCAGAGCGCCCTATATCTGACTGCGAAGCGGCAAAGCGTTACTATAACGCGAAATCCAATGTAAAAAGGATGGTCAGCGAAATTTTCCCGAGCCTTTAGTCTGGGGAATCCTTACAACATCGCTTTTACTGCACATAGAAACTAAGGCATCTTTTTTCATCGCTATTATCATGTGTGTCCGACGCAGTGTCAGAAATTGTTTGCCACTGCGTCGGACGATTCCCATCGGTCATCAGGCGTTATTAGCCCTGTATGAACGATACAAACAACGAAAACAAACCGTGCCTCCAGCAACCGTCAAACTCCGAGAACCAAGAAGCTCTTTGGGCTGCGGCAACCGAAGACCACGGGCAGGAGATCATCCAGGACAGTGGCAAAACATTGGTAACTTCTGATCAGCGCCTCACGACAAGAACTGCGGGCGGGGGCGTGAATCAGGCGAACCCTGAGAGTGAAGCATTAGCGCTTCCTGCCTCAACGCAGGCCCGGCGCAATAACTGCCGCTTAGCTAAGCTTGCCAAACAAGCTGGATTGGTTCAATCGAAGGCGGCTGCAATCACTCGGAAAGCAGGCAAAGAGTGGATGTCCGCTGAAGAATGCCGCAGTGCTTTCAATGAACTGAGCGCGGGCGGCCTTCCGGATAAGTCCTGCACGTTTTCAGCTAAGGCTATGAAAGAAACGGTAGGCCGCGGCGGTCTCGACATGCCTTGGTATGTTAAAGGCAACACGCGATTTTACGCGCTTCATTTCGCGAATGCGACGGACTGAGAGAAGAAGGCCATGTCGTCCGAAGTGGAATGCTGATGTCCTCATTTAGAGGCGACTAAACCCTATAGCGAAAGGCTCCTGCTTCGTGCGGGGGTCTTTCGCAGAGACAACCCTCAAAGCTGACTCTGGACGTTATCGCAATAAATGTGAAACAAATGATTGTTGGTTGGCGTATTAAAGCTGTGGTGTATGACTTTCGGAGTGTGACCTGGTAACGGCCTCCACGCCTAAGGATCAACCGACGAACATTTGGAGAACAGGATCGTTTATGATACCCGTTCATCCCGATGGCGACGGGATTGGGTTAACCCACCGGGCGAAGGTTCCCATTCAGTCCAGTTACTTGAGGCCTAACTCAAGCGCTAGGAGTTTCGATTGTTTTCCATGATACTTCGGGTGCCATGAAAAACGAAATAGAAAATAACACTGGCGACACCGACCATCACCTCATCCGCGATCAGCGCGAGGATGATATCGGAAGTCAAACGTCAAAGGAAACATCCATCTTGGATCAGTTCCCCATCACCGAAGATTCTATAGAGCGTCTTCGTAAAGTGCGGCCGAAAAGCGGTAAGCAGAAGCTGCGGGCGAGCCACCGCGAGGCTCACATCAAGTCCGTCAAGGACTATGCTGAAGAGATAGTGCGCGAAAAGGGCACTGGCTTAGTGTCGGCAACGGAGTGCATGGTCGCGCTCCAAATACGGGGCCATGCCAAGACGGTTCATGGCGTTCCCATGAAAGACAGCAAGGCCATCGGGGATGCCTTGGGAGGCCACGGGTTGAACCTTCCGTACGTGCTGATTGGTTCAACTCGCTACTATGCCTTGGCCTATGCCAATGCCACTGATCAAGAGGTTGAAGCTCAGCGCAATCAGCTCGGCAACCCGATCGTGACGCAGTAACCAAATGGCGCTCAGGCCCTCGGTCATCCCTTGGGCCTGAGCCCTTCAAAACTTGAAATGCACGCAACTATGTCCTCTTCACGACCCCCGAAAAACTCCACCCCGGAAACGGTAGAGCGCCAAAGGCAGAACGTAGGCAAGCTGGTTAAGGCCGGTCTCTCGGCTGACACCGTGACCGCCGCATCTAAGATTCTTGTCCCCCAAGATCCTGTGGCACAGCGTTCGCTCCTGCTGAAAACCCTCTTCAAGGAACAGGATCTCATCTTCCTGTGCGCCGGTCGCAAGTTGCCTGCCGAATCCAAAGAGACCCCGACGGGTCCCACGTGGCTGCTTTCGGTGCCAGACATTGACGAAGAAGAAGAACTCTTGAGCTACACTTTCAAGAAGCACGGCGGATTCTTCCGCCCCAATCCCATCAAACCAGGCGGCGGCACGGGCAAGAACAAGGCCATCCGCGACGATGATATCGCAGAATTTCGCTTTGCGGTCATTGAACACGACGAATTACCAAAGGAGGATCAACTAGCACTGCTCTGCACGCTGAGCCTCCCGATTACTTCGATCGTCGACAGCGGCGGCAAAAGCCTCCACGCCCTCGTTCCCATCAACGCGCCTTCGGCCGAGGAATACGCTCACGCCGTGGGTGAGCTTTACCGCGCCCTTGGCCGTCTTGGGTTCGACCAGGCCAACAAAAATCCCAGCCGCATGACCCGGCTCCCCGGCAGCTGGCGAGAGCTCGAAGGCGGGCAGACTTCCCTCCAGAAGCTTATCTACCTCAACCCTAATCCAGACGGTGCTCCCATCGTCAACTCCCTGTAACGCCATGCTCGATCTTGCCCCCCTGTTTACCCAGCTGACTGAAGCTGGCATCATCACCGATCCCGACACCCTTGAGCCTCCCGCGGTTTTCAGAGAGGACCGCACCGACAAGCTCTTCGTTAAAGACACGAAGGGCAACTACGTCTGCACTTCAGCTGTGAACATTCGACAGGCACTCCAACTGTCCGGTGTCCAACTGACCGGTGAAGCGGAAGAAGACGGCAAGATTGTTGCGCAGGCGAGCCGCCTGATTCTGGCGCACAACACGGTATCCTACGCAGGGCCAATCGCAGGCTGTTCTGCTGGCATCGTGGAAGCACCTGACGGCAAGCTGATCTTGGTCACGCGGTCATGCACAACGGTCGAACCTAAGGCTGGCCCGTGCACTACGATCATGGACCTCATCACCAACCTTTTCGGGGGCAATGGTGAAGCGGTTATGGCATTCCTTGTCTTCCTCAAACTCTGGCTGTGCGATTATCGAAAGTCTTTGGAGGTTGGCCCGTGGAAAGCGGGCCTGCGGCCAGCCCAGGCGCTGATGATCGTTGGACCACCTAATACAGGTAAGACGCTGATTTTTGAAGTTCTCCGGCCGCTCTGGGGTAACACCATCGTCGACCCGCATCCCTACTTCGCCGGGGAGACAAACTTTAACGCTGATCACCTCGGGGCTACGATTCTCAAGATAGACGACAGCGCCGACTCATTAAAACCCGGTGCCCGGCAAAAGCTCACGCAGCAAATCAAGCAACGCGTGGCTGTGCCTGACTACCGTATCCATCCCAAAGGCCGTGAGTCCTTCGCTATCCGCACTTGCCAGAGGGTACTGATCCTGGGGAATATGGACTCTTTGGAGGTCCTGCCTTTTGTCCCGGCTTCGTTCAAAGACAAGATTCACGTCTTGAGTGCCCATCCGTCGGAATTGGTTGGGCGAGAGATGTCCCAGACGGACTCGACTGCATGGTTCGAGAAGATGCGGTCCGAGCTAGCTGCCTTCGCGCATTATTTGCTCAACGAGGTTGCGATTCCCGAGCACATGGCGGATCGCCGCTTCGGCGTGAAAGCTTACCATGATCAGGAAATTCTAGCTCTGCTGGAGGGGACGGAGGACGTTTGCCTTTTCATGAGGATGGTTGAATACGCGCTTGCTAACGAGACTGACGGTTCGTCCACATCATCTATTGCCGTGACACCAGTAGCGCCTCGGACGGTGAAGCGGCTTACTAGTCCGGACCAGACCTTCGAGTACCAATTCGAGGGTTTTGCCAAGGAGCTCTACGCCTTACTCAGCCAAAACGTCGACGGACCGCTATTTCGGGCCTTAGTCAGTCACCCCACCAGAGTGGGCAAGCTTCTGGAGATGGCTCAGAATTCGTTGCCCGCCAAAGTCACCCGGGGCAAACTCAACACTGGAATCCGTCAGTGGAAGGTTCAGTTTACCCTGTCCAAAAGTGAAGCTGACGCCCACGCACGGCTCTTCAAACGAGACGTGCGGACGTTCTAGCCACCGTTACTCCGCGTGCCCTTGTTGTTCGACCCGCATAACCGCTGACACAGACAAGAGGTAAATAAAGAACGGTCGAGCCACCTTCAAACTTCCTCACAAGGCCACGAAGCGAAACGTGTCCACAACCTCTAAGCCCCTTCACCGTTCGGACGGCTGCCGTGCCTAAGTGGAGGTGGTGGAGGTGCGGTGAGGTTTCCTTTCGAGGTGACCCTGCGCGCTCTTTTCCTTGTCTCCACCCCTCCTTTTCTAGAGGTCGTTTTGACCTACACTACCTCCACTTCCAAGCTTAGGCTTCAGCCACCGCTACACCAGAGGACTGGCAACTGGGCAAAATGTCAGGGTTATTGCCAGGTCAATAGGGCAGGGGAGTCTAGTCACCTGTAAGCCGCTTGACGTTCCAAGATCCATGTCTCACACCGCTGCGTCGCACGGCTGCCGAGCGACAAGGCTCGCATTATCCAGCGCCCTAGCGCGTTTACCGATCGTTGTTTAATGTTCTGAGTGAAAGCGTCTCGTAGGACCTAGGATCCAGCGATTATTTGACGGACGACACAATGGCATTCCGCCTCTCTGTCGAAGCCGATGCCCTGACGGGAGATGTCAACGCTCTCCTCTCGCTGCCATGAGCCTCGTCACGTTCGATATCGTATCGGCGCGACGTTACAGGGGAACAATTCGGTTTCCAGTTCAGAACTGTTGCGAGCCTGCATGCCCGACACGGTTGCGAAGACTAAGCGCCACAGAACGGTTGCGTTTCCATGACCCGGACTAGTGATTGGCGAAGATTGGGATCAGCCCTGCGGTTCTATTGGTTCCGCAGTCACAAATGGCGTGCAGTTGTCCCGAACATTCGCTAGATACGCGTCAAACTCTTAACAAGATTATAACGATGTTTATCGAGGACCACCTCAATGGATTTAAGGCCGCATCCATTCCAGCATCAGGATGGCTAGGCATGAATCTCCAGAACTGGGCAAATCTGGTTGTTCCCTCCCTGGGCACACAGTTCGGCTTTGCCAACCGCCGCTATGATCGTCAGGCGGTTCGTGAGTTTTGTATTGATCGCGAGCGCTCTGATGAAGCGTGCTTCCTTTTTGTTATGGCGTGGGGGGGGATGCGGCCCGTCAATGCAAGACGGTGTTGGAAGGAGAAGCATAGCTGGCTATCCCATTTGCGACAGTTGAGAGAAGGACAGTTGTCACGACGTCAAGCGTATGAAGGGTTTGCTTCATTACGTCGTGAAGGGAAACTGCCCGGTGTTAGACCGGCGTATTTTACAAAACTCATTTTCTTCCTGAGGCCATCTGACGACGGATATATCATGGACCAGTGGACGGGGAAGTCAGTCAACTTGCTTACCGGGAAATCGCTGGTCTGTCTGGATTTTTCAGGCCACGTTTCCGATAAAACTTCCGCTCAATGCTATGAGAGCTTTTGTTTGACCGTAGAGCAGCTCAGTGCCTGCTGCGGCTTTTCCCCATCTACGACGGAGGAACGTTTGTTTTCTGTCGGAGGCAGAAATCCCGGGGATTGGCGTAAACACGTGAAGAAAAATTACGGTAAGCCAAAGAGCGCATAAGTTCTCCATAACGATGACTTGGTCATATTTACTCCATGTTGCGTATTAAGCGGGGACGGCAGCCCAGGTAACGTGTTCCATACGCTGGCCGCTGAATACCTGGGTGAAAAGGTCTCGACTCAGTTTTACTGACGTATAGTGTGGGCAAATGTCGTTAAATAGAAGTCGCGTGGTCGAAGCTCTTGTGAAGCGGTATGATCAGATCCATCCGGCCCGCGAACGGGCTCCGGGGTATCGCAACCACTTGCTCAATTCAACGGACAACCTGTTGATCCCGTTGCGTCAGACGAGCGTATTGGAAGATCTGAAGGAGGGTGACGGTCAGGAACTGGCATGGAAAGATCAGAAGCCGCCCAAGTACCATTCTATCGCTTCTTCATCTGCGCTCTCAATAAACTCTTTTGGACCCTTTCGTGAAGGAGATCTGCCGCTCCACCTAGCAGGAGAATCGCATCTACTAGACTGCCGTTTTGAATCTAAGCCGTGTCCGCCTGGGAGTTGGAAAAGTTGGACCGGTATCAGCAAAACGAACAAGACTCCCAACTTCGACCTAGTGGCGACGGATTCGTCAGTATGCGTTGCTGTCGAATCAAAGCTTTGCGAGTGGTTTAGCCTGGGCAGTAAGGATCGTCTACTGAGCGACCAGTATCAGGCCACCCTCCTGCAAGACAGTGTCTGGGACGCAGGTTGGCGCGATTTAACGATGAAGGTGTTGGATCAACAGAATGGGCTTCGCCATGTGGGCCTCCCCCAATTGATCAAGCATTACCTGGCTCTCCGCTGGTATCAGCATAACAGCGATGGAAAGCCCACAATATTGCTCTATTTGTTCTGGGAACCCAAAAATGCGAGTGATCATCCGGAGTGTGCCCGTCATCGCGAAGAACTTGAGCAGATTTCCGAAATGGTGAACGGCTCCTCCGTGAAGTTCGTCTGGCAAAGCTACCCCGAACTATGGAACGAATGGGCGGCGATCGCAGGGGACGATTCTTTGCTTGAAGCGCATGTGAGGCTGCTCCAGGAGCGGTACCTCCTCGATGTGCCCATCTGAATCTGCGATCGAGCGATGGCCATTAAAAGGCAGCACAGACAAGAGGTTGGCGAGTAAATCTAGTCGCCAGTAATCCGCTTTACGCTCAAACAAAGCGAACCAATGCTGTCGAGAGCTTGCCGGGTGGTTAGTGACGGACGGGGATCCGGCGCAACGGCATATTCAGCCGGTGCAGAAGCCTGTGGACTGACGGCAAATGCCACCGCCCTCCTCCTGGTCCCGCGATTTGTGCTGAGTTCAGGTAGTCGCGGATATTGGCTGTCGTCCTGGCACCGGCGCTGATTGCAGACACGACGGCGGGTCGGTATTGCTGGGCGTGTTCGCAGGCTTGGCTTTTGTATTTGGCCGCAAGGAGCCTCCCGGTCGCGCCGATGTCCACGCCTCTCCTCTTAGCCGCTTGCAGCGCTTCCTTGGTTCGTTGGCTGATGCGCCGGGCTTCTTCCTCAGCGAATGCAGCCTGCACGTGGAGCATGAACTTATTGTGCTGAGGCTGGTCGACTGCAACGAATTGCACGCCAGATTCCATCAGTCCAGCTATGAAGAGGACGGAACGGGCAAGCCGGTCCAACTTGGCGATCAAGAGCGTAGCTTTGTGCTTCCGGCACAGGTCCAGAGCCCTTTGAAGTTCGGGCCTGTTGTGGGCCTGCCTCCCCGACTCCGTTTCTGTAAACGAGGCGACTACAAGTCCTCCCGTTTCTCTCACGTAGCGCAGGACCGCTTCTTCTTGTGCTTCAAGTCCTAGGCCGCTCTCACCCTGTTTTACCGTGCTGACTCGGTAGTAGCAGACGAACTTCTGACGTGATGCGCTGTCACTCATGGGTCAATATAACATGGACCGGCTATCCGTACAATGTTATGCCGTCGGCGCTAGTATCCTTTGGCTGTTTCGTTACTAGGCAAACGGGCATTCACCTGGTAACGAAGCAATCGAAAAACAGCCCGAATTGCGCTAAGGCACGAAACGTGTTACCTTTGCAGCTATGGACAAATTTCCGCTTTGTCAGTGCGGCTGTGGTGAACCCACCAAGGGCGGCAGATTCAAACCCGGCCACGACGCCAAGCTCAAGCGTGACTTGCTTTTGAAAGCCAATGCCGGGGGCAAGAGAGCAATAAAGAAGCTTGAACAACTCGGGTGGTCTAAATTCTTGAAGGGCTGATCTGAACCTGATGCTTCCTCACCTTGTTTACAGAGTGCCGGTCTCTACCGGCAAGCTCGTGGGAATGTCGACACCGCCCCGGGGTTTTGCCTGGGAACAGCTTCGAGCTTTCGGCATCACCCATTTGGTAAACCTTGGTGAAGTCGGGGAGGACCTGAACGTTGCTCCCTTACGTGTCCTTTACTCCTGTTTGTTGGAAGATATTTCAGGGGATGAAACTCCCATAGACCCGGAGGTTAATCACCTTCATCTTTGGAAAGCGGCATTCCACGTGTGGGCCGCTCTGCGAGAGGGTAGGGGAGTTGCGGTTCAGTCTATTCACGGGCGGAATCGCGCAGGTGCTGTTCTTGCGGCGACCTTGCGCTTACGGAGGCTCCCCGCTGAGCGGGCAATTGAAGTCGTTGCAGAGAGCATTAGAGGCAGTGGCGCGGAATCTTGGTCCGGAGCGACCTGGCACGTGCATCAAATTCAAGATATTCCCGGGTCCCTTGCGGCAATCCAGGAGTGAAAGGCATTGACCGCTATCGCCGTAAAACAGATGAAGCACTTTTTTGAATCGAAACTAAGCTGGACGCGAATGTTCAGCACAATTTGCTTCTCCAGGCAAGCGCGCTATAGGAAGCTTGAACAGCTCGACTGCCCTAAGTTTTAAAAGCTTAAGCTCGGATGCAATGCTCCGCCACCTAGTCTATAAGATCCCGGTTCCCAAGGGAAAGTTAGTTGGGATGTCGTTCCCACCGAGGTCGTTCCGTTGGAAGCGTCTTCAGGAAGTCGGTATCACGCATTTGGTGACTCTCTGTGAAGTCGAAGGAGGACGAAACATCGCTCCTCTTGAACTCCTCTACGCTTGCGAGCTCGACGACATCTTTGATGACGAAGTGCCATTGAACCCGGAATCCGATAGGAAGCACATTTGGGAAGCGGCTCGTCTGATTTGGTCTGCATTACAAGCCGGGAGTGGAGTCGCCGTTCATTGTAATGGCGGAAGGCAGCGCACCGGAACAGTTCTCGCAGCAACTTTGAGGCTGCAGGGTGTGCCTTTCGACCAAGCTACAGCACTAATCAACGAACAGATAAGCGCGATCGGTGCTGGTCCATGGGCAGTTAACACTTGGCACCTACAGCAGCTCATAAAACCTAGCTCATAGGGCCTCTAAAGGATGCGTGATCAAGGGGCTTCTCTTCAAGCTTCGGCTGAGCCACGCTACAACTTCCCCAGTTGCGCTGCTCAATGTTCCTCTGAGGCGCAGAGGGAACAACGTAGTGCAGGAATTCGCTTATGGAGACTAGAAGTTGCTGTCTTCAAAAGAAATTCAATTTCGAGCAAGTCGCCAAATGCGATATTGCATCTCGAACGCTAGCCCCATCTGCGTTGCGGACGGACTGCATGTTATGGGAACACGCTCTCAGAGCTATTTTTGTAATTCTGAAATAGTCGCCTCAAGCCGGGCTTTCTCTGCTTTAATTTCAGGAGCCTTTAGTTCCACTTCTTTAATCACTTTGGAGGCTTCCGCACATCGGAAATAAGCTTGGGAACCTTGTGGCACGGGTGTTTGTTTGTTATTGGTCAACTCGTTGATAAGCTTCAAAGCAGCCGCCCAGCGAGCTCGCTCCGATTCAATAGTTGAGTTAACTGAAGTCAGCCGCTCGCGCGCGGCAGATAGCCTTGCGTCAACGATTATGCGTTGAGCAGCCAATTGCTCCGCCTGAGCGCTGATGCGATGTTCATTATTCGAAGATGTTTCCTGGGCTACGTAGTTTATTTTAGTAGGGACATCAGCTTCGCTTGGTTGACGAGGTTCTGTCCGGCTCCCTTTAGCGGACGATGAAGCGCCGCTCTTGCCTTTGTATTCTGTATCCAGTCCGCTAGAACTTTCAGAACGCGAGTTGAGGCTAGCGGACAATTTGCTAATCGCGCGTCGGTTTATAGCGTCAAGCTCCAGCTCGCTTTGCGTGAGATAAAGCGCCAAAGCAGCAAGACCCAACGAGAACAGAATTTTGACGGGCGCTGGGGTCCGCCCAGCCATTGCTGACGGGGACGCGGCCCGGAGGAGAATGTTTGCGGGGTGCGACAAGACGCTATACGACTTTTCGCGGCTCACATCTTCCAACTCATTCTTCGCTGCCATTTTGATTACGCTCTCCTGCAGCCGAACGGCGTCCTCACCTGCATGCATCGCAGCTTCCAAATCCGGTGGAGGATGCGCCAAAGTTCTGAATAAATAGGCCCTCCGTTCCCATAAAAACTCGTCCCATGGAGACTTTTTCGGGAAGCAAATCCAAAGCACTATTCCGAATCCAGCCCAATAGTACCAACGGGAAATTAGTAGAGCGCTTTCTCCCGTGATAAAATGTGCGCTTACCCATGCTAAAAGAACGCATGCCCCTGTCCATACCAACCATTTTGTTCGGTCCTTAGCCCGCTGGGTCTGGGCCGCCTTCACACATTCTTTTCTTATTTCATCATCATCAAGCGGCAAATCCCCGGAGAACTTGCCGGTTCGGAGATTCACAAAATGTCTGAATGGACTTCCGTTAGCTGTATAAGCCACGACTCCGATGGGCAAATATACAAGGGCAAAATCTTTTGACGTCGGGACCGCACTCACGGTCTTTAATCGTTGCACGCAGTCTTCGCACTTGTCGTAGGCTTCTTTATCAATTCGGCTATCGCAATCGAATTCGGCCCAAACTTGACTCTGAGAGAGTTTTGGAGCTGCTACGGCCAGGCCTGGCTGTACTTGAGGGTGGCCTTGTACCTTAACACTGCTAGCGTCTGGTATATTATTGTTCAGCTGATGCTGCGAAAAGCCCGGAACAGCCGGGGTATAAAGGATCGTAGAGAAGACATGCGAGCCGCTTGTTGGATGCCACACAGTTTCTTTTGCATCGTACGGCTCCTTCAAATATTGGGTTTTACCGTTCACTGTTTTTGCCACCTCTCTATACTTGGTGACTGTATTGGTCACTGAGTACTCGCCATGCCAAGTGCATTGAACCTTAGCACCAATACGCCATGCCGGAAAGTACGCGCCCTCGACAGTCATCGACAACCCTTCGGGGTCTTTGTAGCCTGCCTGAACATTGCGTATCGCTTTGACGATAATGGGTATTGCGTCGTCTGGGAGGATTTGAGGCCTGAAGTGCGAGACTGGGAGAGAAGCGTTTTCCAAGTCTCGAAGCCTTTCTACTGAGCTGACAGCTTTACGCAAGATGTGTGAACTTCCACAGAAGGGACAGGTGGCGATTTCGTCGCCGGAACAGTAATCAAGATTGCCGCCGCAGTTTTTACAGGACAATTCCAAAAGTTCATCTTTAATCTGGTGCTCGGAAGCATCGGTACGGGAGAGGTTTACCGGGGCTGATGTAAGCCCAAGCTCAGGGATGAGACTGAAAGCAGCCCAGTCGGGCATTCCTTCTTTCCAAATCATGCTGTCGGCAGACACAATCCCCTGAGCCAATTTATCTTTCAGTTGCTCTTTTGTGAAGGGGCCCATCCGCTGGTCATCCAGCCATACGAAAAATTCTGCCTTTAAAGAATTGGTTATTGAATACATAGCAACTAATTATGATAAAGCCACGCGTTGAGTTTCACGCAATGTTAGGTTTTCCACAAACCCTGTTGTGCAATTAGAGACAGAAGATTTTAGGAGATGAGGACGGGAGGCTAAAGCGTGGACATGCCATTGCTGGAAAGATTCCAATCGAGTCGTTTCGGACCGAGGTCAATCTAGTCCGCCGGTGATCTACCCGTCCGGCGACGAGGTCCACGCCGACGGGGGCCGCAGCTCCTTCGGACCGCTGCGCTTTTGCCCGCTCCGCAGCCGTCAGCCACCTCCCAGAGCGGAGGACGCTCCCGTCCGCCAGTTGCTGCTCGGCCACGCTCAGCCGTCTGGCCGCTCCAAGCAGGAGCTGAGCAGCCGCCGGGTGACGGCGTGCCAGGCTTTCGGGTTCTTTGCGCCTGACGGTGAGAGCGGCTGTAGCGGCTGGGTCCAAGATGCTGTCTCGGAGCAGGTCTGGCACCGTTACGGTTGCCCCAATCAGATTGTTGGTAAGGACGAGAGGGTCGGATTTTCCCTCGATCTTAAACGTAGTGCTGACGGAGAAGGCCTCCCGTTTCACATACGGTAAAGCCGTCCAGAACTCCTCAGGCGAACCGGCACGGGACTTGACGAGCACGATGCCTTGTTCCGCCCGCGCACCCGACGCCCCTCCAAAAACGATGATCCCGCCGAAAAGCGGGGTGATAATCCACGAGAACATTGTCCTGAAGAGACGATTTTTGGAGTGTTTTGTCTTCATAAAGCGTTGAGCGTGTTTACAGGATGGCACGCAATAAACCATAACTTTTTGTCCTCTGCAATATCGTGCGTTACTATGGTAACGTTTCACCTTGACCAACCGGGGCTATCGGGGATGATTGTCACTGGAGGCTTCAGAAGAATTTTCCCGTCGAGTCGTGCGCGTCTTGGCGGCTCGTCGTGTCGAGAAAGGACTGACGAAGGAGCGTTTGGCGAAACTCTCCGGTGTCAGTAGACCCATGATCTCACTGATTGAGTCGGAGAAGAGGAATCCAACTCTAGTGACAATTCACGCCCTTTGTATCGCTCTCGAAATGGATCCGGACAAAGCACTTTCATTGGCATCCAACTTCAAGTAAGGTAGTCAACGCAGACGAGGTCGGAACTGCTCGAATGAAACTCATGCCGTAGAGCAGTTTGGTGTTCCGTTTCGACATTAAAAAATGCTAACAAATTGATTTATGTCCCAAAACGAGAATAGAAAGGTGACGTTTCCAGAGGAGGAAGAGCTTCGGAATCGCCTAGGTAGCCAGGTGGATGCAATCGAGGTGCCGATCCGATCTCGACCTGAATCAAAATCAAGTCATTGCTACCAGAACGTAAAGCGGCAGATCGCTCAAAGTGGAGGGACAATGATTTGCGGATGGAAAATTAATGAAGTCCAGGGTCTCTACGTTGAAGCGGAATATCATGCCATATGGCAATCCTTAAATGGTGAACTTGTAGACGTAACGCCAAACTACAATGACACAAACCGTGCAATTTTTATCCCGGATTATTCTGCATCAGAGCCTAAAGAGCGAGTCTTACCAATCCA
The DNA here is from genome assembly GCA_965284365.1 of Phragmitibacter sp. Lineage (GTDB taxonomy): Bacteria > Verrucomicrobiota > Verrucomicrobiia > Verrucomicrobiales > Verrucomicrobiaceae > Phragmitibacter. The sequence goes on from OZ260079.1 coordinate 4,491,161, forward strand.
AGTTGCTATATTGAAGCATCAAAAGATGGAGGAATTTTTTCGGCTTCAATCAGAATTACAAGCTCTAAGAGCGGACCAATTGGGAATACGATTGCTGGGAGGCATCATAGAAACACCTCGCATGCGGTGGCTTGAGGACAGGAGCGACGAAATTGCTACAGAACTGAGAGCCCTTAGAGGATATTGAGCCAAAAATAGTATCATAGCCGTAGCTTCACATTGCTTATTTGCTAAGTCTATCTTAGACCGAGAAAAACTCAATAACCTGGATTGCTGTAGGTTTCAAAGATCAGGCATCCTCAATCTTAGCTCACCCTCTCGATTTTCAAAGGCAAATTCTGCAGGTTTTAGTGTGTCCATATCCAAGAGCACTTTGTTGTCGAATTCTTTTAGAACATTACTCACTACATCCCTTACCGCAGAGTTCGAACCATAAAAGGATTTAGAAATGAGGTCCTGATATTTGTCGCCGAATCTATCCAGCATGGTTTGAAGCAGTAAGACGATTACCTCATCAGGGACAAAAAGGTTTCTGTCATTGCAAAGCCGAATCATCGACCTGCTTTTCTCCTCCCAATGTGAAGCTTCACCAATTATTAAAATAGATGCGAACCGATCATCCGAGGGATTGCGATCAAATATCCCTGTCGCTTTTTTCCGTACGTCTAGACTAACAAATGAGGCCTGTTTGGCTTTCTCTGGAGTCTGAGGTCCCGGCAAGCAGTCTTCAACAAGAATAGACTCGATTCTTTTTTCGTTGTTTACGGCTTCAACGGTTAGGATGATACAATTTTGAAGCCGTTTTGTTATGTTCGAGAGTGTCTCGGTGTGTCTTACGGTATGGAACCCTCCATCGACGTCGATTGCGAACAGAATTTTGGCACCCTTGGGAAGCATAAAACTTTCATCAAATGCTGGGATCGAGGTGTCTGTGTGCGACACTGTCACTGTCAAATTGGTATCGCCTAAGGAAGGCAAAATTTTGACATTGCGTGTATGCCCCTCCAAAACCTGTTGGTTATAACTGAAGCCATTCGAAGTATGAAATGGGATAGTTCGAGTCCACTTTTTAAATGTATTTTTGATAGTCTGCTCAACTCCAACTTTCTTGCACTCGACTATAGCAAACGGTGATAAATCGGGGAGTTCTCTTTGTCTTTTCTGGTCAAAAAAAGCGAATTCAACCTTGTGGCGAGCGCCAGTAGCCCCTTCAATTCCCTTCTCAATGACCATGTGCTTCGCCAATTCGGGCGACCGATAGATCATACCCAAGGCGATGAGTTCAAGTGCATCTCCAACCTTCCTGCCAATCTGGTGTCCTTTTTGGCCGAAGGCCTGTACAAATTTGAAAACTTCACTGAGATGGATCCGACTCATCTAGTTTTGTGACCGTCAGCGTGCAAAAGTCAAGTGGTTTGCCTATCGAATCGAGGGCGCACTTGCGTGAATCCTCCACAAATGTTATGGAAAAGCACATTTTATGAGCGCAGGCCGCACAATCAACACTCTGAGCCAGAACTGGGGCACACCACTGAAATATGTAGATGCCGTAAAACGCGTTTTCGGAGGGGAGATCGATTTGGATCCCTGCTCAAATTCCTCGTCTATTGTGGATGCCCGAGTCCAGTATACTTTGCCAGAATCAGACGGACTTCGGAAATCCTGGGATTTCCCCACCATTTTCGTCAATCCACCATATGGAATTGATAAGGAGCGTGGAACCTCGATCCGGTACTGGCTCGCCCGGTGCGCCGCTGCACGCGCAGAGCACAATTCAGAGGTTCTTGCCTTGGTACCAGTCGCCACGAACACGAAGCACTGGAAGGAGTATGTATTTGGAAAAGCAACTGCAATTTGCTTCCTCTACGACACGAGGCTACGATTTCTAGTCGATGGTAAAGATCAAGGCAAGGGCGCTCCAATGTCATGCGCGATGGTATATTGGGGATCTCATGCAGCCGAATTCGAACGCATTTTTCAAGTGCACGGAGCTGTGTGGGATATGCGACCAGCGCTAGGAAAAGTGTTTGGTGGTCCTTCGGCGAAATATAGTGTGCAGAGCTTCCTTCCAACTCTCCAAGGGGAATCCTAAACGTCCGAATTGCGTCCAAGTCCGCAAGCCTTTTTGCAGACTAAGCGAAAGTTTTCCTCACCCACGTTACCAGCGTCTCAGACCATGTGGACATCCTTTATTAAACAACTCACCGAATGGAATCTCAAGCGTAAACGCAAATCCGAAGGCGATCGTATTAAGGCGGCGACCGTTACGACATTCAGCGGATCGTCATTGCCTCATAGGAGGTTTCGCGTTCTTGGAACGGTAACTTCAGATGACTATTGGAATAAAGACAAAGCTCGTTTGTCAATTAAGCTTCAAGCCAATGCACTAGGAGGTAACTATATCATAAACTACTGCGAGTATGAATATGGCGAAGGACTAAAGTGTTTTGGCGACGCGGTAAACGCGGAAGCCGTGGAATGAAACGATTTTGCTGTAGCAGAATCGTCGCTGAATATGCTTCCTTTGGCTCTTCCCAGTACTACGAATTACTCACAATAGGAGTTAATCCATGACAAAGAACAATCTCGTTTCAAGTTCCTCAGTGAAATCCGACCACTATGTCTATGTCTACAGAGACGAGAAGAGCAAAGTCCGCTACGTGGGTTACGGGAAGGGCACGGACCGGCCTACCTCGCTTGCGCATGGAGAGGCGTTCGTTGCCTTCATAAAGCGGGGTAAGTACACGCTTGAGGTTGCAGGACCCTATGGGTCAAAGGATACAGGTCTGGCAGTCGAAACGGCTCTAATCGGTTCTTTGCGGCCGGACTTGAATAGCACAAAGGCTCCCGGGCCAAAGCGCTGGCAATTTCGACCTTTGGGAGTTCCAGAACGATATGCAAAGCGACTTTCTGAACCACCGCTCACGCGCAAGGATTTTACAAGCAACGGCATAGGCGGACGCGGCCCGATTATTTTCGTCCGCATCGGTAGCCAAAATTTTGACGACAGGAAAGGTTACTCATTAAGTGAACCACCAAGCGACGAAGAGATTCTTGCCCGCATGGAGGCTTGGTGGCAACTTGGACCAAGTGTTGATAAATGGATAGCTAATCCCGAACGAAGCCCCCGAGCCTTGGTATGCGTCACTGGACCTCCGACGCATCGCATTATCGTTGCTGCGGTTGCCATTGACAGGAAGGGATGGAAGAAGACTCCACCAGAAACGGGCAAGCTCTACAAAGTGCCCACGCCATCAGAACCGAATCTTGATTGGGGCCATCTTCGGGGCAGGCTGCTCAGTCCGGAAGCCAACATTAAGTTTGGAGCAATCAGGCCGCATTTTTTTGTCATCTTGAGGAGTGACGGGATCACCGAGAGGGAGCGAGCGAGCGGGACGAAGGGTGGTTGAGAACGAGGAGCGACTAATGCAGTTTGTGACGGTGCACCAGCACCCGGCTGGGTCTTCTCTGCACAGGAACTGGCCTTCCTGCCCCTCCGTTGGGGTTACGCCGCCCTATAGGCGCTTTGGTGGTTCTACGCCTCGGGACTGGGCTGGGACCGCCACGAACCCCGGGAAAGAAGGATATGGCACTGCTTGCTCAAGAAACGCGAGGTCGAATCCGAGCGGGGGTGCCACGAGCACACGCGCCAATGTCCCCCGATTCTCCCAACTTCCGTTTCTCCCGCAGAAGCCAAACTCGCCGACCCCAAAGGACAGCGCATAGCGTGGAGTTTTGGTTTTTACGCTCCTCGCTTCGCAGGATTCCCCCAAATAGGCGCGAAAACCGACAAATTTGTTTTGTATCACGCCATTGCGAGGCTCAATTTACGGATTAGCAGCCTGAAAGCCATTGAAATGCGACCGATTTGTCGGTTGTAACGCAGGTGGACAAATTGACAAAACCGTTTGCCAATCACTAGTTAGGCAAAAAAAACATGAAAATCAAAAAAATCACCACTGCACTGCTAATTCCTGCCTTTTTTCTGGCCGCCTGTAGCCGTGATGCCGTCACGCCTCCTAAGACGAACACCAGTAAAATCATCGCTATCGAAAAATTTTGGGGACGAGTCGAATGGCGAGACTTCGTATCAAGTCTGAATGATAAATATTTGGTAGAGTTGGCATTAGTATATGGATCTATTAAACCTAATTCACCCGGGATAAGTCCTAAGGGAGAAGTTCTTGATGCCGTTATGGCATTAAATTTCAATAGTGGGCGAGACGCCGTCATCGATCATATGCAGATGGATGCTATGAATGCATATTGGGGGAAGCTCGAAAAAGCCGGAACGGTATTTACGAACCCCGGCTATCATGTCGAATGGCATGAGATTGTTAAGCGTGCCTGCTATTGGGCAGGCGTGGATGGCATATCCTATGACCATAAAACCTCTTTTCAGTCAGAACAGGCATTGATAAAGAAATTATTGGCCGACAGATGGGACAGACTCTCGAAAGAACAAAGGTCGGACGTCATCAATAAAGCCCCGGAGCTTTCAGGATTATCATCGTCACAAAAGGCCGCCATTTTGACTGGTAGTGGTGGAGTTTTGGTTGCCACTTTATCATCTACGATTTTGTTGAGTGGTTTCGCCTTTTATACTACTATGTCTTCCGTTTTATGCGCCTCCGCAGGGGCGTTAGGCGTAGCCCTTCCGTTTGGTGCATATATGGGTGCTTCATCTGCAGCAGCCATACTTTCCGGCCCGCTTGGATGGACAATTGCGGCTCTCGGGGTTGGCGGTGGAGTTTTTATGTATTTCGAAGAAGGGGATAAAGAAAAGGTGATTAAAATGGTAGTCGCTACGCATTTAATAAAGGTGAGGGTCCTTGAAAATAAATAAGCCTGCCAGGCCTAGAGCCAACCATCGTAGCTCATCTTTAACGTTAAGCGTGCTTCGCGTTCGTAAACCTCATATCGATATCTGGCGGGAGGATTGGCTCACTTTCATGGGACAGCCAAGGGTGATCGGTCCACAGGAGACCGCGTATGGAATGGGCTTCCAGCCGACTATTTCGTATTGGCGTAACCGCCGCCGGGCTCACCTCTACTAGGAAAAAATGGCACCTGTAACAACAGGAAGGTTCTGAAGCCTCGGAACCAGGCTGACGGCAGGGAGATCACCAAAAAATCGGCCTTGGGATGCTTCATGCTCGCTGCACCCCCGTTCGAACCCCTACGGGCAGGGGTTCATCGCACCCACCATCATGGAAGCCGCGGGGAAGGTTACAGTCGCTGCAGCACGGGCGATGGTTACTTTTCCATCTTCCAGAGGTTGGCGCATGACCTCCAATGTCGAACGGCGGAATTCGGGGAGTTCGTCTAAAAAGAGAACGCCGTTATGAGCCAGGCTTACTTCACCGGGCCCTGGATTAGTGCCGCCACCAAGCAGGCCGGCATCGCTAATGGTATGATGAGGTGCCCGGAAAGGACGGGTCGCCACAAACGAACAATCCTCGTTTAGGAGTCCACCGGCACTATGAATCTTGGTAGTCTCGATGGCCTCCTCTTCACTCATGCTTGGCATGATGGTGGGAATGCGTTTGGCCAGCATGGACTTCCCAGTGCCGGGAGGGCCCACGAAAAGTAAATTGTGGCCACCCGCTACTGCAACTTCAATAGCCCGCTTCGCTTCCTGCTGGCCTTTGACTTCGTTGAAATCGATGTTGTAGCTGGCATGCGCCTGAAAAAATTCGGCGGCGCGGCAAGGTTCGGGAGCAATCGCCTTGTCTCCTCGCAAATACTCTACCGCTTCACGAAGATTGCTTAAGCCAATGATTTCTATCCCTTTGACCACGCTTGCCTCAACAGCGGCCCGCTTCGGTACCAAGAGGCGCTTACGTCCTTGATGCCGTGCCTGCAAGGCAACGGCCAGAATCCCTCTCACCGGCCGAAGTTCGCCATCCAACGCCAGTTCCCCCACAATGCTGCACTCTCGGAGAGTTTCGACCGGAATGGATTCCCTTCCTGCTACCAGAGAGAGCGCCAGAGGAAGATCGAAGGCAGGGCCTTCCTTGCGGAGATCAGCCGGAGCAAGATTAAAGGTAATATAGCCACTCGTCGGCATGTAAAACCCGCTGTTGTGCACGGCGGCCATCACCCGGTCACGCGCCTCCTTCACCGCCGCATCCGGCAAACCCACAACCGTGATGCGGAATTGGGTGCCCGGGGCCTCGTGGCATTCAATTTCAACTTCCACGGCATTGACGCCAAGGAGAGTTGCGGAAAACGTGCGGGCAATCATGAATCGCTATGTCCTAGCATGCGTCCATTGGCTTTGCAGAAAAATGTTGTTAGAGCTTTCTTGTTGTGGAGCAGGTGTGTGAAATTAGGCACATCCGCCGAGTGAACAATATCTGCCTGTGAATTGGAATCTCATAGTCTCACAGCCATGAATCCCGGCCCGCGCAATAACCAGTCTGCCGAAAACCCTGAATCGTCACCCAGCCCCGAGTCTCCGCTGGTCGGGCAAGTTCAGCACTGGTTGACGCATCAGCGCTATCCACAATTCGCGTCTGTAGGGCTGTTCAATCCCTCTGACTACGGTCGCGTGCAGAAGATTATTTACGAAGGCCCAGAGGCTTGGCAGCGGGAGGCAGCATTGCTGAAAGGTCTAAACTACAGTCGGGAGGACTTCCCGGACCTGCCGAAACCGCTGCTGGAAACGCTCGCTGCGCCTTTTTATACGCTGCGGGAAGAGATATCGCTTTCCCCATGGCAGGACGAAATCGATGCTCTTTCGTTTGGCGCTTTTCTTTTGAGGCCGTTTTTTGAATTCATGCGCGACGGTCTCGATGCTGCGATCGTCGAGTTGGCCGAAGACTATCAGGGCGAGAAACCCTCGCGCCGATTCGGCTGGCATCGCGAAACTCTTCTTTTTGCAGTGCCATCATCTGAAGATCGCATGGCTGCGCTTCGTCGCGTGGCTACGGAAAGTGGGCGGCCACCTCTTTTCCGCCAACGGGCCGTCCGGTGGGTGCCTCCCACACTGCCTGCCAGTGCGGAGCTTCAGTCCTTTCTCGAAAGTTTTGATGAGGAGAGGGACCCGCTCGTGAAGTATTGGGCCGCTGCGCACCTCGTCCGCTCACGAAGGGAAGACACGCCCCTGCCAGAATGGATATACCCGGCGCTCTGGCATGGACTCGGGGAGGATGTCGGGCCAGGCATGGGATGCTATGAGGACGAACGAACGCTCTCGGCGCGCACGGCAAGTTTGCTGGATGAACTTGGCGAGGGAGCCCTTTTGCGCTCGCTGACTTTTCTGGAGAGTAGCGAACTCATAAACGCAGAGAGTTGCCGCGAGATTCTATTGAGACTTTTTTTGCGGCACTACCACGAAGAGCATCCATTTACGACTCTGCGCGAGCGATGGAAGGCTGAGATGAAGCCAGAAAGCCAACGAGCCTTGGTGCGCTTGCGCAGGCAACAGCGCGCGGTTCAAGCGGCGGCTTTCGAACTCCATCCCAAATTAAATTACGGCGTTCCTGAAGGGGTAACTTACGGCTTAAACCTTGATCACTGCATTCGTGCGGACTTGAAGGACGCGCTTAGCTCTCCTCGCTTGTGGATGTGCCGCCTGCCGCAGCGCTTGGAAGATGAGTTCCAGCGTCAGCAGGAACACGCAAACGCCGACCCGGAAGCTTGGCGAGTCGATGAAGGTCGGCTCGCACGGGCACGCCTGCATCTTCAAGATTTGGAAAAACTGGATGGCAATGAAATGGCGGAGTTCGCTCGCGAACTCAGTGGGGCGATACTGTCTGCCACGGCGGAATTCCTGGCTCAAGAGCGCGTCGAGTTAAGCCCGCGACGATTTTTCCAACTGGAAGGCTACTGGAACAAGCACTGGTAGAAGTGCCGACACCACGCCCTATGGCAGGGCCGCTTTCCCTTTGTCATCAACCGTGCCCTGGAAGGCCGGTCCCCCGGAGCCGACATAGCCGTGACTCGCGCCGTTCTCATCGGGACTGACCCAGAAGGAATACAGATGGCCGTTTGTCAGATGAAACCGGAACTTCACAGGCCGGCCACGGATGGCATCGAGATTTGGCACGTCTTTCCAGGTAGCCTCTTGAAGTGTGAGATCCGCCTTAATTGGTACGCTGTTTTTTTTCGTAAACGGAGCGATTGGCTCACCTTTTTCATCCAGCACTTCTACACGTAATTCCCCGTCAGGATTGTCGACGTTTACAAAAAGATGGCGGCCATGAAAGGCGACAGGTCGGGTCGTGAGGGTCCCTGCCTTTCCGTCTGAGGCATCCATGGAAGCGAAGCCATCCCGGCGCAGGGTCGCCAAGCCAATGCTGGCGCCTGTATACATGTCGCGGTGTCCATTGGGAGCAATGCCCGAATAAGCGCAGAAGGGGAACCAGAGTTTGTCTTCGTGCACCAGCATCACGCCATTGGTGCCGTGGATGTAGCCAAAGTCGTAGTCTCCGTCCTTTTGCGTAGCACCAATGAACGGTCGACGGTCGGGCCGGTGCCAGTGAAATCCATCGCGGCTGAAGCCAAGTTTGATCTCGGTGATCTTCGGACGCTTCTCTTTAGCGCAGACGTCGTTGGTCGGACCCAGAAGAATATAGAATTCACCGATCATGAGGCTTTCGTAAGCGACCGCATTGAGGCTGTAGAGTTGGGGGGCATCGCCGATCTTCGGATCCGCCTCATCGAGTTCGTCAGCATTCGTCCAATACACGGATTTGTCACGAACTGCTGTCTTGATGAACTCTTCATGTTCATAGTAGTGCCTGGATCGACCGCGAGGGCCATCACGCTTGATGCTTTGCACCCAAACACTGCGGAAGGGGTCGTAGTAGAAAGAGCAGTAGTCGGCTGCTTTTCCTGCATCAGTGCCATTGGACCAGGTAAGGCCATTGGGAGAGGTATGCAGCGTGTGATTAGCGCCGCGTTGAATGATGGCCTTATAACGCTGGCTGTGATCTCGAGTGCCCAAGTCGAGCCATACGGCGTTATCAATGCCAGCAAATTCTTTCCCTTGAGGCAGAATGAGGTTATCACGATAAACTCCAAGCTCGGGGCGATCCCAGTGGATGAGATCTTTGCTGGTGGCCAGAGCAAGTCCGCCCCGCCAGCTGGCCGTGTAAAACATCTCGAAGCGCTCCTTCTTGGGGTGATAGAAGACACCGCCGTGGCCAAGATAGGTCACTGCCTGATCCTGTCCTTCCAGGCCGGTTGGTTCCAATTCATGGGGAGTCTCAGCTTTGAAGACAGGCCCGCCGTCATGCTTCTTCGCTGTGTAAAATGTGCGGGTGAGCGTGGTTTGCTCAATCAGGTAGTCATCCACGAACAACTGTCGGCCAGTATTGATAGGGATGGCCGCAGGGATATTTTCCTTATCCAACCAAGGCACTGACATGGGGGCTTTTGACTTCGGGTCTTCAGTGCGCGGTGGCCACTCGTGCGGAAGTTGCAGGCCGTTGGCGAGTTCCTTTCCCGGATGAGGTCCCAGAGCTTTGCTGACAAGTATTTTGCTCTTCGATCCTGCGGTCACCAAGTCCTTGGCCAGGACATCAGCTTCAGTGAACTGGGCCATCAATATCTCGCGATCTTTGCTGCGCCCTCGATCATAAATGACGTGAATGACACCATCAGGGGCCTGATAGCCGTCAGGATAGGAAACGCCATTGCGCTCGTCCATGACATAGCCACCCTTCCAGGTCTGGCCTTCATCATCGGAAAGAAACGCGGTCATGTGACTACGACCTGACGCCTTTTCGATGGGTCCATTCTTCACCAACAGAAGATTTCCCGACTGAAGGCGGCGCAGAAAGAAACGCGCGCTGGGGTTTTGAATCTTGGAAGGCGTCGGCTCGCTCCAGGTTTTGCCCTGATCAGTCGAGAAAGACTCCGCGATGCCGTGATTATTCCGAGCCAACATCCACAGCCGCCCATCTTTGAGTTCGACGAGCATGTGCTCATCAAATTGTGGATTGGGAATTGCCACACCGCCTCGGCGCGTCCAGGTCTTGCCTTGGTCGCTGGAGACAAACCAATGCGCCATGCGTTGATCATCCAGTTCGGTATAGGCGTCCTGGAAGATGGCGGGCACCTTGCCGCGATCCCATAGGGAAATAGGTAGCATCCAGTCGCCATTGCTTAGTACCGTAGGCTTGTTCAGAGTCATGCCGTGCCAGATGCGGCGCGGCTCAGACCAGGTCGGATTGGTGTCATCAGGATTATCACAAGTGATGCACCAGACCCCGGCACGGCCATCGAACATTTCCAGTGACTGATCATAGAAGAGCCAGAGCTTTCCCGTCGGATCAGTCCAAAGATTGCCCACCAGGACGCTGTGATGCAATCCCGTGGCGGTCTTAGGCGGATGAATGACAAGACGCGGTTGCGACCACGTTGCGCCATTGTCATCGCTCGACGCCAAAACGAAGTGGGCGAGGGGACTGTCCCCACCCGCCACCCAGGCCGCCCAGATGCGTCCCTTCGGGGTGCGATCCGCGCCGATGACCATCGCGTAATAGCGGTTCTGATCATTGTATTCTGGTCCAGGCTGCGTGTTGATTTTAGCGGGCACCATGGTCACGTCCAGGACGGTCGGTGGCACCTGAGTCTGTGCATGGAGACCAGATGACAAGAGTGAAGAGAGTAATAGAAGTCGTAGCATGAATAGCGATAGCAAGATGTGGTAACGAGAAGATGAACTGAGTAATGGCGGGCGTTTCCGGCTCAATAACGCGTGCGCCGCAGCGTCAGTAGAATCAGCCCTAAAAAGGCCAGTACTGCTCTCCCAGGCTCGGGCACTGCCAGCTCACCCCAGGTGGTGGCGATCACAATGTTATCAAAGCTGGATACTACGGTTGTCTGCGTGCCATTGTTGAACCCTGATCCGGCCCAAAGTGCATTGATGCCGTTCGTGAAATTGGTGTATCCCACCACATCGGCGAGATTTGGTTCGGCGGCGCTCAGATCGGGATTTAGATAGAGGCTCACCCGCTCCTGCCCACTACCATCGTAGTCGAACTCCACCTTATAGACCATCAAAGTGGGGTCGACATTCGGGCGGGAAGTACGACTGACACCTGCCGGATAAGTCAGGCCCGAAATGGTCGCGCCAGATGAATTGATGTTCCACACAGAGGTGCTACTCGCCTGACCGACGTAACCCAATTCCGTGCCGGTCGTCGAGGATCCCGTGGTGTATACAGGTGAGAAGGCGAGAAAGCGCGTGTTGTCGTTCACGTTGTCCACCTCAAAAGTGAAATAGACCGTCCCCGAGTCGATCAAGGGAAGGCTGCGCGTGGCATACACTCCACCGCCGCCGCTGGGATTTGTTGCGTGGTCCGGAGTGACAGTGATGCCATTGGTGGAGGTTAGGACTGTTCCTGCTCCGGTCGTAGTTCGTATGGCCCACGCAGAGGTAAATCCCGCACCACCCGTCTTCCCGGCGATGGTTTCACCAGCATTGTAATTAAAGCTGTCATACGCGATGACGGCAGTCCGGGCAGGTGCGGCTATAAGCAACACGCAAGACAGCATGAGAGTGAGGAATCGCAGAGTCATAGACTGAGAATTTGTTGGTAACCTTTGCGAAGAATGGCGAGATCGGAGTCGATGGCGATGTGAGTGAACCCGAGTTCACGATGTTGCTGCAACTGCGCCGTGTCCCGAATTAGAATCCCGGTGGCCTTGCCTGCTGCTTGTGCGCGCTCATTGACCAACGCCAGACTCGCCGCGTAGTCTGGTGTCCCAGTCGTAGCACGCGCATTCAGATCAAACTGCAGATCGGCGGGGCCAACAAATAATACGTCAATGCCCTGCACAGCCGCAATATCCGCCGCCTGCTGCACGCCTTCGATGGTTTCAATCTGCGCCATGAGGAGCGGCGGCGTGATCTCTGCTGCGGAATTTGGCGGGCGAAGGCCATACCCGTAAGCTCGCGAAGATCTTGAGTATCCGCGGCGGCCACGCGGCGCATAATGGGCAGCCTGGATAATGGACTCGGCCTCTGCTGCGCTGTTGATCCGTGGCACCATGATCCCGTCTGCCCCCCAGTCCAGAACGCGCGCAATCAGATCGGGATAAGGAGCCCCTACACGCACAATGGCCTTGCAGGTTGTGCCACGGATGGCACGCAGTTGAGAGGGTATGGCGGCCTCGGTTTCATTGCCATGTTCGAGGTCGAACAGCAACCAGTCGAAGCCGCAACTGGCTGCAAGTTCAGCAATTACAGGGGAACCAATGGAAAGCCAGGAGCCAAGCATGATAACGAAGTTTGCGAAGGGGAATGACAGTATGAGCCTTGTTGGCGGGGAATGGGCTAGGCTGCTCCGAGTGCAGCAACGGGATGATCCTTCCGCAGGCCTTCCAGAGCGGTGCGGATTCTTTGCTCGGTGAATGTCCGGAGATCGACACTTTGATTAATCAGGAAAAATGCGCCGCTGCGCTCAAAGTAACCTGCACCCGTGCGGATGACCGCTTTGACAATCATGTTGCGTAGCAGGTGCAGCCAGAAACGCCGTTGATACTGTGACGGCAAAGGCTGCGTGTCCTGATAGCCTTCCAGCGCGGATGTGATCACCTCCGGGCCGTGGAAGCAGGCCAGGAGGGAAAAGTCATCCATGGGATCTCCGCTGATCGAATCGTCCCAATCAATAAAGCCCAAGATTTTCTCATGTGTGCCGAGGATGTTCCAAAGAGCGAGGTCTTTGTGCACCAGACAGCCATGCTCCAATTGCAGCAGGCCCTGATGCAGCAGGATCTCGTGCTCGATTTCAGCGGCGGCCGCGATGCTGAAGAATCCGTTGTCTACGAGATACTTCAGGTGCCGCTCCAGATGAAGAAAGAAGTAGTCTGGGTAACTGCGATGGAAGCCTTCCAGCGTACCTCTTTGTTGGAGAACGATGGGATTGAATGGGCCAAAGTTTTTTGGTTTCAGGGACTGCCATTTAGCAAGGGATCGCCCAGTTTCACGGGCGATTGCAGGCAGATCCAAGACTTGGCTTTTGAAATGCTGATTCAGATCCGGAACATCCAAGTGTTCCATGATTTGCCATGCGAAAGGCACGGTGCGCCTTTCAGCGTCAGTCGCATAAACCTCGGGAGAAGGAACTCCTAAAGCCCTAACTCGATTCTGCACCGCGGACTCGACTGCGAGGTAGTCATCCTGCTCAGGGCCATCATCGATTCGAATGAAAAGCGGTAGGTCACGGCATTTCGCCGTATAGGTAATGTGGTTACCCTGGCCCGGGCCCGGTTGCACATTCGCCGGGGCGCCAAACTGTTCCTCCACGATTCGCTGCACCTGATCCAGCCATCGAGCGTGGTCATGGGTGGAGGTCGTACCATGGAAGGCCGCAGGGCGGTCGCATTTCCAGTAGTAAGTGCTGGCACGTAGGTGATTGATGGCGCGGGATGACATGGGGTATCAAGCAGCGTCGGTTACGGCAGGGACTTCAGGAGCAGTTTGCTTGATCGGTCGATTCCGCCAATAGGTGCCCAACATGCTGCCGAGAAGGGTCTGAGTGATGGCGCTAAAAACGGCAGGCACCCCCGCCATCGGCTGAAGCGGAAAGTTTTCCTTGGCTAATACCGCAGCCAGTCCTCCATTTTGCATGCCCACCTCGATGGAGATGGTGCGCGCAATGTCCTCGGGATAACGGATAATCTTTGCCACCAGATAGCCGACGCCGAAGCCCAACAAATGCAAGAGCACTGCGGCCACGGTGAGTTTGGCGGCATTGCTCATCACTGCGGAGGCATTCTGCCCCACGATGCTGCCAGTGATGAACATGAGCGCGATAATCGAGACGAAAGGGCCCACAGGTTTGATCTTCGCTGTCGCCTTGGGGAACTTCCAGTTGCAGAAGACACCCACCAACACGGGGATGACGGCCACCTGCAACGTTGAGAGACAAAGCTTCCACGCATCCACCGGCACATACTGACCTGCCAAAGTTTTGCACCAGAGGGGGGTGGTGATGAATGCGACCAACGTAGATGTCAGCGTGATGATGACCGCGAGCGCGACATTGGCCCGTGCCAGATAGCAGATCACGTTTGAAGCAGTGCCGGATGGGCAACTTGCCACAAGAATGAGACCCACCGCGAATCCAGGATCGAGTTTGAGAGCATGGGCGAGAAACCATCCAGAAAGCGGCATGATGGTATAGTGAGCAGCCAGGCCCATCGCCACGCTGCCCGGCATCTTGAAGATGCGGCGGAAGTCATCGATCGTGAGAGTGAAGCCCATGCCGAGCATCACGGCACTGAGCGCCCAGACGACCCACGGTCCGTTAAACCATGTCAGCGCTTCCGGTTTCAGAAGCCCCAGGATGGCAAATGAAATCACCCACACAGGGTAGAGATTGGTAAATCGTGCGAGGAGTGCGTGCATGGGCGAATGGCCGCATGTTGGGAAGACCTGACGACGACGCAAGCTTGCTAGTCTTTTCGACACTGCTTCGATTGGTGAGAGGTAAGGAAATGATCGTTTCAGAACATTTTTTCAAAGAACGATTTTGTGATCGCGTACTCATCGCGGTGACGATGAACAAAAATGCCGCGCCTTCAGTGATTTCGTCATCAATGGCTATGGCTGAATTTAACAATTTGCACGAACTCCACGAGTTGTGCCGGCTGCGTTCTACGCTGGAGGCGTTTGCCGCAGTTCGCGTGCGTTCGCATGCCGATGCGCAATCCCTAGAGGCCGACTTCCTTCAGCACCTGGCTCGTATGAAACGCTTCGCCGCAGAGGGGCGTTACCGGGAGTTCCATGATGAAGATATGAAACTGCATCGGACTTTGGTGGAGAGTGCTGGCATCCCGGCCCTGGTGCGCTCGTGGGAGGACGTGGCAGATTCCTTGAGTGACTGGATTCGCCATGTGAAAAAGGTCTATTGGCCGAGTCTGATGACCTTGTATCGTGAGCACGAATTCCTCATCGAAGCATGGTCTTCCGAAGAAACCTGGGTGGCCGAACAGGCGACGCACCACCATTTGGAAGCTGGCTGGTTCCGTGTGGCAAGCGCCCAAGGTCTGGTCGTGCAGGACATTCACCCTGTGGATCGGGCGACCTCTTTTATCTGTACGCATTTCGCAAGCGAGATCGAAGTGGAGTGGCTGGCACAAAATGTCAGCTTCGTCAGTGCCAGCCATCTGACCCGGCTATTCCGCGAGCGTCTCGGCATCGCCCCCCATGCATTCTTGAAACAGGTAAGGATCGAGCGGGCGGCGGAGTTGCTGAAAACCCGATCAGACTCCGTCGCATTGGTGGCGCGTAAGATTGGCTACAAAAACACCTCGCACTTTGTGCGAGACTTCCGGCAGCGATACCGGATCACCCCGAAGCAATATCGATTGCGCGGAGATGCCTGACGGGCCCCCCATGCTTATTTGCCCGAAAGAACAGCAGCCTCAAGCTTCCAGATATCCAATGCCGCACCCGGCTTCCCTGGCAGCTCTGCTGTCTGATTGAATCGGACGATGTCATCCACTTTAAGATCTGCCAACTTGATGACCGTTGTGTCCTTCCACACCCTTGTGTCTGATTTGATCGGAACAATGCTGCGGCCAATGTCCGGCGGACGTTGCATGTCCCCATTGTAATCCTTCACGTCGGGGAGTTGCCATGCCAGATGCAAAGCATCAGGCCCAATTGATAAGATGCGGTAGGTGATTTGATTGGCGGTCTGATGACTGAAGTCATCACTGATTGACGCAACACGGGTGAAGTTGCCCTTGTCATCCTCATAAAGGTGGAATCGATAGCGCTGGTTTGCAGGAAGATTTTCAAACCTCGCATTCTTCCCGAGGTGTTTCAGAATCGCTGGTTTGTGGACGGTAAAGGTCACGAGATCACCGGATCCGCTCATGCGAAATTCCCCGCTCTGACTTTTGGCATCAGCCCGAATTAGCTCGCCAAACACAAGGTGCTCAGAAAAGGGTGGGGGCTTCACTCCTTCCTTGAGCTGATACCAGGACATGTCACGATTGCCATAATCCGTGCGGAAGGGGAACTGCTCCGGGTATTCCTTAGCAACGTTTTCAATAAGGTCCTGGTTCTGCATGCGGCCAAATCCATAGCCCATGAGGCTTTCCCCATAGAACTGGTCTTGTGCTTTCCAACCAGATAAAAAGATGCGCACAATGCGGCCACGGCGGTAGCCCTCCAGCATGGTGGGGACGCTGACCGTGATCTGGTAGCCACTGGAGCCGAAGCCATCTGTGGGCACCTTCTTCAATTCAAGGATTGACCCTTTTCTTCCATCGACCCCGGGATTCCAGGTGCGCAGTTCATCATTGGATACACAGAGATTGGTATCCTTACCCTTTGCAAGCAGAGCGCCATAGGCGGCTTCATACGCGACAGGATCGCCACTGAACAGAGTGATCGTGACTGTCTTTGCATCAGTTTTGTCGACCCAACCCGCCACCCCGCGCTTCTCCGTGAATTCGCGGAATTTATTCAATTGCTCGGGGTCGGGTGACTGACCGTCTTCCGTGGTCAACAACCGTGTGAGCTTTCCGTCAGCATCCGGGAGCAGCAGGAAATCTAGCCTCGTTCCGAGTGGCACATCCCGCAGGTCAGACTCGGCGCCCCGGTATTTCATTACACCGTATGGCAACAACGAGAACTCCATCAATTCGCCCTTATCCGAGCGAAACTGCCCGCTCCGATGAATGAAATCCGCACTCACCAGTTCACCTTTGATGCGCTTGGCATCGGTGAGCTTTGGGAAAATCATTTCTTGTGCTTGTGCCTGCGTCGGAAGGGTCAGCAGTAGAAAGCAGCCAAAGATGCGGGAGTGAAATCTGAAACTCATGGCGAAGAAGACGGAATTACTGGAACTTCACATCGACCTTCGGCAGCAGCGCCTTGATCTTGGCCTGCGTCTCAGCTGGGTAACCCTGGGGCCGATTGATGAGTTTCAGTTCCTTGAGAAAGGCGAACGATTGCAACTGCGGCAGACGTTCATCTGGCAGAAGCAATCCGCCAATCTCAAGCTGTTCCAAGTGCGTGAGGCCGGCAGCAATCTTTAATCCCTCGTCGGTTAATTCATTACAATGCGTCAGTGTGAGCCGGCGCAGAGTGGGTATTTCTTTGCAAGCCGCAATTCCTTCCGGCGCATCCAATCCATCACCAAGTTGAAGGTATTCGATCGGCAGCGTTTTGAGATTGGCAAGGCAGGCGGGCGTCGCGTTTTTTGTTCCAAGCTCCAGTCCCTTAAGCTTGGTAAGCTTCGCGAGATTCGGTGCGCCTGCGTCCGTGAATTTCGCATGGGCAAGGCTGATGCTTTCCAGATTCGGTAGATGCTCACAAAGTTGCTTCAACCCTTCATCGTCAATGCTGCTGCCACGATGACTCACCTTCGTGACCTTCGTCCAGCCCGCACACTTCGCGTAAGCGCGCCCCGTCATTGCCGTGCCTACAAAGGAAAAGGACTCGAGATTCGTTAATCCCGCCAGCTTCTCCATACCGGCGTCAGTGAGCTTCCCGTTGTTCGTGAAGCGCAACGACTTGAGGTTTGTCAGCTTGCCGATTGGCGCGATCCATTCATCGTTGGCTTTGGTCGAGATGACATTGAGAGACTCCAGGGTGGTGATGTGTCCCAGATGCTCAAAGAAAGCCGCATCATAGGGATCTTCCGTGCGGTGATCATGTGGACCCGTATTGGGCACGGCCAAATCGACGAGCTTCAGGCTTTGCCCGTCTGTCGTCATTTCCACCTTGCCCTTCGCGCCCTCCACAATGCGTTTTACTGCTTCGACGTGAGGATCAAGTGCCAGAGCCGATGCACAGAACATCGGAAATAGTGCGAGTGTGAGTTTCATGCTGAGCGGGAATTCAATTCTTAAACGATCTCGCTGACAGGACCGAGGCTATCGACGAACTTTTCCGCGTTGACCTCCATCTTTTGGAGCATCGTCACCATGACGTTGCTCAGGCGGGCCTTCTCATCCTTGGGCTTGCCGCAAAGAGACTTCCATTCGTCGTAGCTCAGCGTGTAGTCCTCTTTCAGGTGCGGACGATTGTAGTCGATATGCTGACCGTGTTTCAGGCCGAGGTTCTTGCCGCCGGCCAGAAGGATCGGCAGGTTGCTGTTGCTATGACTGTGGCCGTAACTCATGCCGCTGCCAAAGAGGATCATGGTGCGATCCAGCAAGGCTTCGTCGCCGTCCTTTACCGCCCGGAGCTCGTCCAGGAAGTGCGCGAATTGTTGCATGATAAAGGCATCGCTGCGCGCCAGACGATCCAACACAAGCGGATCGCCGTTGTGGTGAGAAAGGTTGTGGCGCGCCTGAGTAATTTGAATTTCAGGAATAGCCAGACCATTGCCTTCACTGCCGTTCATATAGGTGACGACGCGTGTCATATCCGTGCGCAAGGCCAGCACGATCAGATCGAACATGGTGCGCCAGTATTCGCCCGCCTGGGCTTTGGAGACATCGCGCTTGAATGGCGCAGCATGCTTCGGATCCACCACAGGCTTCGGCACATCCAGCCAGGATTCCAGGCGCTCGGTGCGTTGCTCCACATCGCGCACCGCGTGCAGATACTCGTCCAGTTTGGTACGATCATCCGTGCCCAGAGCAAGGCGCAGAGACTTGGCATTCCCTAGTACTGCATCCAGTACGCTGCGACGTTTGGTGAAGCGCTTCCGCTGCTCTTCAATGCCACCGGCTTCCTCGCCAAAGAGGCGATCAAACACACGGCGGGGATTGTCATCCGCTGGAAGGGGAACTCCATCGCGCGAATAGGAGAGGCAATCGCCATTGCGGCCACCAGAGGCGATGGAAAGCTCCAGTGACGGCATGCGCGTCTGCGTACCGGTGACCTCCGCCATGAGCTGATCCACCGAGACGGAATTCACGTACTTGCGCCCACTTTGCGCATCGATCTTCGCCCCGGTCAGCCAAGTCTCCGCGCAGACATGCGCCTGGCCGATCCCATTGGGGTGATGCAAGCCGCTGAACACGGTGAAATCTTCGCGATGCTTTTCCAACGGCTTCAGAGAAGGGGACAAATCATATCCGCGGCCTGATTTCTTGCATTGCCAGGCCATGCCGTTAACACCATTCGGAATGTAAACGAACACGCTGCGACGTGGCTTGCTGGCTACTACAGCGGCAGCGGCGGCGCGCAACGGCATCATGGCATCGAGGAAAGGCAGAGCTACCGTGGCGCCGAGTCCCTTCAGAAGATGACGGCGATTCAGGAGCCAGCGTTGAGATTGAATGTTGGACATGGCGAATGGGTGGTTAGCGTCTCAAAAAGAGCGGACTGGTGACGAAAGATTCAATGACGGAAAGTAACTGGTAATCATTCTTCTTTGCGGTGGCCACCACCTGCTGAAGTTCTTCGCGATCAGAAAACGTCATCCCACGACGCATGGCGTAGGTGGCGAGTTTCTCAGTGAAGGCCGTGGCAAACTTGTCTTCGTCGGCGAGCAGGATTTGGCGAAGCTCCGCGGAGTCGGTGAACTTCCGGCCGTCTGGTAGCACGCCGCTGGGATCGAGCGTGGGATTGGCCCCAGTGCCGTCGCGCACGGTCTCAACCGTGCGCCAGCGTCCGATGGCGTCGTAGTTATCAAAAGCAACACCCAGCGGGTCGATCTTGTTGTGGCAGGACATGCAGTTCGGGTCAGACCGATGCAACTCCAGCTTCTCGCGCACGGTGGATTTCTTCTCGTTTGGTGCCGGTGTATTCAGCGCAGGCACATTCGCTGGCGGCGGTGGCGGTGGCTTGCCGATGATGGACTCCAGAATCCAAACGCCACGATGCACCGGGCGATGTCGAGTGCCATCAGAGCTAAGACTGAGAATGGATGCCTGCGTTAGCAGCCCACCGCGATGCTGATCCGGCTTCAAAGCGACACGTTGCAGCTTGTCACCGCGAATGCCTTCAATGCCGTAGTGCTCAGCCAGGCGTTCGTTCAGCATCGTCCAGTCAGAGTCCAGGAATTCTCGCAGATGACCATTACGCCGCAGCATTTCACCAAAAAACCCGACCGTTTCCGCGATCATGCTGCCTTCCAGATTCTCATCATATTCGGGATACAGCGCCTTGTCAGGCGCGAACATGCCCACCTTGCGCAGCTGCAGCCACTCTCGCGGAAAGCTTCGGGCAAAAGCCTCACTCCGCGAATCCGCCAGCATCCTCTTCAGTTGACCGCGCAATACATCCGGCTGATGCAGAGTGCCACTTTTCGCCAAGCTCAGCAGCTTTTCATCCGGCATGGTGCTCCAAAGGAAATAGGAAAGGCGAGAGGCCAGTTCCCAGTCGCTCAATTCCTGCCGGGTTTTCGTGAGTTCACCTTGCTGGAGATAAAGGAAGCTATCCGAGCAAAGCACCGCCACCAGCGAACCGCGAATCGCTTGCTCAAAGCTTTCGCCCAGTTTGGTGGACTGCTCAAAGGGGCCCATAAGTTGCTCCACCTCGGCAGGCTGCACCGGACGACGCCAGGCACGCTCGGCAAATTTCCCGATGACCTCGCGCGGGTCCTTGCTCACAAAGATGCTCTGATGCGCCTTCGTCGGCCAGGATTCTACCAAGGGCCCATCCCAATCAATCGAGTCAATGATCAACGTGGGTTGAATGGGGTTGAAGTCATCATCAGTCAGCTTGAGTTGCCAAGGCACGCGGCTCTTCATCGTGGTGAAGGCATTTGGGGTGCCACTGTGGCGCGACTGACGGCCTTCGGGATTCGGTCCGGGCACGGAATTGATGACACGCACCGGATAGGTGCCTTCTGTGAGATGCACTCGTGCTTCAATCGTGACCGGCCTGTCTTCCGCCGCGTCCACGTCCTGCTCAATAATGGTCTTGTCCACCACCGGCATGTAAAGCTTCAAACGTGGTGCCCGCCCGCCTACTGCGCGCAATCCGCTCAGCTTCACGCGGACAATGTAGTCGCCGGTATGCTTGACCTGAATCTTCCAGGTGTCCGTTGTATAGTTATTCGGCACGATCTCGATCCGCACCTTGTCCGCGATACCACGCGCTGCGTATTCCTCTTGGAAGTTCTTCCACCGGAAGTCAAATGCGCCCCAATGGATCAACTCACGTTTTGGCTCAGTCCCCAGCGACAATGCTTCATCGAGGATGGCATCCGCAGCTGCCACATACTTCTCCACATGGAACGGGGATAGCGTCATGGCCGCGCCGATGCGCTCAAAGCCATGCCAATCCGGATCTTCCGGAAGACCAGTCGGACCTTTCGCGTCAAAGTTTACGCCGAGCAAATCGCGGATTGTATTCGCGTACTCATCACGGGACAGCTTCAGGAAGGTCACGCGTTCACCAGATGATTGCCGCACGACTTCTGCCTCACGCAGTTGGGCTGCGATCCAGTCCGCCACGCGGGAGATTTCTTCCGGCTTTGGCTGCGGCTCATCTTCCGGCGGCATGTCTCCGGAGATGACGCGGTTCATGATTTCCTCCCAGTGCGCCATGATCTTCGGCGAGCGGGGATCAATGGTCAGCGTATCCACGCGCAGATCGCCCTTTTGTTTCTTCTCGCCGTGGCAGCTATTGCAGTGCTGGGAGAAAAACGGTTTCACCGCCTTTTCGAAATCGAAGGAGTCCGTAGCTTCGGCAGCCATGGCGCTGCTAGCCGCCAGCGAGAGCGAAGCGGTGCATAGCGAAACAAAAGGAAAGCGGAAGGTCATGGATGGGTGAGAAAGATACGCCTTGCGGCTGTCTTCCTAGCGGTCACCTACCCACGAGTTCTCGGGGGGCAGCGCGCCCGGTGTTCGCAGTGGCGTCCCCTTGGCGTCGCGGGTAGGATGGGACTCTTAGCATGAATCCTCACACCGCCCGCCTCTGTTTTTGCCTCGCCCTGTCGTGGCTGGCTGGCGGGGTAATGCGGGCCGATGCTGAGGATTCTCTGACATCACTCATTCCCGAAATGCGGGCTTTGCAAGCGGAGCGCCGAGGTCTCGAGGATCGTTTGGCTGCCCTGCCTCCGGCCCCACCGGTGCAACTAACCCAACGGCTGGGGTGGCACAGCGATTATTCTTCATCTGCGGAGAAGGCAGAGTGGGTTGAACTGAACCTCGGTCAGGCGCAGAAGATTGACTCAGTAGTGCTCATCGCGCCGCCGCCAAACGGGGGTTCCGTCAGCGCGGGTTATGGCTTTCCGCGCCGCTTCTACGTGGAGTTGTTGGGTGAGGGCGAAGACAATCGTCGCACGATCATCGCCGACTTCACGGCCCAGGACTTTTCGAATCCCGGACTGCTTCCGGTGGTGATCGATGCCAAAGGACGCCTCGGTCAGAAAGTTCGTATCACGGCCACACGCCTCTATGGCGAGCAGGGGCGCCTCTTTTTCGCGTTGGGGGAAGTGATGTTGATGCAAGGTAATCAGAACCTTGGTGCCCGGCTCGAGGCCATCGGTCCGGGTGCTGTAATGGCCAGCAGCAGTCAGGGAACAAGACCCGACTGGGGGCGTATCAATCTCGTGGATGGTCATTCCGTGCTTGGTCCACCGCTCGGCACGCAGCCGAGTCATACCTTGGGCTTCCGCAGCCTGCCCAAGAGCGAGAGCAAGCTCCTGAACAATCCCTGGGTCGAGATCGACCTTGGCGATGTGCGGCAGATCGATGCCATCAGGCTCTTCCCCGCGCATCCACCGCAGTTCGCCCACAGCCATGGTTATGGATTTCCCGTGAGCTATCAGATTGAGCTGCGAGAAGAAGACAATGAGGATCCGCGCATCCTGCCTGCGCCCCAATCCGGCGGCTACAATGCCTTGCCGGGAGACAATGTCGTCACCATCATCAGTGGCCATCGCGCCCGATATGTGCGGCTCAATGTGCTGGAGCCTCATGTCAGCAATGGCAGCGCCGTACTGGCCATGGCTGAGATGCAGATCGTGTCTGACGGGAAGAATATCGCCAGCCGCAGTGATGTCGCTTCACCTGACTCGACCGACGACAAAGGGTGGTCCCGAGAGGCTCTTGTGGACGGTTTTGCGAGTGGAGCAGACATCATCGAATGGCCGGGGTGGCTGGCCGGACTCTCGGAACGCCGGGAGGTGATGCAAAAGCTCGCGTTACTTGAAACCAAGCGATCCACAATCCTGCAGTGGTGGAAGCGCATTGGCGTCGGCGCGCTGGTGGGATTGGCCGTCTTTGGTGTGGTGGTAGTGATGGTCGTATCGCAGAGGCGGCGCCGCGCTCGTCTTGCCGAGATGGAAGCGCTGCGGCTGCGCATCGCCCAGGATTTACATGATGAAATTGGCAGCAGTCTGGGAAGCATTTCACTCATCGCTCAAGACGTCCTGGCCGAAGGGAGCCAGTCTGCATCGGCACGGGAAGATCTCATGGAGATCAAAGACATAGCCGATGAAACGGTGAGCGCGATGCGCGACATCACGAGGCTACTGCAAAGCGAACGGTATGGCAGCGGGGACCTTGCCGCGGTGATGCGTGAGACCACCACACGCATGCTCCACGGAATCAGGCATACCATCTCGCTCGAAGAAGACTCGAGTCATGTTCCGCTGCCCGTGGATCGGCAGCGCGACTTGATTCTTGTTTTGAAAGAAGCGCTTCATAACATCACGCGCCATGCTGCGGCGACTCAGGTGGATATCAAGCTCGCACGTCTTCCTTCTGATCTCGTCCTCACGGTCAGCGATAATGGTCGCGGCTTCGATACCACCGCGACGACCTCCGGCATGGGCTTGACCAACCTGCGACGCCGGGCAGCGAAGCACCATGGCACCGCTGATATCACTTCCACCCCGCAAGGCACCTCATTGACCCTTACCCTTCCACTCCATGCCTGATCCCATTCCTGTTTGGCTCATTGAAGATCACAAGACTTATGGCGAGCGTCTCGCACGTGCCCTGAACCGCGTTGAAGGCATCACCTGTACGCAACGCTTTACTGCCTGTGAAGATGCCTTTGCTGCGTTGACGGCTAGTCAGGCTCCGCGTGTCCTGCTGCTCGATGTTGGTCTGCCCGGTGTCAGTGGCATCGACGGCATTGCCCGGCTGCGCCAACTCGCCCCGCAGATGGCGATTGTGATCCTCACGGTGTTTGAAGAGGACGACAAGATTTTCAAAGCCATCTGTGCCGGCGCCGTTGGCTACCTGTTAAAGACTTCCAGCACGGATGACATTGCTGATGCCATCCGGAGTGCGGCCAGCGGTGGTTCGCCAATCAATCCCACTATTGCCCGCCGTGTGTTGGACATGTTTTCCAAGGCCAACACCGCAACACAAAAAGACTACGGCCTAACCCCACGTGAAAGTGATATCCTGAAGCTTCTCGTCGCTGGCAGCACCATCAAAGACGCAGCCGCCCAACTCGGCATCGGCTACTACACGGCTGACGAATACATCCGCAGCGTCTATGAGAAGCTTCAAGTCCGCTCCCGCGGTAGCGCCATTGCGAAGGCTGTAAAGGAAGGCTTGGTCAGAGACTGAAGCGCGCACCAGTGAGCCCGCCACGGATGCACGCTAAGGCGTTCGTCTGACCGTCATTGCGCCCGCTCAATAGAGCCCAAACAGTTTCAGGACGACGACGATAACGACAATGACTCCGATGATGTAGAATATATTATTCATGAGTTGTGCCTGTGATTCGCTCTGGCGATTGGAGTCACGTGTACGCCAGTGCATTTTGCTGAAATTGGTTAGGTCAGCGGGCGGGGAGCTTCAACGGTGAAATGTCACCTCCCAGCGATTGCAACACGCCACGCCAGAAGGCATAACGCTCGGCAGCGTAGGCGGGGTCCGTGGGGGAGCGGTTCGCGGCGGTCTGGGCAATGACAATGCCTGAGGCGGGTTGGACGAGGATGAACTGGCCGTAGATGCCGATCATGGCGAAGGTGCGCTCGGCGAAAGGCAGGAGCCAGAATTGATAGCCGTAGCCGAAGAAGGGCGTGGCAATCGTAGGCCTGAAAGCATGGGGTTGTTGGGCAGGATCGGTGGCTTCCAGGAGATAGTCTTTTGGAACGATTTGATGGCCCTCCCAAAAGCCATCGTTCGCGAGCATCAAAGCGAGGCGGCCATAGTCGCGCAGGGTGGCATTGAAGCGGCCATCGGCTTGTTCGTGACCATCGGAGGCGAGGTTCCAGGCCGCGTCAGCTTGGGGGCTTAAAGGTTGCCATAACCATTCAGAAGTGAGCGATGCCATGTCCCGGCCAGTGGCACGAGTGAGCACATAACCAAGGGCGGCAGTTTCAGAAGAGCAATACACAAATTTCTCGCCAGCGGGTGCGAGGCGTTCGTTGAAACTCGCGAGTGCTTGAAGTGGCGTTTCTTTGCTACGGCCTGCTTCGGCGGCGAAGAGTCGGGCACTTTCCGACTCCTTGCTTGTGTAGTCTTCAATGAACTTCACGCCGGAACTCATGCGGAGTAGTTGCCGGATGGTGGTGCTGCCGTAGGCGGTGCCTTTGAGTTCAGTCACGTATTTTTCTGCTCGATCGTCAAGGGAGGGGATAATGCCTTTGGAGTGCGCAATGCCGATAAGCAGTGAGGTGATGCTCTTCGCCATGGAGAAGGAGAGAAAGCGGTGGTCAGCGGTGCGGCCGTAGCGGTAATGCTCCGCTACGATCTGGCTATCTTTGAAGATGAGAAGTCCGGTGACACGCTGACGTTCCAGATAGTCATCGAGAGTCAGGTTGGCACCTTTGAATTGATAGGTGATCTTTGTGGGGGCACCGGGTGGGAGATAGGAGATAGGAGTTTCGCCGCGCCACACGGGGTGGGTGGGCAGGATCTTGTCAGTGTTGCTGAAGCTGCCCACCTTGAACTGCTCCGTGAACATGCTGGCAGCGGTGCCGATGGGGTATTCGGCGGCCTTTCCGAGCGAGGCTTCATCAGGCTCGGCGTGGCCTGTGAGGGGCCGCAAGAGCAACATGAGGCAGCAGAGCCAACACAGCGTTTTTGGATGGCCGGGCGCTAGCATAGGGTGGGCCAGAGGGACGCGTACCGGGCCAGAAAGGCCGCGTACTCCGCATCGGGGATGTAGGAATATCGATTATTGCGTACTAAATAGTACGCAATCGGGAATTTTTTCGCGAATTCAGTTCCCGGTTTCGGGTTTGGTGGAGCCGGTGGCGAGGGGTAGGAGATCGTCTTTGGTGGCGTAAGTGAAGACTTCACGGGGCCCGCTGAAAAATCGAAGGACCACGCCGCCCATGCCGTCTGCCTGTTTAGACTTGTCTCCGTTGGCCCAATAAAAATTGGCATCCAGAAGTTGTTTGCTGATCTCTACACCAAGGGTCTTGAATTGCGCGGAGCCGCCGCGCACCATGGATTCAAGCTTGTGGGAGCCGGCGATTTCCTTCTCCGGCATGCCGCGGCCCTTGCCGTCGTCCCGACGGCGGAAGCACCAGTAGTCCACGCGAAGATCGGGGACAGCGCCGGAAGACAGGTTTTTGATATCCAGTTTGTAAGCCCATTTTTCCTTTTCCACGGTGACGTTGCCGTCGCGAGTTTTGACTTCGTCCAGTTTGACCTTCGTGGATCGCACTTCGAATTTGTACTGCATGTTCGTGGCGGCGAAGTCCTGAATGAACTTCTGGTCCTCGGCGGAAAACATGGTGGCGGGGACGGTAAAGGTCTGGCCGTCGGTGGCGCGCTTCAGGGTGACTTGCCCTTGTGAGGCAGTTACAATATCGGCTTCCAATTTGCGTCCCTTGGAGTCGGTGAATTCACGGGCGACGACGGGCAATGCGAGGCAAGTCCAAACGGTGAGCGCCAAGGTGGAAAGGGGGAGTGGTTTCATAGGGAAACTTTGTGAGCAGTAGGACTGGTGATCTCTACGCTAAATAGATTGCCATTATTTTGCGGTTTCGCAGGAAAAAAATGGGGAGTGGAAGCCGAGGTGTGGGGGCTTTTAAATTATAGCGCGCGCTACGCGAGCGTAGGGGATAACGGCCAACGAGGACGGTCCGAGCCGGACTGGCATGCGCTCCCAGGGGGTCAACCGCTGCTTGACTGCGCTGGGCTGGCTTCGACAGGGCAATTTAATTGAGTTGTTTCCTGGAACTTTGGCTTGTCCGGGGAGCGAGCTCCCGAGTAAATTGTCGCAGTTTTTTTACTTTATGTCGCCGTTGGTCATCACTGGATTGCTTTGGTTTTCAGCCGTGGGATGCGGTCTGCTGGGCGGACTGTATTTCGCGTTTTCCGCCTTTATCATGTCGGCACTCGCCCGGATCGAACCGGCGCATGGCGTGGTGGCGATGAACTCGATCAATGTGACGATCGTGCGGACGTTGTTCCTACCTTTTTTTCTTGGGACGACGCTGACCAGTCTGGCTTTGGTGGTGATCGGGTTGGTTCAATGGGAACAGGCGGGCTCGACGGCCATGATCGTAGGAGGGGCTGTCTACTTCCTGGGTATGTTCGTGGTGACGATGGTGTTTAACGTACCGTTGAATAATCAACTCGCCGTCGTGACACCCGGAACGGCGGATGCAGGGTTCGTGTGGGCGCGGTATCTGAAAGAATGGACCCTGTGGAATCATGTGCGGACGCTGGCGTCCACGGGGGCGTCGGCCGCGTTTATTGCGGCGCTGGTGGCGAGGTGAGGGGGGGGAGTCGAGTAAGCCGCCAGGTATGATGACCTGCTTCAAAATCTGGGCTTGTTGACGGGACAGATTCAGGAGTTGTTCTGACCGGACCTTCCCGTCGGAGCAAGCTCCTCCAACCGCAGAGCGGCAGCAAGCTGCACGCACTCCAGACCTGAGGCGCGTTGGTTTGCGATGCCGTTGGGAGAGTTGACAATGCGAATGATTCGAAATCGTGAAGGAGTGGACGCTTGACGAAGGGGAGCTTCTAGATGTGATAAGATTGACCCTTTGCAATCTCCATATCAACCTATGGCTTGTTTTGAACTTCCCTCTGATTATCACCGCATCAAGATTGTGGGAAGCTTTGAGGAACTTGTGTCCACGCCGTTTGCGGATGGGGTGAATGCCATGTGCTGGCCACGGGAACTAGCGGGGGATTTTGATGAGATCGTGGAGAAGCTGGCCACGGGTGATGGTATCACAACCGTTGATGACGACTGGTTGTGGGAGTCGGATTTGAGTGAGGCCGGGAAAGCGGCGAGGGAGGTACTGTTGCGTGATCAAGCGATGATGCGGGAGGCGGGGCTTGATCCGGTGCTGGACTGCATCAAGGGCGATCCCGGAAAGAACCGGAACGATTTACTGAGGACCGATGTCGGGTCATTTCATGCCGACAGTGCGACGGTGCAGGCAGACACGTTTTTGTGCAGTTACAATGTGGCGGCTACGGAGGGATTGCGGAATGAAGAAGCGATCCCACGGGCGGAGGTGCCGGAGACCCGGGCGGAATTGCTCAGGCTCTATGGTGGGGCGGATGACGAGGGGTTTGTGGCGTACCTGCACGAAAACTTCCACGATTTGCATTATGTGGCAGCACCGGAGGCGAAGCCCTATTCATTTGGGTTCGGGCACTTGTGGCGGGTCGCTATCGTCTATCCGGGGAGTCCGGTGCCACCGTGTGTGCATAGGGCGCCCGGGACAAAGCCGGGTGAGAGGGGGAGGTTGTTGTTGTTAAGTTGATTATTCTGAATTTTTACGAGAATAGACGAGTATTATGGCGAGAAAAATTCGTTACGCAGGTAGCCGAAAGGCAGGATCACGATATCAATTCCGGAGTGGAACTGAGCGCAGTAGCCTGTCCAATGACTCATCTAGGTAGCCTACTAACTCAATATTTTCTGTTTCTGGTAGGATGGACACGTGTTATCTGGACTACAAGTCATGATTGCGGATTCAATAAGTTTTTGCGGGCGCCTATGTTTCAATGGCGAATGGGTTGGCTTTTCCCAAATGAAGCCTGTGAATGTAATCATAGGCAGGAACAATGTGGGAAAATCTCAATTGCTAGATCTTGTTAGATTTGCTTGTGATGGTAAGACGCCAAAAAACGGGTGGCGCTTCCGATTTTCGGGAGTATTAGACCGCGAAACTCTCGCAAGAACATTTGAATTCAATCGAAGTGGTGCGCCTTTGCAAGGGGAGTATTGGCGGGATCACGGCGCGCTTTTCGAAGGAAAAGAAGTGGTATGGGCAACCGATACTCAAGGAAATGTCACAGAAGTTCATTTTCCGAACTTTCTGAACCATTCGGTTTACGGGGTTGAGTCGACTAAGGCTCGAGAAACATTTGTTATGGCGTCGTTGCGAGATGTCCGTCATTGGGCCAAGGGTAAATCCTTCAGAAGGCTTTTGGCTGATAGAGATATAAAAACGGAGGAGCCAGCGAATGAGTTAAATCTGTCGCCGGACGGCTCTGGATCAACCAACATAATACGTCGGTATATAGTTACCTCTCATTCGCAGTTTCCGCGTGACATTATTCAAAAGAACGTGCTGGATGCACTTAACCAAATATTTGGTGATGACGGTCGATTTAAAGAAATCCAAGTAAAGCATCATGACGAGCCACAAGGCGACCAGTCGTCTGGCCATTGGGAAATATTTCTAGGTGAAGCGGGGAAAGGATTGATATCCTTAAGCAAATCCGGAAGCGGACTAAAAACAGTAATATTAGTTCTTCTGAATTTGATCGTTATTCCAGAGATAGAGAAGAAAAAGAAATCCTCATATTTTTTCGCGTTTGAAGAACTCGAGAATAATCTGCACCCGGCTCTGCTGAGGCGACTACTTCGTTACATCGAGGACTATGCTGTCGGGACTGACGCGAAAATATTTTTGACAACTCATTCAAGCGCTGCGCTGGATTATTTCGGCGTTTCAAAAAATGCGTAGATAATTCACGTTACCCACGACGGAAAATCAGCAACTTCGAAAGTTGTGTCAGCGCACTTTGATAGATTATCTGTGATCTCAGAAATTGGAGCGAAGCCGTCTGACTTACTGCAGGCTAATGGTATAATATGGGTTGAAGGCCCATCCGATTGCATATATGTTAACAGGTGGCTAGAGATATATTCTGGGGGTAAATTTCAGCAGGGTCGAGATTATCTTTGCGCGTTTTACGGTGGCGCATTACTCGCTCGCACACAATTTAAAGCTTCGGAGAAGGCGGAGTCTGAATTAGTTAATCTCATTCATGTTAACCCAAATATTGTACTAATATGTGATGGTGATCGAAATAATGAAGCAGATGATTTGAAGAAGCGGGTTATAAGAATAGGTGAAGAGGTGAAGCAAGTGCCAAATGCATACCTGTGGGTGACTGCCGCAAAAGAAATTGAGAATTATATCCCTGGACACGTCCTGGGCATGGCTTTGCAGATAGAAAATGTCCCTGATCCTGGGGTAAACCAGGCATTTTTCCCACGGAAAGGTGTTTCTACTAAATCTTTCGTGGAATCACGTCTAAAGCGAAAAAGTCTTGATAAAGTTGAGTTGGCTTCAGTTTGCGTGCCGCACATGACCCTCGAATCAATGTCAAACCGGTTTGATTGGAAGTTTAACATGGATCAGATCGTCAAGCGCGTTGAAGGATGGAACAAGTAAACGAGATATTCTGTGCCACTGTCGAAGACTGCGCCTTAGGGCTTCACCATCTGATCAAACTTTTCGCGGAGCATCTGTCTGTCTTCCATTTCGGAGCCTGTTAGTGTCATGTGGGGTTTGAGGCGGGTCGGTTTGATTTTAGTTTTGAGTTCGTGTCTTGCTGGCCACCAGTAAGTTGACCTATCGTTGTTGTTGATGTCGTCAGGGATAATGACGACGGCTTCGAATTTGTGAGCAAGGTTAGCGCGGCTGAGGCGATTATGGAGGGTGTTGAACTTCTCCATGGAAGCGAGGGGATCGTCGAGGTAATGGAAGCCGATGAGGCGTTTTCCGGGATCTTTGCGCAAAGCAACGATGGTGGCGTCGAGAGTCTGGTCGGGGATGGCTAGGCCTTGGCGTTTGGTTTTCGATTGAGGGATGCCGAGAAGGGTTTGACCGACGTTCTTCAGCGGTAGAGCAGGCTGACAGAGAACGGCGCTTTTTACCGACTTGCGCGGGAGCAGGGCGAGGGGGAGGGAGCCGGTGAGGCAGTTGCCGACCGCGACAATGGGGCGACTGCCGTTGCGGCTGCTGATCCAGTCGGCGATCTTGCTCATGTCTTCCAGGATTGGGCCGGCGGACGACGGATCGTCCAGGTGCCAGCGCTGGTTTTTGCTGAGGGCCGTTTGATGCTGCGGGACTTCGCATTTTCCGAATTTGGCGTCGAGCATAGGCAGGTAGACTTTCCAGCCCCGATGTTGGAGATGCTGGGCCCACTCGAGCGTTGCAGGATCCAGGCCGCCGAGGCCGTGCAAGACAAGGATGGGCTTACCGGAGCCTTTCGTGACAGCGACGGTGTAAGTTTCACTGTTCGCCGGGACTTTGGGGAAGTCATAGTCGGTTTCTCGCGGCGTCTCTTTGGCCGTACCGCACAGATGTAGTGTGCAGGAGGGAAGAAGGAGAAGGGTGCTGAGGGCCAGCAATACGGCGGGGAGGGTTGGCGAGAGGTTTCTCCGTGTGGTCATAGTCGCGGTTTTACCATATCCCGCTGAACAGACAAGAGGGTTCGGCGCAGTAGATGGCGCAAAAGATGAGGTCGACCTAATATGGGCACGCAGAAGGGGTATTGGGTGCGAATTCAAAACCGAGCACAAAAATTTTCCTCTTCAAATAATCATGACATCGAATCTGGATACCAATGCCGGGACCGTTTTGGAAGTAGTTGGCGAAAACGTGTGGATGCTAGGTTATCCGCTAAACCTGTTGGGGCTGGACATGCGTCGAAATGTGACCGTGATCCGGCTGGCTTCAGGAAAACTGGTGATCCACTCCACAGGACCATTCACGCCTGCCGACGTGGCGGCGATCAAAGAACTGGGAGATCCTGGCTGGATTGTGGAGGGGATCCTGCGCCATGACACCTTTGCGAAGGAGGGCAGGGCCGCGTTTCCGGATATTCCGTATCTGGCGCCAGAGGGGTTCAGCAAGAATGTGCCGTTTGAAACAGGAGTGATCCCACCGGCGCCGCCGGAGTGGGCGGGGGAACTGAAGGTGGTGGAACTGGCAGGTCAGCCGTCGGCAAGAGAGATTGCGATGGTGCATGTGCCGTCGAGGACGCTGATCATCACGGAGTTGCTCTTTAACTTTGGTGACCATGAGCCGATCTGGTCGGAACTGCTGTTACGAGTGGCGGTGGGGGCTGAACATCATCCAGGATTGTCCCGTGGGGTGAAATTGGGCATCAAGGATGAGGAGGCGTTTCGGACTTCGTTGGCGACGGTGGAGTCGTGGGACTTTGACCGGATCGTGGTGGGGCATGGGGAGGTGATTTTGTCCGGGGGGAAGGAGAAGCTGAGAAAGGCGCTGGCGGCGTCGGGGTTTTAGGTGGGGTGGCGGTGAGTGCCGGTATCGTGGGCGGAGATGCGTGAGTTTTCACCGCGAAGACGCGAAGGCGCGAAGATTTTTGAAGGGATAGTGATTTACTGCTAAGGCGCGCTGTGGACCCCGACGCAGGAGGAACGTGCGAAGGTTTTTGAAGGCTGCGTTTGGGGTAATTGAGATTGGGGGGAAGTAACGGAACGCGGGGTGTGGCCGGACGAGTTTGGAAACTCGTCCTACGCCGTTCGGGGTGAGGCTGGGTGTTGGGTAGTGCACCAGTGACAGCCCTTCGGAGCAAGCTCCTCCAACCACAAAGCGGTACGAGTTACCGCACTCCAGACATGAGGTCTTGGGTATGCGAGGAATTGTTAGGCAAACTACGCAGATTAATGTGTGACGCTTATGGGGCTTTTGTAAGTGGCCGCATCTACAGCCAGCGGTTTTTGCGGAGCCAGAAGAGCATGTTGCTAACGCTGGCGAGGCAGATGGTCCAGAAGCCGATGGGGTAGGCCCAGGGATAGGCCCAGGTGCTGTTGAGTTCGGGCATCATCTGGAAGTTCATGCCGAAAACGGCGGCGAGGAAGGAGATGGGCATGAAGATGGTGGCAATGATGGTGAGGACCTTCATGACCTCGTTCAGCCGCTGACTGGTGGAGTTTTGATAAGTCTCCATGAGGCCGTCTGCGAGCTCGCGGTAGGTTTCGACCATGTCCAGAAGTTGGATGAGATGGTCGTGGACATCGCGGAGATAAACAGCGGTGGTTTCCGAGATGTTTTCGTGTTCGCCCTGCTGCAACTTGTGAATGACATCGCGCATAGGGAGGATTTCCCGGCGCAGTAAGAGGAGTTCGTTCTTGATGGGATGGACTCGTTTGGCAAAGCCGGGGCCAACATTTTCCAGTACTTCGGTGCCGAGGGCGTGGAGGCGATCGCAGTAGCGGTCCACCACCGGGAAACAATGGTCGACGACGGCATCGAGCAAGGCATAGACGAGGTAGCCGAGATCGCGGCGGCGCAGGCGGGAGCCATCTTTCCGAATGCGGTCGCGCACAGGGTCCCAGACGCCTTGATGCGTGGATTGGAAAGTGAGGAGGGTGTGTTCTCCCGCGAAGAGGTTTACTTGTTCGCAATGAAGTGCTTCGTCGCAGTGATGGATTTTCCGGGCGACGATGAAGGTGCGGGCGTGATGATCTGCTCCCCCCGGAAAGCTTTCCACCTTTGGCCGGGTGCAGCCCTGAACCATATCCTCAATGGCGAGGGGATGGAGTTGATATTTTCGAGCCAGGGCGTGGATGACACGCTTGTTGGTAAGGCCGGCAACATTGATCCAGCGGATGCCCACCCACTCGGGTCGGTGGGTGTCGAGAAAGGTGTTGAGGTCAGCGATGGGGATGTCGGTTTCCGTGTAACGTTCTTCGTTGAAGTCGATGCAGGTGATCAGGACGTCACCCGCCTCGTCGGGCATAGCGAGGAGCTGCTCCAGGTCGATGCCGGGGGCGGCTCCGAGGATGCGGGCGCTGAGTTGGGGAGGGTTGTGCAGGGGTGGTGCTTGCGCCTGCGGCGACGATTGCTGCGGCTGCGACGGAGGCGTGGGCTGCATGATGGAAAGGGGGGGCGCTAATTCCGTGCCGGGGAGACTGCGGGATAGCAATGCGCGGGATGTGACGGTGTCGTCACGTGGGGGAGACGGGCCGGGAGGGGTATAGGACTGATTGGACCTATGGGACCAATAGGGCCTAGGTGGAAGAGATGAGGCGAAGGGGGCTGCTGAACGAATGTGGACATTCGTTCTACGGCGTCGTCGGGATGGAGAGGGTCACAGGGACTAGCGATGGTCAAGGAGAGTCGTGCGGGACGCCCGACACCACGGACAGCCGGACGAATGTGGACATTCGTTCTACGGCGTCGTGGGCGCTGGTTTGGCGGAGGGAGTGTTGAGGAACTGTGGGCTGCGCATTGGCTTTGCGCCAGGATTCCCAGCCGCCTTTGAGGACGTAGATTTCCGCGATGGGGAGGCGCTCTTTGAGGTAGTCCTTCATTTTCCGGCTGGCCTGACACGTATCCAAGCCGCAATAGACGACGACGGGGAGGGTGTTGTCCTGAAGCCTTTCGAAGTGCTCGAAGAGCAGTTGATCGCGCTCCTGTTCGTTCAGCAAGATCGCGCCGTCGATGTGGCCCGCTTCGAATTCATTGCGGAGGCGGGCATCGATCCAGAAGACTTTGCCCTGCCATTTTTCCTGCACCATTTGCGGGGTGACTTCATCCTCGGCCAAGGGGGCTTCGGTGAGATACCATGCGGGGGCTCTGGGATGAAAGGCCTGTGTGGCAGCACCTGCCAGGACGGTGGCGATGAGAAGGATTGCTGCCTGCCATTCCGCGCGCATAGCAATGGGAGTGTCTCGTCTGAGTTTGGGGTTCGTGAGGAGGGTAACCTACTCTCAGGGCTTTTTGGCGTTCTCTGCCGCAGCGGCTGCAGCTTTCTTGGCGGCTAATTCAGGCCGGACGATGCTGAAGAACGCCATTTGCCGGGAGTATTTGGGGATTTTGCTATCGGTCTCGATCTTCAGCGCCCCGATGGTGACGGCGTCTGTGGAGGTCGGGGTGAGGGTGATCTGGTATTCCCGGCCTGGCTTAACTTCGTCCACTTTGAAGGTCACGTTTTCGCGAGTGGGCGTCACTTTGAGCACTTTCATAGGATCCTCGCCGGTCATTTTGACGGTGAGAGTCTTGGCGGTGGGTTTGTCGCCGACGGCCCATTCAAGGACCTTGGGTTCGATCGCGACGACTTCTGGCACATCGATGACAGCCGTGAGGACCTGATCGGGGGCACTCGGGTCATTGGTGTAGATGTGGAGCGTCTTTTCGTGGCGGCCAACGAAGCTGCTGACTTTGAATTTGGCGCGGCCCGTGCCTTTCTCGCCGGGGGCGTATTCGGCTTTATCCAGAGTCGCTTCGAGGCAGGAGCAGGAGCTTTCGAGCCCTGTCACGATGACGGCCTTGTCGCCGCCGTTTTTGAAAGTGAAGGTCGTCTCGACTTCTTCCTGCTCCGGCCGGGGTTTGATCTCGACGGGATCCTGGTCAAACACGAGGGCGGCGCAGAGGCTGCTGCTCCAGAGCAGAGCAGGCAGAAAGAGGAGGAAAGGGCGCATGAGGTACTCTGACACGAAAAACGTGCGGCTTCACCTGGAATTACGCCCCCCGCGTTGACGGAGGCGCGGAGCCTGCTTATAGCCAGCAGAGATGGCGCGTGCATTGCCTCAGATTTTCTGGAAGACGTTTTTTACCTTGCTGGCCGTGGCGGTGTGCCTGGGCTCCATTGGGCGTTTCACAGATCTGTCGAAAAAGCCGATGCACACGGACGAGGCCATCCTGGCGATGAAGACGCAGGAATTCTGGCGCACGGGGTTCTTCAAATATGATCCGAAGGACTATCATGGGCCCTTCATCCATCATGCAACCCGGGCGCTGGGGACGCTGCGGGGATGGTCACCGGATACCCTGAACGAAGAGCAGGTGCGCTGGACGGTGGCGGTCTTTGGCATCGCGCTGATGCTGCTGCCGCTACTGATGATCGATGTGCTGGGGAGGGCAGGGACGGTCGCGGCGATTCAACTCGCGGCGGTGTCCTCCATGATGACGTATTACAGCCGCTACTATATCATGGAGACGGCGTTCGTGTTCCAAGTGGCGCTTTTCATGATTTGCCTGTGGCGGTGGTCGCAGGGGCGGAATTATCTTTGGCTGATCGTGGCGGGAGTTTGTCTGGGGTGGATGCATGCTACGAAGGAGACCTTTGTGCTGAACATCGCGGCAATTGCCGCGGCCTGGATGCTGGTGCGCCTGTGCGGGGGGAGCTTCGCGCCGAAGGCGAGCGGATACTCGCTCAGCCGGAAGAAGTCCGGGTCGAAAGTGTTGCCTTGGTTCGTGACGCTGTCCGTGGCGGCATTCACTTCCGTTTGGCTCTTCTCCAACGGCTTCAAGGATTGGCAGGGGGTGCTGGATAGCGTCATGACTTATCAAAGCTACCTGACTCGCTCGGGTGGCAGTGGGCATGAGAAACCCTGGTATTTTTACCTCACGCTTATCTTTTACCGTAGGGATGGGTTTGTGTGGAGTGAAGCGGTCATCGGGGGGCTGGCGATTCTGGGGATGCTGCTGATCACGGCAGACGAGCGGAAGGGCCCTCGGCGGGTGTACATGGCCTTCCTCTCGGTCTACGCGGTCATCCTACTGGGGATTTATTGCATCATTCCCTACAAGACGCCGTGGTCCATCATGGCGGTGCAGTATGCGTTTATCCTGCTGGGTGGTTATGCCTTTGGCGTGGTGCTCTCGCGGGTGTGGGCGCCGATCGTGCGAGTGATGGTGTTTGGGCTGTTTGGCGTGGGCGTTTATCAACTGGGGCATCAGACGAGTCTGGCGACGGATTATGCCTTTGCAGGGCAGAATCGCTTTGCCGCCGATGCACGCAATCCCTACGTTTACTCCCACACTTCCACGAATGTGCTGGAGCTATCGCGAAGGGTGCATGAACTCGCGAGTCTGCACGGCGACGGTCTAAACATGCCGGTGCAGGTAGTGCAATCCGAACAGGGCTGGCCACTGCCGTGGTATCTGCGGGATATGCCGCGCGTGGGTTATCAAGCCACGCTGCCACCTGATCTGAATGCGCCTGTCGTGATCGTGGATCAGGAGTTGGAAGAACAAGCACGGGGCCTGCTGAAGGCGAATGTGCCGGTAAATAAGCCGAAGCCGCTGCCGCTGTCGGCGCCGGGAGAGCCCGTCTTTGACATTGCACCCGCGCCTCCGGAAGTGCAGGCACCGCTGACTTTTATCCCGGATTCGGCTTTGGCAGACGTGGTGTCCCTGGAGGATACCGTGGCGCAAGCGCCGCAGCCTGCCGCGACGACCGCTCCGCCGCCCATTGTCTTCGATTTTTCTGTGAAACCGGAGGCGCTGCCTCCTCCGCCACCCGTGGAAACCTTTGTTGCTTATGAATCCGGCATCTACGGACTGAGACCCGGTATTACCCTTTCACTGTTGGTGCGGAAGGACTTGTGGGAGCTTTTCTTGGAGAAACAAAATAAGGCTAGAGCCGCTGCTCCTGCGCCCTAGAGTGGCTGCTTTTCGTGCCGAGCATGTCCGCGTCTTCCCTATTTAAGTTTCGCCATGAGGCGATGGCCACGGTTTTCGAGGTCATCATCAGTCAGGATGATGGCGACGAGGCTTATGCGGGACAGGCAGCGCGGGCGGTCTTTGCCGAGGTGGATCGATTGGAAGACGAATTGAGCCGTTTCCGTGCTGTGAGCGATATCTGGCGAGTGAATCACCTCCAGGCCGGGGAACGCGCGCCGGTGGGGTTGGCAGCGCTCGATTGCCTGCTCCTGGCGCAAACGGTGCAGGCAGAGACGGCGGGAGCTTTTGATATCACCATTGGGCCGCTGATGCACATCTTCCGGAATGATGACGGGACGCCGCGCACGCCCCAGCCGGACGAATTGGCGTTGGTAAAGTCGCACGTCGGACCGCAGGTATTCACGGTGGACGAGAGCGGATTTGTGACAGCGCATGTGGACTACCCGCTGCTGGATCTCGGGGCGGTGGGGAAGGGGTATGCACTGGATCAGGCCGCGAATATCTTACAGGAGTGGAGCGTGCACAATGCGGTGCTGAATGCGGGCGACAGCAGCATTCTGGCCATCGGCGCGCCACTGGGGGAACGGGGATGGATCGTGACGGTGGGGAACAAAGAAAAGATCCCGCTCACGCTGGTGGACCGGGCCATCAGCGCCAGTGGCTTCATGGTGAAGGGTGGGCACATTATGAATCCCCGGACGATGCAGCCGCTGCCCGTGAAGCCGGAGAGGGTCTGGGCCAGCGCGCCGACGGCGGCGCTTTCGGACGCGCTTTCCACGGCCTTTGCGGTCATGAGTCCGGCCGAGGTGGAGGCTTTCTGCGCGCGGCATCCGGATGTAGAAGCCATCACCGCGTGATTTGCATGGGATCGAGGCGAATTTTTCGCTGGCGTCCGTGGCAAAGTCCACTAAGCATCCACGCTTATGATAATTGGATTATTGATTGCCGGCGCATTCTTGTTCACGGGCTTCCTTGTTTTCATGTACCTCAAAAAGGGATCTCTGTAAGCACGACTCATGAGCACCCGAATTGAGAAAGACAGCATGGGCGAAATGCCCGTGCCCGCTGAAGCTCTGTATGGCGCCAGTACGCAGCGCGCCGTTTTGAATTTTCCGGTCAGTCATCGTCCTGTTCCGTATCCCATCATTCACGCCTACGGACTCATCAAATGGGCAGTGGCCCGGGTGCATGAGGAGTTCGGCCTGCTGCCGAAGGACAAGGCGGATCTCATCGAGCAGGCCGCACTGGAAGTAGCCGCAGGCAAGCTGGACGAACATTTCCCACTGGATATCTACCAAACGGGCTCCGGCACGAGCACGAACATGAATGCGAACGAGGTGATCTCGAATCGCATCTGCCAGATCGCCGGGAAGCCGATTGGCGCGAAAGAACCCGTTCACCCGAATGACCATGTGAACATGGGGCAGTCGTCGAATGACACCTTCCCCACCGCAATCCACTTGGCCGTCGGCCAGGACATCAAGAACAAGCTGATCCCTGCGCTGGAAGCGCTGCAAGTCTCTCTGCAAGCCAAGGCGGATGCCTTTTGGGATGTGTTGAAGATTGGGCGCACGCACCTCATGGATGCAACGCCGGTGCGGCTGGGCCAGGAGTTCAAGGGCTATGCCCGCCAGCTCGAGCTGTCCGTGAGCCGCGCCCGCAAGGCGCTCGAGGCGATTGTGGAACTACCACTAGGCGGAACGGCGGTGGGCACTGGTTTGAACAGCCACCCGGACATGCCGGTGAAGGCTATTGCGTTGTTGTCAGAGAAGACTGGCATCGCCTTCCGCGAGGCACAGGATCATTTTGAGGCGCAGGCTGCGAAGGACGGCCTTGTGGAAGCTTCCGGTCAGATCAAGACCATCGCGACGTCGCTTTTCAAGATCGCCAACGATGTTCGCTGGCTCGGTAGTGGGCCGCAGTGTGCCATCGGAGAGATTTCAATCCCGGCAACGCAGCCAGGTAGCTCCATCATGCCTGGCAAGGTGAACCCGGTCATGAGCGAGAGTCTTATGCAGGTGTGTGCTCGTGTCTTTGGTAATGACGCCACGGTGACTTGGTGCGCGGCCAATGGGAACTTTGAGCTGAACGTGATGATGCCCGCACTCGCGGCGGCTTTGCTGGAGAGCATCGAGCTTCTCACAAACGCGGCCACGATCTTCCGCACGCGTTGCGTGGAAGGCATCGAAGCGAAGGCTGAGCGTTGCAGCAGTCTGATTGAATACAGCCTGGCCATGGTGACCGGACTGAATTCCAAGATCGGTTATGACAAAGCCAGTGTGATCGCCAAGGAGTCCGCCAAGACAGGCATCCCGGTGCGGAAGCTTTGCATGGATCGCCTGGAAGAACTCGGTATCACTGAAGCCGAACTTACTGAGGCGCTAGATGCGGCGCGTATGTGCGCGCCGGATGCGAACTCCGTGGGTGCCGGTGGGGGTTAAGACTGCTAATCGTGTTCCTCTTCAGATGAGTCAGCAGCGGATAGCGCTTTTGCTTTGCCTACTGCTGATCGTCATCGCTAGTGTTGCCTCCAGGCTCTACTTTGAAGGAGTAGGAGGCTACATCGCCCCTTTGATGGCTCCTCTCTTCTTTTTCCCTGGCGGAGGGCTATTGCTGCTCGGTGTTTTTTGGCTGGTGCCGTTAGCTGTCGGGATTGTTGCCTGGAGGCTGGAACGTGCCCGATTGTCTTACCTATTGGTGTCCCTTGTCCTGGTCCTCATAGGCATCGGCCAAGTTGCGGACTATCAATTTGCACACGCAGAGTGACTCGAAATTGCGCGATAGGATACTGGGCGACGTCCGACCTAGTTGCTAATACTCCACGACCAGGAAGCGATTGCCTTCGCTGTCGCGGAAGAGGAACTGAGCGGGTTGCGGGTCAGGGATGGAGACATC
Source organism: Phragmitibacter sp. (assembly GCA_965284365.1). GTDB lineage: Bacteria > Verrucomicrobiota > Verrucomicrobiia > Verrucomicrobiales > Verrucomicrobiaceae > Phragmitibacter. The sequence goes on from OZ260079.1 coordinate 4,531,498, forward strand.
TTCTGAAACGAGGCCGGACCGGCTGGAGCCTTGTCTGCCGATTTCATCGACGTCCACACCTTGAGCTTTGAGTTTGGCGTGTTCGGCCTCTATGTTTTTCGTGGCCATGGCGCAAATGGTCGCGGGTGTTCCCTCGGGTCTGCGACCTTCGCCAATGGGTACCAGAGCGATAGCGTGGTTCGATCCTGGGGGAGCCACTTCCACCCAGCGAATGCCGCCGCCGTAGAGGAAGTCCACGCGCTTCTCAAAGCCCAGTTTTCCCACGAAAAACTCGAGCGCCCGTTCCTGATTCTGGACCGGTGCAAAGACGGTGCCTACCTGATGAATGCCTGCCTTGGAGGCTTTAGAAGACGATGATTCCGGATTTTCTCTCCCCATAATTGGGATAGATCGTGCGGAAGTCGGATGATGGTTGCATCAGGCGGAAAAAATTAGGGCTTCCGTCACCTGGACGGCAGGGTCGTCTGCTGCTTCACATAATTCAAACCATAGTCTTCCAAGGCGGCACCCAGTTTATCGAAGTCTGGACACCGTCCCAGGAACCTCAGGATGGGCCAGCTCTTTGGTTCCCCATTCGCTGTCTCCTGGTAAAGATTGAATTCGCAGCTTGGGCCGTAGCCACCGCCAAACTTCCGCGTGAATATCGCATAGACAAACGTGTAGCTTTTGTCTGTCAGGCGAAAGCTGATTTGATGCCGCGGCAAGGACACCGTGCCGTCAACCCCGGATACAATAAGAAAGTGAAGACCATCGCCTCTTGCCCACCGGTATTCGAGGAAGCAGAGAATGAGCATGAGTATGGGAGTGCCATAAACAATACAAAAAGCGGCCTTTTGACCAAACCCTGGCTCAAGAGGCAGGTAGTGAAGCATGGCGGCGAACCCGATCAAGACGGGCAGGCAGATGAAGAAACTCAGAAACGTGCGGCGCGTGGAGGGAACCACCTCAAGCGAATGCATGTTCCTCTCGATCCGCCAAGTTTGGACATTACTGAAGCTGGAGTGATGAGGCTGCAGCGGATTTGGCACTGCAATAGGTTAAACCGCTCTGCTCGCAGGCACAAGAGAAGATCGACCAGACGGATCGCTCTTAAATCGCCCTAACTCGATGAAGAGATGAAAGAACATTTTTTCATGAGCGTAATCGTTTCCATTGATGAAAATGCCTTCCACTCCCTCAAGCACGCCCGGAAAAGGAATGACCAAGAGCCGGGCGGTTACGCCTGATCGCGTCGAAGGGGGATCAAATGGGCAGAACAATGGCAATGGAAATGGCCCTGTGGCAGCGTTGGCAGATTCGGAATCCCAGGCCCCTGCCTTGCAGCGCGGCTTGGCCATGCTGGAATGGCTGGCGGACTCGCATGAGAGCGGGGCGACGCTCTCGGAGATCAGCGGCGCTCTGGGGCTTTCGCCTGCGACGGCCTTCCGGCTGACGGGCGTTCTGGAGGAATTGGGCTATGTGCAACGCTGCGGTCAGACGCGGCGGTTCACGCTCACCCGAAAACTTTTCCTACTAACCCAGCCCAAGCACGAAGGACGGAGCTTGGTGGAAAGCTGCCTCCCGGCAATGCGGGACATTCTGGCGCAGACGGGCGAGACAGTGCAACTCTGCTGCCTGGCGGAAGGCGAGTGCGTGATGCTGGAGCAACTGGCCTCCACGCATCCCTTCAAGTACATCGTGGATCTGGGATCGCGTCCACCCCTGCATTGTTGTGCACCAGGGAAGGCCTTGCTGGCGTATCTGCTTGAGGCCGAGACTTCCACGCTGGTGGACCAGATCGTGTTCACCCCGCATACTTCCCGCACCATCACGACTAAAGAAGCCATGCATGACGAATTGGCCAAGGTTCGCTCCCGTGGATTTGCGGTCGATCAGGGTGAGCATTTTGACGGTATCCATTGTGTGGCTGCGCCGATCCTGGATCGGCACGGTATCGCCGTGGCGGCGATCACGATCGCGGGACCGTCGTCGCGCATTCCGGCTCGCAAGTTCGGCGAGTTCGGCGCGATCATGAAGCAGGCCGCTGGTGCGGCGGCGGTGCGTTACCTTGGTTAACATTTTTGCCATCACGTTTCCCTCACGACATGAAGGCGCAATCTTCTTCAGGCCTCCGGGTCAGCCTCGCCTGCCTCCTGCTTTTGGTGGCAGGAGTGGCAGCATCGTCTTTACAAGCCGCGGAAGCGTCTGCGGAAGGACTGGCCTTTTTCGAGTCGAAGATCCGGCCTGTGCTGGTGGCGGAATGTTATGAGTGTCATGCAGGAAAGGAATCCAAAGGGGGATTGCGCCTGGATACCCGGGAGGCACTGCTGAAGGGTGGTTCGACCGGGCCGGGACTGGAGCCCGGGAACCCGGAAGCAAGTTTGCTGATTGAGACGCTGGCACACTCCACCGCGGAAGCTGATCTGCACATGCCCAAGAATGGGGCAAAGGTGGATGACGCGATCCTGCAAGACTTCATCAAGTGGGTGAAGATGGGTGCGCCCGATCCACGGGACAAACCCGTGGCAGAGAACGCGCCGCCGGTATCCTGGGATCAGCAATACGCGCTGCGGAAGCAGTGGTGGAGTCTGCAGCCGGTGAAAACGCCGAAAGTGGGCGCGAGGACTGCGACGGATGCCGAACAAGTCGATGCGTTTATCTTCGCAAAAATGAAGGAGCAGAATTTGAAGCCTGCGGGTGAGGCGGGCAAGCTGACCCTGATCCGCCGTTTATCCTTTGCATTGACCGGCCTGCCGCCAAAGCCGGACGAAGTGGCGGCGTTTGTGAAAGATGACGCTCCAGATGCCTGGGAGAAACTGGTGGATCATTATCTTGGCTCGCCCGCCTTTGGTGAAACTTGGGCGAGGCATTGGATGGATTTGGTTCGCTATGCCGAAAGCCACGGGAGTGAAAATGATCCAAACATTCCCTTTGCCTGGCGCTATCGGGACTACCTCATCCGGGCATTCAATGAGGACGTGCCGTATGATGAGTTCGCCAGGGAACACGTGGCAGGCGACCTCATGAAGCCGCGTTGGAATGATGAACTGGGCATCAACGAAGCGGCACTGGCAACTGCGAATCTGCGGCTCGTGGAGCACGGGTTCCAACCGGTGGACTCATTGGCTGAGCAGGTGAACTTCGTGGACAACCAGATTGATGTCTTCAGCAAGACCTTCCTGGGGCTGACGGTGAGCTGTGCTCGCTGTCACGATCACAAATTCGATGCCATCAGTCAGAAGGATTATTATGCGCTCTACGGCATCTTCGCGAGCACCAAGATGGGGCAGATCACCCTCGACAAACCCGAGCGACTGAATTTGCACAAACCCGAACTCACGGAACTCAAAGCGAAGATCAAGGGCGTGCTGGCCAAGGAGTGGATCGAAGCCGCCAAAGGGTGGCCGAAGATGCTGATGTCCGGTGGAGAATTGGATCAGACACGGCAGAGCATTCTGGCGGAACTGACCTTGTTGCGCGCGGGCGCGCGAGGAGAGGCATTGCGCAATAAAGGAGCGGTGGTGTCCGGGCCGGTGCCGGATGCGATGGCTTGTTGGACCTTTGATGACGGTGCCAAAGATCGCGTCGGGCAGATGAATGGAGAACTGCAAGGCGGCGCCACGATCCGCAATGGGCGGCTCGTTCTTAATGGTGAAGATGCTTATATGCGCACCGCGCCCTTGCCGAAGGATGTGACGGTGAAGACACTTGAAGCCTGGGTCTCGCTCGCGGATTTGGAGCAGGGTGGGGGTGGTGTCGTGACCATCGAATCTGCGAAGGGTGATATCTTTGACTCCATCACCTATGCCGAACGTGATCCCAAGCAGTGGATGGTAGGCAGCGACTTTGGCAAGCGCACGATTGCCGTGGATGGGCCAGATGAAAGCGCCAATCCTGACAAGTTGATTCATGTCGCCATCGTCCATGACGAGAACAATCGGCTCACGATTTACCGGGACGGCAAGCCCTATGGTCAAAGTTATGTGGCGAAGAAGGAGATGGAAATTTTCCAGGCGGGTAGTGCCCATGTCTTGTTGGGACGTCGACACCTGGGTGGTGGTCGTGCATTCCTAAAGGGCGAGATCGAAGAAGCCCGTCTGTATGATCACGCCCTGACCGCTGCGGAAGTAAAAGCCTCCCATGATGCGGGAGTGGGCTCGGTCTCGGAAGGGGAGTTGCTGGCATCTCTGACGCCCGAGCTTCGCAAGGTGTATGAATCGTTGCAGCAAAAGCTCAAGGCGATTGAAGCAAGCCCGGAGAGCGGCATGGCCGCTGCCTGGCAGAAAGCGCTGAGTGATTCCCTGAAAAATGTGCGAAGCCCCCTTTACCCGTGGGTGAAGCTGAAGGATCGTCGTGGCAAGTCGTTCACGACGGCATGGGAGAATATCCAAAAGGTCTCTCGTGATGAGGTGGAAGAAAGTCGGGCATTCAATAAGACGAATTTTATTTCGCTGTGGGATTTGACTAAAGAGAAGGACTATGTGGCTTGGTCGAAGATCGGTTCGGGTCTGCCCGTGCGTCCATATGCGCCGGGTGAGTTCACGATTGAACCGGATGGCGATGTGTTTCTGACGGGCATCATGCCTGGGGGAATTCAGACGAATGCCTGGTCCACGAAGAACAATGCGTTGCTCGCTTCGCCCTATTTTAAGATGGACGGGAATGCCATGAGTTTCCGCATGGCAGGACATCGTGGTGGTGGTGTGCGGGTGATTGTAAACAACTATCCGCTGGGCAACAACGGTACCTTCCCGGCGTTCCGCGAGGAGATCGGTCGGCTGAAGTGGGTGAAATTGGACACGACATATCGTAAGGGCTCGCAGGCTTATGTGGAGTTCACCACGTATGACGACATGACCCGGCCTAAACGTCCGGGAAATGAGAAGGAAGACAAGAACGCCATCAATGAGTCTGATGGCCGATCATGGTTTGCGGTGTCCGATGTGGTGATTCACAAGGGCGATGTGGATGCGCCGCGTGAGGTGCTGTATCCAGTGACGTGGCTCTATGACGGCGCGGTGCCGGCTGAAGCCAAGGACCTGGCGACTGCCATGTCTTCCCGATTGATCGATGCAGTGGAAGCCTGGGAGCAGAACAAACTGACAGCGGAGCAGCAGAGCTATCTGGACTACTTCACCGCTCAGGGATTGCTGCCGGTGAATCTTACGACTCTGCCCGAGGTTTCCGAGTTGGTGAAGAAGTATCGCCAACTCGAGGGCGAGATTCCTGTGCCCCAGCGTGCGCCCGGTCCCATCGATGGAGAAGGGCAGGATGCGCACCTGATGACGCGCGGCGATCCGAAGCTGCAAGGTGAACTGGTGCAACGCGCCTTCCTGACAGCCTTGGGCGGCGAACTGGCCATGCCTGACAAGCAAAAAGCGTCCCGCGAGAGCGGTCGCCTGGAACTCGCCGAAGCACTCACAAAACCACGGAACCCGCTCTTCAGCCGCGTGATGGTGAACAGGCTTTGGCACTGGCTCTTTGGCAAAGGTTTGGTCGGCAGTGTGGATAACTTTGGCAGGTTGGGGGATAAGCCGGTGCATCCGGAATTGCTCGACTACCTGGCGGCGCGTTTTGAGCAAGAAGGCTACTCGGTGAAGAAGATGGTCCGTCTGCTGGCGACTACCCAAACTTGGCGCATGAGCAGTGAAAGCTCTGCTGAGGCCGGACAAAGTGATCCTGACAATCACTACTGGAGCCATGCTCGCGTGAGGAGGCTCGATGCGGAGATGATCCGCGATGCTATGCTCCAGGCTTCGGGGCAACTCGATCCGGCCATGTATGGCGAGCCCATGGGTAACACCAAGTTCCGGCGCAGTTTGTATCTGCCAGAGCGACGCAATGGTCCAGATGCCTTCCTGGAAGTTTTTGATCGTCCGAAGCCATCCGTTACTCGTGGGCAGCGGGATACGACGAATACGCCCGCGCAATCGCTGACCATGATGAACAGCGACTACGTGCATCTGCTGGCGGAACGCTGGGTCAGAAGCATGAAGCGGGATATGCCCGATGCTTCGATCGAGACTCTCGTGCAGAAAGCTTATGAAGCGGCGATGGGTCGTCTTCCTGTGGAAAAGGAAATGGAAGCCGCAAAAGCTTTCCTCTCAGACGCGCCTGATGACGAAGCGTGGACGAACTATCTTCAGGCGGTGTTCGCACTGAAGGAATTCATTTATCTGCGTTGAACTTGAATCTCTCGATGCCATGAATCATTTGCATTCTCCCTTTAATGTCAACGCCTACGCGAATCCCATGTCCCGCAGGGCCATGCTGGCGCGTGCCTCCACTGGCTTTGGTCTTACAGCCTTGTCAGCCCTAATGGCTGAGAATGCATACGGTGCGGCGAAAGCTGGAGCCGATCCCTTTGCGGCGCGGCCATCTGGGTATCGGCCAAAGGTGAAGAGCGTGATCTTCGCCTACATGAGTGGCGGTGTCTCGCATGTGGATTCGTTTGATCCAAAGCCGGAACTGGCGAAGCGACATGGGCAGCCGATGCCAGTGCCAGTGAAGCCGACGATGTTCAACAACAACGGGAACATCATGGCCAGCCCGTTTGAGTTCAAACAGCACGGTCAGAGTGGACTGCCCATCAGCAGCATGTTTCCGTGTATCGCGGAATGCGCCGATGATCTGGCGGTGATGCGCTCCATGACGAGCAAGGTCAATGAGCATGCGCAGGGGAATTATTTCTTCCACTGCACGCAACCTTTCAGCGGCTTCCCCAGTGCGGGTTCGTGGGTGACCTATGGCCTCGGTAGTGAAGCGAATGATCTGCCGGGCTTTGTAGTACTGAGTAACGGCAATGTGCCGCACGGTGGCGTGGGTCTGTGGGGCAGTGGGTTCCTGCCGGCGGTGCATCAGGCATCCGTGATCAATCCGTCTGGGAAATCACCACTGGCAAACATCACCCCTTTGGAGCCGGATGCGGCGCAGCGGCGGCGATTGAAACTGATTGGAGATCTGGACAAGACCTTTCTCCAACAAGTGCAGAATGATGCGCAAGTCGATGCGGCCATCCGCAACTACGAGATGGCTTACCGGATGCAGGCAGCGGTGCCGGATCTTTGTGATCTCACGGGTGAGACAGAAGCGACTAAGAAACTGTATGGGATGGACTCGACCGATCCCGAGAAGGCCGCGTATGCGAAGCAGTGTCTGCTGGCGCGCCGTTTGGTGGAGCGTGGAGTGCGGTTCATTGAACTGACATGCTTGAGTAAAAACATTGGAGCGGGCAATGCGGCGAATCCCTGGGATCAACATGGCAAGATCAAGGAAGGGCATGGTGCGATGGCATATCAGGTGGATCAGCCGTTAGCGGGCTTGATTAAGGACCTGAAGGCACGTGGCTTGTTTGAAGAGACCCTCATTGTGTGGGCCGGTGAGTTTGGCCGGACTCCTTTCAGCCAAGGCAGCGATGGACGGGATCACAATCCCTATGGGTTTTCCGTGTGGCTGGCGGGCGGTGGTATCAAGGGTGGTACGGCTTATGGCGCAACGGATGATCTCGGGTATTATGCCGTGGAGAACAAACTGGAGGTCTATGATCTATGGGCCACGGTCTTGCATCTGCTGGGCGTCAATCATGAGAAGCTGCGCTATCGCTTCGGCGGTCGTGACTATCGCCTGACTGATGTGCATGGCAGGGTGGTGCGCGAAGTTCTGGCTTGAGCGTCGAGGCGCGCGAGTGGATAGAGTGGGCCTAGACTAATCTTATGTCCATTACCACGCGACGCGGCGACTCTGGCGAAACCGACATGCTTTTCGGCTGCCGGGTAAAGAAGGATTATCCACGGGTGGAAGCCATCGGCCATGTCGACGAACTGAATGCGGCCTTGGGTTTGCTTCGCGTTACGGCGAAGCAAGATGTCACCAAGCGCGAGGTGCCGATCATGCAGGAAACGCTGATCGCGCTCATGGGGGAACTAGCCACGCCGGTGGGAGAAGAGGCGCGCTATGCTGCAAGCCATTCGCAGCGAGTTACAGCGGATACGGTGGAACATTTGGATGAACTGGTAGCTGATTTGGAAGCGGCGGGTGCGCTTCAGTTCAAAGGCTGGGCTTTGCCAGGAGCGGAAGGATCGCTCAGCGGTGCTCATGCAGATTTTGCGAGAACGGTATGCCGTCGCGCCGAGCGCGGTGTTGTGGTGCTGGAAGAGACGCCTGAGGCGGTGCCGAATTTTGAAATTGTGCGTTATCTGAATCGGCTATCCGATGTGCTCTGGCTCATGGCGCGAATGGAGGAGAAGGGGCCCGCACAAAGCTAATCCTTTAGCGATTTTCTAAGCAAATCCTTGAGGTGTAGGAAGTTCCGACCGCTGAGGGCTGTGAGACGCAATACGCGCGTGCATTTTGGCGTATCTGGACTACTGCATTGGATTCCTCAATCCTGAAACTCTCCAGTCTTATACGATTCGTGTTGGCTAAGAATTTTTTCCGCTTTGTTACCGCATTATTGATCCTGAGTGCAACTCACCCTTCATGGGGCGCCACGTTATTGTGGACGGGTGATCAGAGTGCCAATTGGTCCACAGATAATGTGGGCGATACCAACTGGGATACCAATACAGTGCCTGCGAATGCAGATACGTTGCGCTTTGGTGTGGCGGGAGCCAGCGGCACTGTTTTGACAAATGATCTGACGGCGCTCTCGGTCGCAGGGCTAATCTTCAATGCCGGAGCCAGTTCTTACACGATTGGCGGGAATGCGCTTACGCTTACTGGCGCCGTCACGAACAGCTCCAGCGTTCTACAGACGATTGATGTCGATCTTGCTCTCGGTGCGAACAGCACCATTGCGGCGACGAGCGGCGCACTGACGTTCAGTAAGCTGATCTCGACCAGCACGGCAACGTTAGGGCTGAGCGGCACGCAGACGATCAACTTCACTGGTGGACTCAATTTCACCGACACCACGAATACGGCTGGCGTCGGAACATTAAGCTCCACCGCCGCGGACGTGAGATTTAACAGCGCGGCGACATTCAAATCGGATGTGTCCGTGAGCGGTGGTGGGAGCATGAAATTCCAGAGTGGCACGCAGACCTTTGACAATGGATTCAGTGTGACGGGCAGCGGCACGGTGGTCAGTGTGGAAGGTGCGAACGTGGTGGTGAATGGCATTGGCGGAGGCGGCTCCTTGCAGCCAGACAGTCTTTACATTGATGGTGGTGCGACGGTGAATGTTTCCAGTGGATCGCTGAATCTCGTGAACAGCCGCTTGTGGATGCAGACGGGTACCATCAGTATCAGCGGCGGCACAGTGACGATGAACAACGCGCTGGTGGCGCAATCGCAGTTGGCGAACAGTTTTATCAATGTGTCCGGCGGCAGCCTCACCGTAGGGAATGCGGTGCGCTTTGCGAACAATGGCAATGCAACGCTCACGGTCAGCGGGACGGGTGCTGTGCAGTGGAACGCCGTTTCCTTCCAGACCAATGCGAATGATCGTGGCACGGCCGTGCTAGTGGTGAATGGCGGCACGTTTACCACGGGAACTAGCGGCTCGGGATTATTTGCCATTGCCAATGCGGCCTCCAGCACGGGGTCTGACGGTGATGGCAGCAATACAACCTTTGGTGCGGCGAACAGGATTGATCTCAATGGCGGTGTGTTGAAGACAGGTGGCCTGACCAGCGCAGCGGTAAATCCCGGTGGCGCGATTCTGAATTTCAATGGAGGCACACTCCAAGCAGGCGCGTCCAACGCGACTTTCATCCCTGACTCACCGACCAGCCTGACCTCCAAGGTGCAGGCAGGTGGGGCCGTCATCGATAGCAATGGATTTACGATCACGATCGCGGATGCTCTGGAGCATGATGCGGCCTTGGGGGCTACGGTGGACGGTGGGCTCACGAAAAATGGAGCCGCGGCACTCACTTTGTCCGGAGCAAATACCTATACTGGCACCACAACGGTCAATGCGGGAACACTTGCCTTTGCTAACAACACCGGCGGGACGGTGACGTATGTGGGGCAGGTGGCAGGTCAGGGCGGCGCCATCACCTTGTCAGGGGCCAACATGTTGATCTTTTCGGGGGGATACAGCCTCACCAATACCGCAAGTACGCTGACCAGCACGGCTACGGATGCGAGAATCACCGGCAATGGCACATACGGAGCGGTCGTATCTGCTACTGGCGGCACCTTGAGCTTTCAAACTGGCACGCAGGCATTCAACGCAAATGTCTCGGCCTTGGGTGGAACGATCAAGTTTCAGTCCGGATCGCAAACCTTTGCCACCCGGATCTTTGCCAGCGGAGCTTCGAGCGTGCTAAGCTTTGAAGGAGCTACTGCGATTGCCACAGGCACTGGGGATGGTAGTAGCACGGCAGGTCTGCTGTTGGACAACGGTGCCACCATGAATGTCTCGGCTGGCTCCGTGACCTTCAATGGCACGAACCGCGCCTTCATCCAGACCAGCACGATCAATGTCACCGGCGGTTCGTTAAATCTACAAAATGCGTTGGTGGCTCAGGCGAGCGGGACGATTACGACCAATATCAATGTTTCGGGTGGGAGCCTTACGCTGGGTTCTAGCGTGCGTTTTGCGAACAATGGCACGGCGAACCTGACGGTAAGTGGAACGGGTGCGGTTACTTGGGCGGTGGGCAGTTTTGGCCTGTCCGAAAATGGGCGCGCCGCGGTCACGGTAAACGGCGGCACGCTTACAATGACGGGAATCTTTGCTCTCAACGGCGGCAACTCAGCAGGCACCAACACCAGTGCCTTCACCAGCTATATCGCGCTAAATGGGGGTGTTGTTGCGGCGTCAGGATTCAGTATGAACACCAATGTGGCCTCAGGCAGTGAGCGGCTAGCCGAGTTGCGTTTCAACGGTGGCACGCTCCGCGCTACTGCCTCGAGTGCCAGCTACATTCCTATTTCGACCAAGCTCTTGTCACAAGTGCAGGTGGGAGGTGCCGTCATCGATACGAACACATTCAACATCACCATCGCTGATGTCCTGGAGCACGATTCTACACTCGGAAGCGCCAATGACGGTGGACTCACGAAGACAGGCGCAGGTGTTCTGACTTTGACGGCAGCGAATACCTACAACGGCAAGACTTCTGTCCAAGTGGGCACCCTGACACTGAGCGGCACAGGCAATATTGTGAACTCTCACTGGCTCGATGTTTCCGGTGGGGCGACCTTTAATGCAGGCGGCAGCTACACGTTTGATCGAACGATTAGCGGCACGGGCACTGTGCAGGCGGGCACGGGCAATACCTTCACGGTGGGCACCAATGGTGGCGCAGGCTTCATTAGTCCGGGCACTTCCAGCAACGCGATATCTGTAGCGACGGCGGGCGATGGCATTGGCACGCTGAATGTGAATGGCAACCTGACGCTGACCGGAGCCACTGTCGCCACGACCCGGCTCTCGCTGCAATTGGGTGATGCCAATAGCATCGTTTACAATGACGGCGTGAATATCCTAAATAATTACGGCACCCTGAACGCTTACCTTGCCAACTCAGCAAGCACCTATGAAGGCGAATCTGGGGTGCACGATCGTATCAGCATCACCGGTAACCTGAATCTCGACGCGGGCGGCATCATTGCTCTGACATCCCTTGGCTACCAACTCAAGTTTGGCGATGTGCTGGATCTGATGGACTGGGCGACGGCTGGGACGGCCGCGAATCTCAATGCGGATGGTGCAGGCGGGAGTTTCGTGATTAGCGCAAGCGGCGGCGATTTGGTGCTGCCGACGCTGACAGGCAATCTGGAATACAATCTGAGCCTGTTCGGCACGCACGGCATCATCGTGGTGGTGCCGGAGCCGAGCCGGGCGTTGCTGTTGCTGGCCGGGTTGGTGTGTGTGGGGATGCGGCGTCGGCGGAAAAACTGAGGCGTCGATCGTCAGCAGGGTGCGCTTTGCGCTGGCGTCTCCGATGACCCCGTGACATCGTGGCGGCCATGAAAGCATGGCAGATCGTCACAGCGAGCGGGCCCGAGGGCCTGGCCTTGAATGAACTTCCGAAGCCCGAGCCGCAGGCAGGGCAGGTGCTTGTCCGCATGAGAGCGGTGTCTCTAAACTACCGTGACCTCGGCTCGACTCGTCGTGAGCGGCCCGGCAATCTGCCGCTACCCTTTACGATCTGCTCCGACGGGGCAGGGGAAGTGGCTGCGGTCGGACCGGGTGTGAAGAAGTGGAAGGAAGGCGATCGCGTTGCGCTCACGTTTTTTCAAGACTGGATCGGCGGTGGCATGACGCGGGACATCATGAAGAGCGCATTGGGTGGCGCCTTGCCTGGGGTTTTGGCCGAGTTTGCGATTGCGAGAGAGGACGGGCTGGTGCGTTTGCCAGACGCACTGGACTTCGAGCAAGGCGCGACGCTGCCATGTGCCGCGGTGACCGCCTGGAATGCGCTCATTGGCAGTGGCCATTTGAAGGCAGGTGAAACGGTGCTGACGCTAGGCACAGGTGGCGTCTCGTTGTTTGCTCTGCAATTTGCGAAAGCTCATGGCGCACGTGTCATCATCACCAGCAGCAGCGATGAGAAATTGGAAGCCGCCAAAGCATTGGGCGCGGATGAAGGTATCAATTACAAAACGACGCCTGACTGGGAGCGGGAAGCCTTTGCCCTGACGGGAAAACTTGGTGTGGACCATGTCGTGGAACTCGGCGGTGCGGGCACCTTGCAGAAGTCACTGGATGCGGTGCGTTACGGAGGCCGCGTCAATCTGATCGGCGTGCTGACCGGATTTGAGGGAACGGTGAATCCCTGGCCGATCATCGCCAAAAGCATAGCCGTGCAAGGTATCTATGTTGGCAGCCGGGGGATGTTTGAGGATATGTTGCGCGCCATCTCGCTGCACACCATCGAACCGGTCATCGACCGCTGCTTTGCTTTTGATGAGGCCCGCGCAGCCTTTGAGCATATGGCAGCCGGAGCACACTTTGGGAAGATTGTGGTGTGGGTGTAAATCGTGGAGTTGGCGGGAGCAACTATCGCGGAAAAAACTTGGCATTCGCCTGTGAATCTCCCTAGCATATCGGCTTCCGTACCCCGATTCCCTCGTCATGAGATGCCTTCACATTTTCCTCGCCACTCTCGTCGTTTTCACTTCCGCCAGCTGCAAGCGTAAGGAGGCTGAGAACAAAGACCGCAAACCGCGTGTCGCGTACATTGGCAATGCCATCGCGCCCTTCTGGACGATTGCAGAAAAAGGCGCACGGGCAGCCGCGAGAGCGCATGGCGCCGAAGTCGAGATACGGATGCCAGCGAATGGCGCATCGGACCAGAAACGCATGGTGGAGGAACTGCTGGCTCGAGGCGTGGATGGTATCGCTTTCAGCCCGGCGGACCCGGCCAATCAACTCGACCTCATGAAGGAGATGGCGGCGCGCACCAATCTGATCACGCAGGATAGCGACGCGCCGGATTCACCGCGGCTTTGCTTTGTGGGCATGGATAACTACAACGCCGGACGTCTGTGTGGACAGCTCATCAAGAAAGCATTGCCAGAAGGCGGCAAGGTCATGTTTTTCGTAGGCCGCGCCGGGCAGCTTAATGCCAAGCAACGCCGTCAGGGTGCGACCGATGAACTTCTTGGCCGTCCTGCCGATAAACCAGGCGACGACGCTCCGGATGCCGAGATCAAAGGTGACAAGTACATTATCCTCGGCACGCGCACGGACGAAGTGGACTTCGCGAAAGCCAAAGCGAATGTGCAGGATGCGTTGACACGGCATCCAGACATCGGCTGCCTGGTGGGGCTTTTCTCTTACAACACGCCGAAGATCTATGAGGCGGTGAAGGAAGCTGGGAAACAAGGCCAGGTGCGCATCGTCGGATTCGACGAAGAAGACGACACCCTCCGGGGCATCCAGGCGGGACATATACACGCGACGGTTGTGCAAAGTCCTTTCGTGTACGGCTACCAGAGCGTGCGCATCCTGGCGGCTTTGGCGAAAGGGGACAAGAGCGTGATCCCCGAAAACAAGTTCGTCGAAGTGGAGGCCAAGCCTGTGAAGAAAGACAATGTGGACAAGTTTTGGGAGGAAATGAAGGCTCAGTTAAAATAGAGAGCCTCATCAGGAGCAAAGCGTAGTCGCGACCTCGTTGTTGTAAGCTGAGAAGCCTTTGCCCGTATTCTCTGACTCTCAGGATGCCCGCGCTCCTTACCGCTTCCAATCTCACCAAACAATTCCCCGGCGTAAAGGCGCTCGATGGCGTGAGCCTCGATGTCTGGACGGGTGAAGTCGTCGCGGTGATCGGCGAGAACGGTGCAGGGAAAAGCACGCTCATGAAGATCCTGGCTGGCATCTACCAGCCAGACTCGGGATCGCTACAATTTGAGGGCAAACCGATCCAGCTTCGAGATGTGCGCGAGGCACAGGACCTGGGCATTGCACTGATCCATCAGGAATTGAACCTTGTCGAGACGCTCGACGTGGCGGGGAACGTGTGGCTGGGCCGCGAGCCACGGCGAGCCGGGTTCATTCAGCATCGCTTGATGCGGGACAAGACCAGAGCAATCCTGAAACGACTAAAAGCTCCGTTCAAGCCTGAGACCCCAGTGGCTGAATTATCTTTGGGTCAGCAGCAATTGGTGGAGATTGCCAAAGCGCTCTCACTGGATGCAAAAGTCATCATCATGGATGAACCCACTGCGAGCCTTTCAGCGCGGGAATGCGAATCGCTTTTCGAAGTTATTGAGGATCTCAAGCAGCGCGGGCTCGGCATCCTGTATATCTCTCATCGGCTGGCAGAACTCCCACGCGTAGCCAATCGCCTTGTGGCCTTGCGCGATGGCCGGCCCGCTGGCGAACTCAGCAAGAGCAAGATGACGCACGATGCGATGGTGCGCTTGATGGTGGGACGAGACCTTTCGCAGGCTTTCGAGCATCAACCTCACGAACGCGGTTGGGTCGTGCTGGATGTGCGCGGCCTGCGCACGCAGGCCTTTCCCGAGCATAAAATCGGCTTTGACCTGCACCGCGGTGAAATTGTGGGCCTGGCCGGATTGGTTGGCGCGGGTCGCACGGAAGTGTTGCGGGCGCTGTTTGGTATTGAGCCTCCGGTGGGCGGAGAGGTTCTCGTGGGTGGTGACCCAGTGAAGATTCAACATCCTCGTGACGCCGTTCGGGCAGGCATTGCTCTGGCCCCGGAAGATCGCAAAGGCCTCGGTGTATTCTTACAGGAAGCGGTGCGGTGGAATGTGGGTCTGCCCAGCGCCAAGTGGCTGGCGCGAGGTGGCATCTTTCTGAATCGCTCCGCCGAGAAAGAACAGGCAGAAAGCGCGCGGCAGACGCTCAATATCAAGACCGCCTCGCTTGGCGTCAAGGTCGGCACCCTGTCCGGTGGTAATCAGCAAAAAGTGGTCCTCGGCAAATGGCTGGCCATGAAGCCTCAGATTCTCCTCCTGGACGAACCGACGCGTGGCATCGATGTCGGCGCCAAGCGCGAGATTTATCAACTAATGGAAAAGCTGGCAGGGCAGGGTATGGCCATCCTCTTTGTGAGCAGCGAGATGGAAGAAATCCTCGCCATGTCCGACCGCGTCCTCGTCATGCACGAAGGCGAATTAACCGGCAATGTCTCACGGGAAATGCTCAGCGAAGAGGCGATCATGCGACTGGCGTCGGGTATTCCGCGAAAGCTTCCGTTAGGGAGAGGCGAGATGCGGCGCGGTTAAGTTCAATCCTTGTTAGAGTCATCGAGTTCCATGAAAAAAGCCCTCGGCATCACCCTCCTGCTTATCGCCATCGGCGCGCTCACGGCGTTCGAGAATCCGGATTTTCTGGGGGACTACAATATCGAAAACCTCATGAACCGGACAGCGTTGTTCGGTGTGCTGAGTTTGGGGGCGGCGTTCGTCATTATTACCGGCGGCATTGATTTGAGCATCGGCAGCGTGGTGGGTTTGACGGGCACCTTGCTTCCGTGGCTGCTGGTGAAACAGGGCTGGTCACCTTACGCGGCGATCCCGGCCGTGCTCCTTGTCTCTCTCGTTATTGGCTTGTCTCATGGCTTTCTCATCACGCGTATGCGGCTGCAGCCGTTCGTGGTCACGTTATGCGGCCTGCTCATCTACCGGGGCATCGCACGATGGTTCACCCATGATGAAACACAGGGGTTCGGCGGAGCCTATGACGGCTTGCGTTGGTTTGCCATCGGGCGTTTGCCATTCATCCAGAAATACGAACTGCCAGTGACCATGGTCATCTTTCTCGCACTCGCGATCCTGGCAGCGGTTTTCCTCAATCTTACCGTATGGGGCAGGCATCTTTTGGCGCTGGGACGAAATGAAGAAGCGGCCCGCTACAGTGGCATCAGAACGGAGCGGCTTACTGTCCTGGCCTATGTCCTTTGCTCCGTGCTGGCGGGAGTCGGCGGCATCTTGTTTGCCCTGGATGTGAACTCGGTGCAGCCAGCAGGGCAGGGGAATTTCTATGAACTTTACGCCATTGCGGCAGCGGTTTTGGGCGGCTGCAGTCTGCGTGGGGGCGAGGGAAGCATCTTTGGCGTCATCGTCGGTACGGCTCTTATCCCTGTGCTCTATAATGCGATCAATGTCGTGGGCCTGCCCACCCAACTTGAGTTTGCGATCATCGGCGGTGTTATCCTCATCGGAGTGATCACGGATGAGTTGGTGCGACGACGTGGGCTACGGCTGCGAAAAAAGGTGGGCTGAGGTTTTTAGGTATTGCGTGGAGATGCTGGGATCTTGGAGGTGTTTCGTATCTATTGGCCTAACAAAGCACCGGAGCCTGCCGAACGAGTTTCCAAACTCGTCCAGGCCAGATGTATTGATCAGGACAGATCGAATTGATCAAACTTGATGACAGAGGTTGGGCCATCCTCCAAGCGTGACGAATTCTCAACCCCTCGCCGCACGAGGACGTTCCGCATAGTCCTCGATGAGATCCAGATAGTCCTGCTCCAGAATCGCGATGTTCTGCGCCTGATCAAAAACCGTTTCCACGGCACGACGGCCGTTGGCCACAATGCCATGTGTCATGTGGGGCTCCTGAATGATGCGGAGCATCGCAGTGGTCAGAGCCGGGGCATCATTTTCATCCACCAGAAGACCGCTGAGCTCATGCTTCACGGCCTCGGGAATTCCGCCGTGATTGGTCGCAATAATAGGCAATCCGGAAGCCATGGCTTCCAGCATGGAGTTGGGCACTCCTTCCCGATTACCATCAGCGCCCATGCGGCTGGGATGGACGAACATCTGGCAGCGATGCATCTCCACATGCAGTTCGTGCTGCGACAGGAACCCCGTGAATCTGACCGCTGGAGCCACACCTAGCGCAGCCGCCAGTTCCTGAAGCTCTGCCAGCAAAGGGCCTTCACCCGAAATGGTGAGGCTGGCCGCAGGATAACTTTTTTTCAGTTCCGCAAAAGCGTGCAGCGTGATATCGAGCCCCTTCTTCGGAATGAGCCTACAGCTTTGGAGAATGCGCCATGCGCCATCCTGAGCAGGCGCGCGATGATGAAAGGGCCACTCATGAAGAGGTATCCCGGTGCGCTGGATCCGAATCTTTTCGCGGGGGCAGCCGAGTTTCACGAGATCATCCGCGAGGCTGCTAGAGCGCGCCTGGATGCGATCCGCCACTTTGAAAACCTCCTGCATGGCCGCCAGCTGGCCAGGCTTATTGATGTCCACGCCCGCATCCGCCCCATGATAGGACACAATGACCGGGCGGGGGAATACCTTCAGCAGCGGCATGAGGTGCAGCGCCATATGGCCGAAGTATACATGCAGCGCCTTCGCTTCCGCCCGCGTCAGAGTTAGGAGTGCATGCTTCACCTCCCATGGGTAGAGCTGCCACGGCGTGTTTTTGATGTTCTTGTGCAAAAAGCGGCGCCACCAGCGCAGCTTCGGTTTTGGAAGCACTGTGAGCCGTTTGCGGGGGAAGGGGAACCATTCCGCATTCTCCCGCTTATGCGTCAGCACCCAGGGCGTCACATTCTTCTGGCCAGTGATCTGGCGGTAGACGTGGCGCATTTCGGGTTTGAGAAAGTCCGCCACATAACTGGCGACAACGGGCTTCATGAAAAGTTGCTAGATGCGGATTGCTGTGGATAGACTGTCCCCCGCACTTGCTGGCCGGGCGGACGAGCCTCTGTCTATGAACCAGCAACTCATCTTAAGCAACTTTCCGTGAACTATCCTGAACTAGCCCGCCGAGTCATCGAGCTGGAAATCGCCGAACTCGGCAGCCTCAAAGACCGCATCGGGGACAGCTTTACCCGTGCGACTGAAGCGCTGCTGGAATGCTTGAAAGCTACCCGTAAGATCGTGGTGTGTGGGGTAGGGAAGAGCGGCGCCATCGGCCGCAAACTGGTGGCCACGCTGAACAGCACCGGTGCTACCAGTGTGAACCTCCACGCACAGGACGCCCTGCACGGTGACTTGGGAGTGCTGGACGACGGGGACGTGATCATCCTGCTCAGCTACAGCGGCGAAACCCGTGAACTCCTCGATCTGCTTCCGCACCTGCGCCGGGCCAGCATTACTCTCATCGGTATCACAGGGAATGTGGACAGTGCGCTGGCGCGCCACAGCGACATCGTCCTGGATGTGAAGGTCGAGCGGGAAGCCTGCCCCTTGGGCCTGGCGCCCACGTCCAGTACCACAGCCATGCTCGTGCTCTCAGACGCGCTTGCCATGGTGCTGCTCGAGGCCCGCGGGTTCCTGGCGGATGACTTTGCGAAATTCCATCCCAATGGCTCGCTGGGACGGGCTCTGCTAACCAAGGTCAGCGACGTGATGCGGACCGGATCCGCTTTGGCGTTGGTCAATGCTGAAACGACGGTTCGTGAAGCGCTCCAGGCCATGACCAAGGCCCGGGCTGGCGCTGCCATTGTCGTGGATACTGCAGGCAAGCTCTCGGGCATTTTCACTCACGGAGACTTCGTCCGCGCTTTTCAGCAGCGGCCGGACATTGCGGATGAACTGGTGGAAAGTTACATGACTCGCAGGCCCCTGACCATTACCTCAGAGAAACTGGCCACGGAAGTTTTGGCCCTGCTGGAGCAACGGCGGGTGGATGATCTGGTGGTGATCGATGAGGAAGGTGTCCCTGTGGGTCTGGTGGACACACAGGATCTGACTCGTGTGAAGTGGGTTTAAGAGCTCAGATAGGGATTTGATTCACGCTCTTCGCCGACGGTGGTTTCATCGCCATGGCCTGGAAGCACGCGGGTCTTGTCTGGGAGGGTTAGCACCTTTGCAGCGATGCCACTCAGCAACAGTTCCTGACTGCCGCCGGGGAAATCGGTGCGGCCAATGCTGCCCTCAAATAGAACATCGCCCCCGAAGAGCAACTGTTCTTCTGCGAGGTAAAATGTGATGCTGTCGGGTGAGTGGCCGGGCACATGAGCCAACTGCCAAGTCAGTCCGCAGGCAGTCGTTTCCGCTTGGCCCTCCAAAAGTTGATTTACGGTGAATTCGTCCACAGCGAACCGGGTTCCACCCACAAAGCCCATCAAAAACTCCAGGGTCAACTCGCGTGAAAAGGGGGCAAACGCATGAATTTTTGCCCCCAACTCGCGTTGGATAAGCGCGGCGTCCTGGCAATGATCGAAATGTTGGTGCGTCAGCAGAAGAACTTCGGGCGTAATCCCCTTGGACCGGAGCCAATCTGCCATTCCTTCAGGTGCATCTACGATGAGGGCAGGTTGGCCGCCGTCCCCAGTTAGCAAATACCCGTTAGTTTGGGCGATCCCCCCGGTGAAATATTCAATCTTTAGCATAGCAAGCAGAATCAGCGGAAAGAGTTGGACTTTTCAACAGGTAAAAGCCAAAGTTGTCTGAACCTTCCGTCAACAGGTAACGGTCTCATTTTTTGTTCCATCATTTGCCTTATGCGCAAAGCTTCTTTGCCACTCCACGCGGCGCTATTAGCGCTGCTGACCACGGCCACTCCAGCCCCCGCCGAGACGAATTTCGGTCAGGTGGCCATGAATGTGGCCTACATGCTCCAAAATCACCACTATTCTCATCAGGCTTTTGATGACGAGATTTCCAAGCGGGTTTTGGACAGCTATCTCAATTTCCTGGATTTTAGTCACATCTATTTCACCCAACAAGATGTGGATAAATTCAAAACGGACTATGAGACATCGCTGGATGAGCACGTCATCACGCGCAATATCAGCCCGGCCATTGAGATCTACCGCGTCTACGAACAGCGCGTGACGGACCGGGTGGCCTACGCCACGAAACTGGTGAACACCAAAAAGTTCACCTTTGACTCCGATCGTAAGCTGACGCTGAAGCGCGACAAGGCTCCCTGGCCTAAAGACGGCGCGGAGGCCGATGCCCTCTGGTCAGATTTGATTGAAGGCGACTTGTTGGCTGAGCGTTTGGCTGATGTGGCCAAGGTAGAAGCTCAAAAGAAGAAAGAGGCGGAAGCCAAGGCAAAACCGGAATCGGAAAAGGCTAAGGCTGACGCCAAGGCTTCGAAAACGGCTGCGGTGCCAGAAGAGTCTCCTGAGAAGAGGGTCTTGAAGCGCTACGAGCGGCAGCTTGAGCAGCTCGCTGAAAACGAGAACGAGGACATCGTGAACTACTTCCTGTCCTGCCTGGCGACCAGCTATGACCCGCACACGGAGTACATGAGCCAGCAGGAAACGGACAATTTCAAGATCACCATGCAGCATGCGCTGGTCGGAATCGGCGCCTTGCTGAGCAGCAAGGACAACGTGGCCGAGATCCAGGGCATTGTGGTGGGCGGTCCTGCAGACAAGCAGGGCGAACTGAAGATCAATGACCGCATTGTAGGTGTGGCTCAGGGAGTGAAGGGCGAGTGGGTGGACATCAAGTTCATGAAGCTCCAAAAGATCGTGGAAATGATCCGCGGTAAGTCCGGCACCACCGTGCGGCTGAAAATCAATCCTGCCGAAGCGGATGACCCATCGATCCTCAAGGAAATCACGATTGTGCGTGGTGAAGTGCAGTTGAAGGAAAATCTGGCCAATGCCGAACTCCTGGTGACACCTCCTGTGGATGGCAAGACCAGCAAGCTGGGCTGGATCAATCTCGCTTCGTTCTATGCCGACATGGAAGAGGGAACCGTCAGTTGCAGTGCGGATGTAGAGCGTTTGCTTAAGCGGCTGATGGCGGAAAAAATCGAAGGCCTCGTCATTGACCTTCGTCGTGACGGTGGCGGCTCTCTGGAAGAAGCCATCAAGCTCACGGGATTGTTCATTCCTCGTGGCCCTGTTGTGCAAGCCAAGGACTGGCGTGAAACGATCACTTGGCGCGATTGCGAAAATGACCGCCCGCTTTATGAAGGTCCTTTGGTCGTCTTGACGGACAAGGCCAGTGCTTCAGCCAGCGAGATCTTTGCCGCAGCCCTGCAGGACTACCGTCGTGCGATCATCGTCGGCGAGAAGTCCACTTTTGGAAAAGGAACGGTGCAGACCATCCTGCCGGTTGAGCGTTACATGCCTTTCTTCAGTGACAAGAGCCGCGCTGGTTCCCTCAAGGTGACCATCCAGAAGTTCTACCGTATTGCGGGTGGTTCCACCCAACTCCGCGGGGTGGTGCCGGATGTGCAACTTCCCAGCATCCGCGATGTCCTGGACATTGGTGAAGATTCCCTTCCGTATGCTCTGCCTTACGACACCATCAAGCCACGCACTTTCACCTATGCCAGCAAAACCCCGCTGCCTTTGGAACAACTGCGCGCCCGGGTGCAAGGCCGGATCAGCGGCAATCCTGAGTTTCAGTATATCATCGAAGACACGACCCGGTTGAAGGCCCGTATCGATGAGAACTACGTGACTCTCAATCAGGTTGATCGTCTGAAGGAACTGGATGAGAACAAAGCTCGTGGTGAGGCCCGCAAGGAAGAACGCAAGAAGCGGACAGCCGATCTTGCAGCGAAGACCAAGGAGGGGTTCCAGGAATATCGCCTGACGCTCGACAACGTGGACAAGCAGGAACTGGTCAAGGAATCTGCCATCACTAAAGAGCAGACCACCGGCATGCGCATGGCCACCGCTGGCGAAGATAGCGACGACTCCGATGCGAGCGCCTTCCCATTTGGGATTGAGCCCATCAAGCTGGAAACGCTGAACATCCTCAGAGATCTCATCGAACTCAAGTCCTCTCAGCCACAAACCGCCAACGCGGGAGAAGGAAAGAAGGGCCCCTGATTCAGGTCGGCAGATATTTGATTTACAGAATTCGGCCAGTCGTCTCTTGTGGATGACTGGTCGCTTTTTTTAGTGGGACTCGGCTTCAGGCGTGCAGTGCGAGGGACGACGATATGGCGGCGCACAAAAAACCCTCCGTTTATGGAGGGCTCATCGTTTAAACTGATCTGCGCATTCCTTTGGGTTAGCCCGGCCACCGGGACTTCCACCAGCTATAAAGCGCCGCGCAAGCACCAACCAGGAGAATTCCCGTCACGAAGAATTCCAGTCCCTGCATGTAGAAGCGATTCCGCTTTTCCCGAGCCTGCGCATAGGTGAGGCGGCTTTTGCCCTTGCTGCGGGCGCCTGCTGCCAGCCGTTCGGGGGGCGAAAGATAATCCCGGGTCCGCATTTTGTCCTCTCGTACAATGCGGGAAGTAGCGGCAATCTCGACCTCCAGACGATGGACCTGGCTCTGCAAGTCACGCGTCTGGTCCTTAAGCGACTTTTTGGCCTTTGGGGGAGCCGCCTGGAGGGACTCTTGCAGGGTGCCACGAAGTTCAGGCTGGGGGCGCCGGATGCGTTTGTTTCCAGACATAAGAATCAGGGCAGGAGTTTCAGCACGAGAATGAAAGCAAGAGTGGCAATGATGAGCGGCAGCGAGAAGGCCAAGCCGAGGCGGAAGCAGGCCATAAAATTGCCGGACAGTCCGAGGTTGGCCAGATTGAAGGCCGAAGCGGAGTTTGCGCTGCCGGGTTCCGTCATCACCGTGGCAAGACGAAGTGAGGACTTGCTGAACTCTTCCTCAGCGTCTTCCACGACGCCAATGGCGCGGTCCAGATGCTCGTCGAGTTCGCTGCGTTTCCAGATTTCAGGCTGGATTTCGCGCAGACTATCCAGATGCCGGCTGAAGGACTCACGAGCGACCGAGATTTCCTCGATGGCTTTTTGAGCTTTATACATTTCCCGTTCGAGGCGGGCTTGGGTGCGGGCCAGCTTTTCGGTGATTTCCCGGCGGCCGTTCGTGAAGCGCTCTTCTTTGCGCTTACGTGTTTCGAGCTCGTCAGCTTCGCGCTGAGTCTTCTCCAGATCCTGACGCATCTTAAGCAGGGCTTCCTGCTTCTGCTGCAACTCTGAATAGGGATCCGTGATGAACGCCGCGTTTTGCTGAGGGGCAGAGGCGTAGTTTGCAGCTTGAACGGGCAGACTGTGAAAGTCGTCCGAGTCTTCAAACCGGAGGACCGGTGCATCTTCGTGGTACAGAGAGCTAGTCGTCTTCGGCATGGCGAGGAACTTTGTTTGTTCCTCTAAGTATTACGGATTTCCTAAGTTTGCCAGTCTTTTCGTCTTTTTATGTGCAAAAATATAAGGGACGAAGCTCATTATGGCTGTTACAATGAACACTGCACCCATGGAAACGGCCTCCCAGAGATGGATTTCGTCCAGCCGATCTTTAAATTTAGGGCTCTTTTCTAGAACTGCTGGGACAATGAGAGCGGCGATGCAGATGACAATATAGAAGAAACTCAGCACCAAACATAGGGTGCCTCCGAAGCCGGAGACGATTTTAGCGGAGTTTGTTTCCCGGAAGTTGGGCAATAAAGTTCCCAGGCTCAAGGCCATGGTGTTGAGGCCGATGGTAATGATGATGATCGCCAGGAGGAAGAACATCATTTTATGGCTGGGGAGTCGGAGGCTGATGCTAGAGACAATCACCAGGAGGCCAGTCAAAGGCGTTGCCGCCGCAAGGTTCATCAGCAGCTTCTGGCGCAGCACTCGAGTAAGAGGGAAGGGGGCAAGCCCCAGAATCCACAGGCGTTGTCCTTCTAGGCTAAATTGAGGAAAGACGAAACGGGTGGTCAGCGTGGACATGGCCAGGCTGCACACAGTGAGATTCAGATAGCTGATGATCGAGGTCCAAACCGCGTCTTTGTAATTGTAACCCAGGTGCCGAAGGTTCGAGGTGTAGAGCAGTAGCAGGCCGAAGACCAGGGCGCACTGTCCCCACTGCATAGGCTCGCGCAAAAAGGTCCGTCCGTCTTTGCCCAACAGAGCTGCTGTGCTGCGCCGGAGTCGGAGGATTCTGCTGAAGAAGGTGGATAGCAGCCCGCCCGCGCGGGTTCCGAACAACTGCTCACGCCTGCCGCTGCGCCGCTGCTCAGCGCGGCTCAGAGCCTGGTTCCAGGCTTTGTAGAAGAACTTGTTGCTCAGCCAGGATGTCAGCAGCCAGACAACGAGAGCATAGCTAAGCAGAGTAAGATTGTAGAACCATGCCCGACCCGGGAGTTCCTTGCCGGCGGCGATGACGGTCTCCGCCACCCATGAGCTGGGCAGGAGCGGGTGGGTACAAATGACCGTGTGACGCAGGATCTGGTTCACGTTGGTCGCGATGTCGCTGGAGACTAGGCGAGTAGTCTGCGAGTCCCGGATCTGCACCATGATCATAACGGTCAGCGTGATGAGGATGGCGCCTGCGGCCTTTAGCCACCAGGGGCGATAGAAGCGGACGACTAATAAGAGGAGCCAGGTGCTGACATTCGAGGCGATGGCGATGAGGCAGATGATGGCCGGCAGGCTGGCTACGTAGAAATAGGCATCAGCATTGAAGGTCTGGGCGAAACCTCCGAGAATGGGAGCGCTGAGCAGGAGCATGCCCCAACTGGAGAGGAGCAGGCCCTCAATAGTCCGCCACATCACCAGGCTGCTGTGTGGCATGGGTAAACTGAGTTGCCAGCCCGTTTCCATGCGCCGGAAAAGGCTGATGCCGGTTATGGCCGCATTCGACAGGACCAGCATGATGAAGAAAAAGAAAAAGAGGAGGAAAAGCATCCTCTCCGTGAGCAGCGGGCCTAACAAAGGGAGGCGAAATACGAATTCCAGGCCCTTGCTGACCAGAAAGTACGCTGCGACCATGTAGAGGGCCATGAACGCCGCGATGGTGAGTGTCATCAGCCGCCCCTCCCGCCAAGAGGCACGTAGGCGATGCCCCAAAACGGTGCGTTGGGCCAGCGCCTGGAGGTAGGTGGCGGAAGCTTCCGAAAGCATGTTGACTCTATCCTGAGGTATGTCAGGTGGTCAAAGCAACGCATTTAGCCACATTCCCAGCGCATTTCTTACAATCCAACACCGAAATGCTTGATTTCGCTGGTCGTATTCGCCAAAAATGAGCAATTATCGCGGAAGGATGTCGGAAGAGTCCTTCCTACCCCAAACCAACACCTATGTTTCAAAGTCTATTATCAATAAAATTGGCGGCCATGGCGGCTGCCTTGGGCCTCAACACTGAAGAGTGGAAGAGCCCAACCCCCGAAATGGTGAAGCAAGTTACCGCGCTGGAGACAGCCATGGGTAGCATTGGCGATGCCAGCAAGGCGGAAAAAGTTCAATCAGATCTGAATGAAGCCATCAAAGCCATTGCGGAGCTTGCCAAGAACGGAGACAAAGACGCGCAATACGCGATGGGTCTTTTCTCCCAGCAGCAGCAGCAAAACCAGCAGGGTGGTGTTGAGCAGGCTGTGAGATTCTACGAACTGGCTGCCAAGCAGGGCCAACTCCAAGCCATGAACAACCTGGGCACCATCCTCGCGATGACCAGCCGGGATGCAGAGAAAGCCACTGAAGGAGCGACCTGGCTCGAGAAGGCCGCTGCCGCTGGAAACAATCCTGCGCGGCGTAACCTGGCGCAAATTCTGGTCCGTGGCGCAGCTGGCAGAAAGCCGGATCCTGATGGCGCTGAGAAATTGTTACAGACGGCGCTCGCCGGTGGTGACGACCAAGCTGCCTATGACTTGGCTCAGTTTTACCTCGGTGCTGGTGGCAAAGATAAGACCAACGAAGATAAAGCCTGGGAGATGCTGAACAAGGCGACGGAGATGAAGAATGTCAATGCTTTGGACACGATGGGCACGCTGCTGCTGAATGGCGGCAAGTTCGGCTCTCGCGATATCAAGGCTGACCCAGCAACCGCCGTGAAGAACTTCAAGACTCTGGCTGACCAGAAAAATCCAGTCGGTCTGCGCCGCATGGGTGGGATATATCAGGCCGGTCTTGCTGGTGAGAAGCAGGACTTCATGAAGGCTCTTGAAATGTATCGTCAAGCCGCACAAGGCAATGACGCGATCGCTCAGTTCCAACTGGCTTCCATGTATGATACGGGTGTGGATCTCGATCCTAAAGACGACAAGATCGAAGTCCCGCAGAATGCAGCGGCTGCTTTGAATCTGTATCGCGCCGCAGCGCAGAACAATCTGGCCGTGGCCAGCTACAATGTAGGCGTGTTCTACGAACAAGGCCGCACGGTTGATCGTGACCCTGCAAAGGCATTCGCGTTCTTCCAGCAAGCCGCTCAAGCGGGTGTTGCTCTTGGTATGCAAAAGGTCGGTGTGTATTACCTCAACGGTGTAGGCACTCTCAAGGACCCCGTCGCCGCCACTGGCTGGTTTGCCCGCAGCGCCGCTGCTGGTCTTCCTGAAGGTCACCTCAACTATGGTGTGGTCACCGAACTCGGCCTGGGCACTCAGGGTGAAGCTGATTCTCCTTTCTACTCTGCTGGTCAGTCCTACCTGGAAGCATCAGACATGCCCCAGGCGTCCGATCCAGTGCGTATGGAAGCCCTGCTTCGTCTCGGCAACCTCTACTTCCGTGGTGTGATGGTGGCCAAGGGCGATGCTCCGAAGCCTGACTATGAGCGTGCTTATCAGTTCTTCACTCTGGCTTCCCAGATTGATCCGAAGAACGAGACCGCTGCCGCAGCTCGTGGTGAAGCACAGAAGAAGCTGACGGTTGATCAGATCCGCAAGGCTGATGGTTTCGTGGAGCAGAAGAAGAAGGACCGTGAAGCCCGCAAGGCAAAGGCTGAAGCCGCCGCCAAGGGCGGTGCCGATGCCGGCGCTCCTCCTGCCGCCACACCGGTTCCTGCTGCAACGCCAGCCGCTCCTGCGACTGGCAAGAAGCCTGCGACCCGCTAATCTCACTTCTGGCTAAGTAGCTAGACTAACCATTGATGAATCCACCTTGCCGATTGGCGGGGTGGATTCTTTTTTTGGCCGAGGTGCGGGGAGTTCGTTACGAGATGTGAGCGCAACGGCGCGGCCTTGATTTTACGAGTTGTTTTGGTTTATAAGGTGCCATGCTGAAACAGCCAATCGAGAGCCTGCCGCGGGAAGGCGTTGGGAAAAAGCCTGCCACGTTTGGGGAGATGATCTTTGGTCACGTCATCTTGTTTGTGGCGTGCGTGGCTTTTCCTGCGTTTGTCACAGCGGTGGCGCCTTTGTCTACAGTGAAGCTGATGCGGAGCGGAGAGGGGATCGGATCAGCGGTATCGGCTAAGGTTAGCACACGGCTGTTGTTTCTCGTGCCTTATAAGGTGACGGTGCTGGAGCAGGTCACGGCCATTGGGGATCGATATGTGGAGGGGCACATGACGGAAAGACGGCCGGGGGATTCACGAACAACGCGGACGGAGGATGAGGCGTTCCTCATGATCACCGGGACCACTGGCGAAGCCAAGGTGCCGGTTTCACCGGTCAACATTCGCTCAGTGGAGGAAAAAGCCGAAGCGTTTTTGAAGAATCCAGCTCAGCGTGAATTGAGGATGACGGTGATCGCGAACTGGAAGTTCGGTGCGCTGGTTGGAGGGTTCCTGAGCCTACTGACCGTGTTTTATATTTACCTGCAAATCAGTTCGGTGCTGCGGGCCATGAAGCGGTTGTTGCCGGGTTGAGCGCGATGTGAGGTTGGGTCAAACGGTGATTTCGCTTGTTGGTGCCAAGTGCCGCTCAGGTATGCAGCAATCGGCGATATTGCGTACTATGTAGTACGCATCGCGAGAAAATTTTAAGTGGAGTGGTCAGTTCGTGGAGGCACGTCCTTCATCGAGGTCGATGAACTCGAACATGGTTTCGACGGTGCCCGGTGGCAGGCCGATCTCCGCGAGGCGGAAGTGGAGGCGTTCGGTGGCTTCATCGCGCCAGCCGCGTTTGGTCATGAAGGCATTCCAGATTTCGATTTCGTCTTCGGTTGGCCGACGACCATGGGTGTAGGCCCATTCGAGCAGTTCTTCATCTGCACCGCCTTTGAGGGTTTCAGCTTCGAGGGCTGTGTAATCGATCTGGAGGAAAGTGCTGCAGCGGTAGTCGAAAGTGCCTTTGGTGGAGGCGCCTCTGAGCTTGTCCCAATCGGCAGGTAGCTGGCCAGCAGCATGGAGCCGGATCTTGTCGAGCATCCGGCCGAAGTAGACGAGGCCGCTGACTTGATCGGAAGGGCTGCGGAGGCCGGGGATGATGGTGGGGTAGGGGGCGGGCATGGAAGGAGTGAAATTTTGGGGGTGTAGTTACTTTGCGCGTTTGAAGTGGCTCATAAAGACATCAACTGCCGCAGATCGATGTCGGAATCCGCGTTATTGCTAACTATGTAGTCAGGAATCGGGAAAAAATATTCTGAGATGCTGTGAGGCCAAACCCTTTTGCTGCGTCGAGATAAAAACGGGAAAAGCATGGCTGTAAAATGCCAGAGTGCTGAATGACTTCAATTCAAGAGTGGGGCAGTTGCTGAGATCGACGAAGACAGCAGGTCGCATCGCGCAAAAGGACGCAGATGTCACTTTAACTAGTTGGTCATTCTCCTAGGAAATGCCGGCAAACCCTATCGTCATCACGCCGTGCTTAATCATGGGGGAGGACCCCATTAACTAAAGCGGCAGCGGCCTCGAATGAGCAGCGAACTCATGGTCTTTAGGAGGGCGAGCGAGGAATGAAAGGTTCGTCATAGCAGCCTGCGTCCGATTTCGTGTAGCGAGTTCTCGCTACAACATGCTGCGGCGATTGGGGCACGGTTGTCATGCATTTTGCTATCCCCATAGCAACCCCCCTTTATTTAATGACCCAATTATCTACGCAAGTAGAGGAACTGAAGAAAGATCCTCTATGTACGGCAGCGCTATTCGTTTTCCTTTTGATTCTCCTGTTATGTGTCGAGCCCGCTTCTGCCAGTACGATCACATGGGATGGTGATACCAGCACCGACTTCACCGACCCGGGGAACTGGTCAGGTGGGGTTCCACCTGCCAACAACATCACCACCGATTTCGCGAGCTTTACGGCCGCCGCACCCCCGTTTCAGCCCACACTTGCGGGAGCTTATTCGGTCACAGGAATCTCCCTCGGGGGTGGCTATACTTTGTCCGGTGGCGGGACGCTTACGATCGGAGCGAGTGGACTAGTCACCACGAACACCAACACCATTTCTCTGAGCAACATCAGGCTGGGAGCCAATGCGACCGTGAACCTCGCTGCCGGCACAACAACGGTCAGTGGGACCAATTTCAATACGAATGGCTTCAACCTGACCTTCAGCCGCACCGGCACCACTGGCGTTTTACTAGACCTTTCCAATGTCATCATTTCCGGAACCGGCGGCACCGTGACGTTTAGTGCCGCCACGGTCAGCAACCCCATTTTGGTGGGAGGTGCGAATAGCTTTACCGGAGCGGTAGCCGTTACTCTGACCAACCTGAATTTCACGACGCTCGCCGCTGGTGGGATGAATAGCAGCTTTGGCGCAGGCACGGCGGACATCACCATCGCGGGAAGCAACAGCAATGCGTCGATCACCAATGTCGGAGCTGGAGGGGCCACTGACCGTTTGTTGAAGGCAGCCACCTCGGGAGTCGCCAATGTTATCAACAACGGTACGGGAGCTTTGAGTTTCAACAATACGGGAACCTTTGGCAGCATCAACCTGCAGCTTGGTGGGAACTACACCGGAGGCACGAATACTTTTGCCGAGGTGATTACTGGTGCTGCGACCGTTTCCAAAACAGGAGTCAGCACCTGGCTGATGACGGCGAATAACAGTTATGCCGGGACGACTTCCGTAGCCTCCGGCGGAAGACTGATCATTGGCCATGCCAATTCCCTCGGCTCTGGCGGTCTGCAAGCATTTGGAGCCGGGACTACGACCGTTGCGAGCGGCGGTATGCTTGATCTCAATGGTGTCACTGGCACGATTAACGAACCCATCATCATCAGTGGGACCGGCATTAGTGGCACCGGTGCTTTGGTTAACAACGGCGCTTCCGAGGTGCGCATAGGCACAGGGATTGCGAATTTGGCTGTCGCCCAGACGGGCAGCGGCTCGGACTATAGCACTGTGCCGACAGTCGTGATCGGCGGTGTAGGCACGGGCGCAACCGCAACGGCATCTTTGGGGCTGACCACGGCTTCCATCAATAGTGCTACGGGCGGCACGGGATATGTGACCGGAGACACGGTCAATATCATCGGAGGAGGCGGGACCGGGGCCATCGGCACGGTGACCGCATCCGGAGGGGTGATCACATCCATCACGATTACCACAGCAGGGACTGGGTATACCTCTGCCCCGACTGGAATGTCGAGATTGTCGAGCACCAATGGAACGGGAACGCTGACGCTGAGCGGCAATGCGACGAACTTCACTGTCGGAGGCATCATGCTGACAAATGCCGGGACGGGATACACCGGAACTCCAACGGTCACTTTCAACGGCTCTGCGGCCACTGTATCTTCAACTCTTTCCTCGGTGACTCTTGCCGCGAACAGCAGCATTGGCGGTTCGGGAAATTTGACTATTGATGCGGTGGTCTCCGAATCGGGCGGAGCCCGCACGTTGACCAAGGTCGGCGCAGGCACCGTGACTCTTGCCGGAGCCAACACTTACACTGGCGCCACTTCCATTACTGGAGGCACTCTCCAAGTCGGAGTCGCCAGTGCAGGCTCCACCACCTCCAGTAGCGCTGTCTCCGTCAATGGCGCAAGCGCGGTGCTCGCAGGTTCTGGCACGGTGGCGGGGTCTGTTACGGTGACCCAAGGAACGATCCGACCTGGTGACTCGGGTGGTACCGTGATTGGTACTTTGAATACGGGAGGCGTGACGGTGAGTGGTGGTATCAATGCGGTGGTGGAAGCTCAACTGGATTCCGGCACCTCCGGGGCCAATGACAAGATTGTTTCCTCGGCGGGGATCACGTTTTCCGGGGGAAGCCACCTGTCTGTTTTGAATGCCCCTACGGTGGCTGGTATGTGGGATCTTCTCGATTGGGCGGGCCTGTTTAACTTCGGCAACAACGTTCTATCGACCACCTCAACGACGGGAGGTTCCATTGCCACTACGGATAATGGTGCGTTTCTGGATCTGCCGACGCTGTCTGGAGGGCTAATCTACGATTTAAGCAGTTTCATTAGTGCTGGTCAGATCATTGTCACTGTCCCGGAACCGGGCCGGGCTCTTTTGCTGGTGATTGGCGTTGGTGGCTTCTTGCTGCGACGGAGAAGGGGCTTTAGTGGCTGCGGCTGCCCTTAAGCTTGTTCCAATGAGGAGGTGCGCAAGGAGTCAAAAGGGCTCTTGGAGCGGGTGGCGATCATGAGAATAGGTCTGATAGGACACATAGGACCAATAGTGCGTAAAGATGTGCTGATAGGAAGACGCCGTGTTGATAGGTGGCTTTTCCAAGCAACGAATTGTTAGGGAAGATTCGCCTAACTCTTTTTTTTATTCGTTGCGTTTCTGCACGCGCGCGCGGGTCATACGTTCGCGAAGGCCGCCTTTGGAGATAAAGTCTTTTTCAAGCCGACGGATTTGCTGATCTAGCAGGTAGTTTGCTTGGTGAATCAGGCAGAGAGCGATGTTTGCCAGGGTTTCGGCAGGACGTGACTCGAGGAAGGAACGATAGGTCTCGAATGACTCGTCTGGAAGCTTGCCGAGCTTTCTAACATAAAGGGCCTCTTTTGAGTTCTTTGGCCACACCATGAGGTCGCGGACGCGAAGATAGTCCTGGTAGTCAATCAGTAGTTCTTCGAGGCTCGCACGGGCTACGTTGGTAAGTTTGATTTCCGTCTCTGTTGATGTAACGGAGGCTTTGCTGGCCTCGGCGATGTTTTGTTTTCCAGAGCGAGCGGCTTGGATCATCTGGTCGATGGTCCGGTCGCTTTTATGGAGGAATTTGTGACAGAAGCGGTGAGTGAAATCGTAGATGATTTCAGTTTTGCGGTACGAGAGAAGGTTCCCGTAGTTTCCGCCTTTCGGGAGGAAGCCTTGAGGCGGGTCTTCCGGAGGCATAGGCTGTGTGCGCGCGTGCGAAGGGGAATGAATAGGTCCTATAGGACAAATAGGTCGTATAGGACCTGTCTGACTTAGACGGGGCTGTAAACCTCTGAGCCTTGTTGGGCGAACTCCTTCGACTTCTCTTCCATACCTGCTGCCAGGGCTGCCTCTTCAGTGACGCCTTGTTCGGCGGCGTATTTGCGGACGTCTTCGGTAATCTTCATGCTACAGAAGTGGGGGCCGCACATGCTGCAGAAGTGGGCGGTTTTGGCGCCGTCCATGGGGAGGGTTTCGTCGTGGAATTCCTGGGCGGTGGTGGGGTCGAGGGAGAGATTGAACTGGTCGTGCCAGCGGAATTCGAATCTGGCTTTGCTGAGGGCGTTGTCGCGGTATTGGGCGCCGGGGTGGCCTTTGGCGAGGTCGGCGGCGTGGGCGGCGATCTTGTAGGTGATAACGCCGTCTTTGACGTCTTTCTTGTTGGGGAGGCCGAGGTGTTCCTTCGGCGTGACGTAGCAGAGCATGGCGCAGCCGTACCAGCCGATCATAGCAGCGCCGATGCCGCTGGTGATGTGGTCGTAGCCGGGGGCGATATCCGTGGTGAGGGGGCCGAGGGTGTAGAAGGGGGCTTCCTTGCACCATTCGAGCTGCTTGGCCATGTTCTCTTCGATCATGTGCATGGGGACGTGGCCGGGGCCTTCGTTCATGACTTGGACGCCTTTGGCCCAGGCGCGGGTGGTGAGTTCGCCCTGGACTTCCAGTTCACCGAACTGGGCCTTGTCATTGGCATCTGCGATGGAGCCGGGGCGGAGGCCGTCGCCGATGCTGAAGCTGACGTCATAAGCGGCCATGATGTCGCAAATGTCATCCCAGTGGGTGTAGAGGAAGTTTTCCTTATGATGGGAGAGGCACCACTTCGCCATGATGCTGCCGCCGCGGCTGACGATGCCGGTCATGCGATGAGCGGTGAGAGGGACGAAGCGCAGGAGCACGCCGGCATGGATGGTGAAGTAATCCACGCCCTGCTCGGCCTGCTCGATGAGGGTATCGCGGAAGAGTTCCCAAGTAAGGTCTTCGGCTTTGCCGTTCACTTTTTCGAGAGCCTGGTAAATGGGCACTGTGCCGATAGGCACGGGGCTGTTCCGCAGGATCCACTCGCGGGTGGCGTGGATGTTCTTTCCGGTGGAGAGATCCATGACGGTGTCGGCGCCCCACTTGGTGGCCCAGCGCATCTTTTCGACTTCCTCCTCGATGCTGCTGGCGATGGCGGAGTTGCCGATGTTGCCATTGATCTTCACGAGGAAATTTCGGCCAATGATCATCGGCTCGAGTTCCGGGTGATTGATATTGGCGGGGATAATGGCGCGGCCCGCAGCGACTTCGCTGCGGACAAATTCGGCGGTGATTTCGTTCGGGATGCGCTGGGGGAAGCGGGCGAAAATGCTGGGGGTGTAGGTGTTTGTCTCCTGGGCGGAGCCCACATGCTGCTTGTTTAGATCGTTCCGGCGCAGGTCGTCCGTGAGATTGGCGATCTTGGCGCGGCCCATGTTTTCCCGGATGGCGATGAACTCCATCTCTGGGGTGATGATCCCTTGGCGGGCGTACCACAATTGCGTGACGGGATGACCGGCGCTGGCGCGCAAAGGTTTGCGCTGGGCATTGATGGGGGCGCGCAACGGGCTGAGGAGGCCCTCGCTGCGGGAGGCGGCGTATTCGGCATGGGTATCGCTGAGGTAGCCATTGTCCCGGGCCTCGATGCTGCGGCCCTCGTATTCCTCGACATCGGCGCGGTCGGTGATCCAGGATTTGCGGAGGGCGGGCAGGCCGGTTTCCACGGTGCCTTCATAAGTGGGGTCGCCCCAAGGGCCGGAGCAGTCGTAGACGCGAACGGAGGCATTGGTTTCCAGGCGGCCATCGGCGTGTTTGGTGGGGGTAAGGCTGATTTCGCGCATGGGGACCATGACCTCGGGGTGCAGTTCGCCCTGCACGTAAACGCGGGTGCTGTTGGGCAGTTGTTCGCTGCTGTGGGGTTCGAAGGAGTCTTTGGTGGCGATCATGGGTGAGATGGGATGGGGATTGGGATGAAGGGGGACGGGGAAGGAGAGGGTGTCAGGCAACTTTCACGGAGCGTGACAGTAAGATTAGACGCGAAAGCCACTTGCCCAAATACGTGCCTGCAAGAGCAACTGGGAAGGTAATCACGAAACAAGCCATGGTGACTGGTTGCTCACCGTAGTTGCCGCTAAGAAAGTTCAGCATACCGGGCCACCGCGAGTGAACCGACATCATGATCACGAAATCAAGTATGACAGCGCCCGCCATGATGCAGGGGGCGGTTACTAGCCAAGACGCGATCACAGGGAAGTTCTTGGAGCCGCTCCAAATGGCGAAGATGATGCCCAAGAGCCACAAGAACATAGCCAACATGTACCATCGATCCGCCAGCGATTGCGCGGCAGCGATGTCTACTTTGGAAAAGGTGTTAGTGAGCGCCGCCAGCATTGAACCAGTTGGAATAAAAAAGCCATGCACGGCAGTTGCGGCATGGCTTGGCTAGAACGGTGAGATGATTCTT
The DNA here is from genome assembly GCA_965284365.1 of Phragmitibacter sp. GTDB lineage: Bacteria > Verrucomicrobiota > Verrucomicrobiia > Verrucomicrobiales > Verrucomicrobiaceae > Phragmitibacter. The sequence continues at coordinate 4,566,235 of OZ260079.1, forward strand.
TGCTCCCTGCGGCGGCATTACCCGCTTCCGGTTCAAAGGGTTCTTCCTTGCGGAAGTCTCAGCCGGTGAAACCAGCGCCCCTGCGATGTATGAATATGTCTGTCGGGGAATGGTTCGCTGGAATGGGGGCTGCGTCAATGGGAATGTGGGGTGGGGGTGCGGGCGAGCGGGGAGGATGAGAGGATGGAGTGGATATGGGCGTGATCGGCGCGGTTTTTTAACCGCGAAGGCGCGAAGACGCGAAGAACTGAAAGGGTTGGAGTTCGGCACTAAAGGTGGAGGGATGGGCGAGCGTGATGTATACCGTTTTTTTTGTGAAGAGACCGGCGTAGTATTTAATGGGGAGGCCCGAATGAGGGGAGTGTGGCGCACTGTGCGGGGTGTAGCCGGACGAATTTGGAAATTCGTCCTACGGCGTCGGCAGTGATGTATGGGCCTCTGCGGTGAGAAGTGGTACAGGAGCGAAAAGTTGGAAATTTGGGGGTGTTGTCTTGGATCCAACTGGTCACATTTTGGCTGGGCAATGTGAGAGTGGGTGCGCAAAATGAAAGGCACCCGCGGTGAGCGCGGCAAAATCGAATCAGGGACAAGTCCATTCTGAACCATTCCTCTTAACCCACCTAACCATCATGGCACGCGTCAGCACCTACCTGAACTTCTCTCGCAACACCGAAGAGGCGTTTCTTTTTTACAAGTCGGTCTTTGGCACGGAATTCACGGCGCCGATCGTGCGTTTCAAGGATTCGCCAGCGCCTACGGACGGGCCGCCGCCTTCGGAATCGGATGACAATCTGGTGATGCATGTGGCGCTGCCGATCCTCGGTGGGCACGTGATTATGGGAACGGATGCACCGGAGTCTATGGGCTTCAAAGTGACGCCCGGGAACAACATGTATATCAATCTGGAGCCGGATAGCCGGGAAGAAGCGGATCGTATTTTTGCAGCCTTGTCCGATGGGAACAGCACCATCGAGATGGAACTGCAGGACATGTACTGGGGTGCTTATTTCGGAAGTTTGACGGATAAATTTGGCGTGAACTGGATGATCAATTGCGAAGTAAAGCAGTAAGCGCGATGCATGGTTAGGCAGCGGCAAGGTGGCCGGGGGCAATTCGGGGCTTGCCAAAAGTCTGATTTTGGTGCTAGCCTCGAATTACGTACCAAAGTTCAACTATGAACACTACACCAACCATGGCCAGTGCCGGGGAGGGACTCGATCCGCTGGATCACTTGCTCAACTGGCAGCAAACACAACGACTAATGCACACGAAGGGATACCGATGGCTATCCCAATTCGCCTTGTTCGAACCCTTTTGCAAGGTGCTCGGACCGGTCATGCATTGGGTATCTCGTCCGACAAATTCCGCGGTCACTTTTCTCTGCATGCTGGCGGCTCCGCTGGTGGCACTGTTGTTGTTGCCGCTGTTTCTGGTGCTGCTGCCCGCGCTATTCTTTTTTGCGGTGATCGCGGTTCTGGCGGTGGCGATGCAGACGGATTCGGATTGAGTGAATCAATGTCGGGGTTTGTCAGGTTATGAGAGCGGGGTTGTCCCGCCCTCACCTGATCTTTTGCGTTCCAGCTACTGCGACCTCATTTCCGCCGCCGGCGGGTAAGGCATAAAGTGGCGAGGCCGATCAAGAGCAGAAGAGCACGGGAGGGTTCGGGGATGACGACGATGGTGAGTGATCCCGTGCCACTGAAATCGCGGATGTCCCAAGTGAAGCCGAAGCTGCTGATGTCGGGCAGGTCGAGATTGCCTTCATTACCCGTGTTGGCACCACTGCGATTGTTCGTGCCGGTGCTGAAGGTGGACGATAGGCCAGTATCGAGCACCGTGGCCCAATCAATCAAGGCGAAGGCATCGCCTAACGTGGGTGTGTAGCCAACGCCGGTGACGATGATGTTGCTGGAGCCATTGAGCGTGAGAGAGCCGTTAATGATAATGCGGTCGGAGGCCAGGGTGCCGAGACCGCTCGAGCCTGTAATTTGTAGCTCAGCGACGGTGGTAGTCGAAGACGGACTGAAAACCAGATCCGTCATGGTGAGGGTGCCAGTGCCAGTGCCGCCACTGTCACCGGGACGAATGGCGCCGGAGGTGACCGTCACCGTTCCCAGCAACGAACCTGTACCCGCGAGGCTGGCGGTGGCGCCATTGAGAGCAACTGCGCCGGTGCCCAGCTGGCCCAGGCCACTCACGCCGACTTGCAGGGTGCCAGCGGTGATCGTGGTATTGCCGGTTTGAGTGCTCGTGCCAGTGAGAACTGCGGTCCCTGCTCCGGTTTTCGTAAATGTGCCGCCTCCGCTGATGGCTCCACCAATGGTCAAGGTTTGGCCGCTGGCGACATCCACCGCGCCGCCATTATTTCCCATGACGAGATTGCGCTGCGCGCTGCCGCCGTCGTCCAGCGACATGGTAGCAGTAGTGGCCAGGGTGCCACCATTGAAATAGATGGCGGATCCCGTCGCAACCGATCCGAGATTGGCATTGCTGGAGATCGTGGTGGTGCCGCCGTTCAGATAAGTGGCGCCGGTGTAGGTGTTCGCACCTGTCAGGATGAGCCCGCCGTTGCCGCTCTTGGTCAGGCCGACCGCACCGGTCAGGGTGGAGTCGATGGTGAGGGCACCACCTGCACTGGTGTTATTCTGGATAATGATGATGTCCTGGCCGTTGCCGGAAGTGAGGGAACCTCCGGTGATGCGGGTGGCATTCGTGCTCACGGTGGGCGTGATCAAGATGCCGCCGCTATCAATGACGTGCGTGCCATTGAGCGTCAGCGTCGGCGTTGCAATCGCGTTATTGAACCGGATGCTGCCGACCGTGACGTCGGCGTTCAGAGTTACGCTGGTGGTGAGGTCCAGATTCGTGGCGGCGGTGGTGGCCGCTGTGTTGGAATAAGAGCCAGCAGCGAGGGCGATGATTTTCCCGCTGTTGTAGGTGGCCCAATCTGTCGTATTCGAATTGGTGGCTCCACCATTGGTCGTGAGGTAGGTGGCGTAGCCGCCGATGATACCGGAGGCGGTATTCGTGCCGGTGGCGGCAATCCCCGAGGCGCCGCCGCCATTGGCGCTGAAGGCGACCGTGCTGCCAATGTCGCGCGTGAGGGTGCCTAGCGTCAGCAATGAAGTGCCGCCCCCGCCACGAATTTGGTTTACCACAGAGGATCCTGCCCGCAGGGTCAGTCCATTGAAGGTTTGATTATTCACCGTGATGTTGGTCGTCTGCCGGGTCGTGAACATCCCACCACCGAGTTCGAGGGTGGAAGCGGGATTGATGATATTGCTTGCGGGAGCACCTGCCTGGCTGAAGTCTGCGCGAAGTTCGCCACCATTGACCCTGGTGACGCCCGTGTAGGTATTGGCACCATAGATCGTCTGAATGCCTACGCCCACCTTTGTCAGACTGCCTGACCCACTGAGGATACCGGAGTAGGTCTGGCTGCTACCGTTGTTTCCGATGGTCAGTGCGACGGCATTGGAAGCATTATCCGTGAGGGCCAGATTCGTGGTGCCGCTGAGGCCACCAAACGTAAAAGCGTGACTGGCGACAGAGGAGTCGAAGACAATGCCGGTGCCGCCGGTGGTGACAGTGCTGTTTTGTAGAGCAAGCTGATGGGCCAGGATGAGGCTGCCCCCTGTCACGGTAGTTGCCCCAGTGTTCGTGTTTGCACCAGCAAGAGTCAGTGCAGAGCCAGCGCCACCGTTGACAGTGAGGCCAAGGATCCCCCCCGTGCGGCCATCCCGCAGCGTGCCCGCGTAGGTATTCGCGGTAGCGGTGGGCAGTGCCACGGTAAGGGTGGCACTGGTGGTGGAGCCATTCTCCACTGCGGCCGAGCCTGGGTTGGCTGCATCCGTACTTAAACCTGAGACGGTATAGGAATTGCCGTTGAGTTGGAACTTGGTGCCGCTGATCGCATTCGCGCCAAAGACGATCGCGCCATTGGCTGTGCCATAAGCAGCATTGGTGGCAGGCGTTCCAAGCTGAAGGATACCGCCGGAACTGATGGTGGTGGTGCCCGCGAAATTGACGGTAGAGGTGCCAGCGGCGCCGCCGTTGGTCTGAGGAGAAAGGATGACGCGATTGCCTGCCTGGATATTGATGGCATTCGTTATCGTCATGGTGCTGCCGCGTACCACAGCGACTTGAAGTGTGCCGCCGGAGGCCTGGATGGTATTTGTGCCAGCCGCTGCAGCATCCCGGAGCTGCACGGTGCCGCCAGACATCACGAGGCCGTTTGTGATGGTGTTTGCCGCGGCCAGATTCAATGTGCCGCTGCTCACGCGGAGATCCGTCAGGGTGAAAGCGGTGGCAAAAGTCTCGACAGCGCCCGCGACGTGAACGCCACCCGTGCCGGAGAAGGTGCCGCTATAGGTCTGAGTGCCGCTGGTCAGGGTGAGGGTCTGACCTGCGGCGAGATTGGTGACGTAAAAACTGGCATTCCCACCACCCAAGGCACCGATGGTTTCGCTGGTTTGTATATCCAGCGTGGTCAGGCTCGATCCATTCCCCATGCTTAGCAGACCGGTATCCAGAATGGCCGAGCCGCCGCTGAGTCGGAGGGTGCCGGAAGAGAGGGTCGTGCCGCCGGTGTAGGTGTTATTCCCGGTGAATACGACGGTGCCTGCTCCGTTGACGGTGATCGCACCTGCCCCGGAGATGGAACCATCGATAAAGAAGGTGTTGGCGGCATTGGCCGCACTCAGGGTACCGGTCCGGGCACTGGCGACGACGATGTTACCCTTCCAGTTAACCGTTTGAGTGAGGTTAGTATTGAGCGTGGTGCTGGCGACGAAGTTCAGGGTAGTGCCAGCGGCATAATTATAATTTGTGTTAGTTCCGCTCAAGTTCGGGCGGATATCCAGACCGGTGGTATTGAGATTGATGATGGAGAGACCATCCAGCGCACCGCCGTTTTCCAGCAGGGTGGCCGCGCCGGTGGTGTTGATGTTGAGCGTGCCGCCTCCTGCGAATGAAGAGTTGTTCAGCCAGATACGGCTGCCGGTGAGAGTGACCGAGCCAGTGGCAACGAGCGCAGCGGATATGGTGGGAATCGCACCGCTGGTATTGTGAATGATCGCGCCATCGCTCAGGGTAATGGAACCCGATCCGCCGAGGGTGAGGGCACTTTCTTCAAAGTACAAACCGTTGGCAAACTGACTGCCGCTTACCGAAATCGTCCCGGTTGTGCCATTTACGCCAGCGGAGAAATGGAGATCGTTTGTTGAGGTAGTGGCAACTTGGAAGGTATCGGTGACCCCATCCGGATCGACAGTCCAGAGGGCGCTTGATCCCCATGTGCCATTGGCAGCGCCAGAGCCTGCAGCAGTACCGTTTGTGTCCCAATAAAGGTCGTTTAACGCACGTGCAGAAGGCGGGCTAGCGAGAGCCAATAACAAGACGATCAGAAAGGACACCGTGAGAGCGATGCGCCGGGCTACGGAAGAACTGAAATGCGGTTGCGGGCACGGTCCTAGAATATAGGTGTGGGATGGGGGCTGAGAGGAAGATGAAAGGGGGTTCAAAACAACGGCTTTTTTTGCTTTAGAATAAAAACAAGGTTTGTTCGGGGAGGAGATGAATATACGTCACGTAGCGAGCACGTATGGCACCAAATAGCCTGAAGATGCCTATTACCGATGCGATGAACTGTCATTTTAGGCCAAGCTGCGGCGGCCTTGGCAATCAGGTCGGAGCATGAATAAAGATCACGTCATACCGAATAGTAACCTTTCGGCCGATTCCGTGATCTAAGTGAGCGGCTTAGATTGGCTACACTAATTTGTTAGCTGCAACTTCTTCGAGCCAAATCTCACGATGCTTGGCGGCCCACTCGGTGAGAGCGCGCTCAAAGCCGATGTCTTCGCCGGCCTTCTGGCTTTCGATCCACTTGTAGGTGCGAATCTCTTCCAGTTCAGCAAGAAAGGCGGCGTAGTAGGGGGCATCGCGGTTGGTGGCCGTGGATGTTCCTTTGGGGGGACTCATGGTGAGAAAGGGGAAATCGGTAGGATGCGAGTGCTGATTTTGAGATTGGCTGGGTCAATGATAAGGCTCACCGGCTGAGGATGTAAATTAGAATCCCCACCGCGACCCAAGTGAGGAAGCCGACGAGACAAGTGCATTCGGCTTTGAGGAGTCGGGAGGAGGATGAGGGATGCAGCCAGATGCTCCAATCGAGCTGATACCATTTTCGTTTGTTCCTATTTTTTTCACCGAGAGTGCTGAAGGCTGCCAGACGAATCGTCCCAAGACTGAGAGCGATGAGAACAGGTTTGCCGGTCCAGTAGAAGAGGGCGAAGACCACCCCCTCCACAAGAGGACGGACTATGAGTTCTCCAATGAATTCGCCGAGCGGCATTGCGTTATTTGAAGATCTGCGGAGGCGCACATGGTTACATGCGGTCCGTGGTCTTGATGCCGAGCAAATCAAGGCCCTGCTTCAGCACACGTGAAGTCATTTCGCAGAGGACCAAGCGTGTGTGGCGGGTGACGCCCTCTGCGCGAAGCACGGGACAGGACTCGAAGAAAGAGTGATAGAGTCCGGCCAGTTCATAGAGGTATTGGGCCAGGAGATTCGGGCGGAAGTCCTGGGTCAGGACATCCTCAACCGATTCACCGAATTGCAGGAGCTTTAGTGCGAGGGCGCGTTCCGCATCCTCTGTGATCTCGCAGGGACCTTCAAAGGAGACGGCTTCGTCCAGGCGGCGGAAGATGCTGCGCGTGCGGACATAAGCATTGATGAGGTAGGGCGCGGTATTGCCCTGGAAGGAGAGCATTTTCTCCCAGGAGAATTTGTAATCCGTCATGCGGTTCTGACTGAGTTCCGCATACTTCACGGCGGCGATGCCGATAATTTCGGCGATCTCCTGCTTTGAGTCGGGAGTGAGATCGCGTTCCTCGACGACGGCACGGGCGCGCTCAACAGCTTCATCGATGACTTCCAGGAGACCGACGGATTCACCGGAGCGGGTTTTGAACATTTTTCCATCGGGCCCCAGAATGCTGCCAAATGCAATGTGCTCCATGCGGGTGGCGAAGCCAAGGCGAGCGGCGGCGGCGAAGATCTGACGGAAGTGGAGTTGCTGCGGTGCACCCACCACATACCAGATCTCGTCGGCTTTCCATTCCTTCACGCGATAATCGATGGTCGCCAGATCGGTGGTGGCATAGAGGAAGCCACCATCGGTCTTCCGTATGATGCAGGGGGCATCGGACCATTGACCGTCGCGCTGGATTTTGAAGGGGTCGCTTTCGGGTTTGCCTTCACCATCGGAAAAGATGCAGGCGGCGCCTTCGCTGATGATGGCGATCTTCCGTGCGAGCAGGTCTTCCACGAGCGGGGCGAGGGCCTCGTTGTAAAAGCTTTCGCCGAGGTAGTGATCAAAGCGGACGCCGAGACGGCTATAGACTGTGTCCAACTGCTCAAGGGAGAGCCGAATACATTCCTTCCAGATGCCGAGGTTCTCCTCGTCACCGGCCTGGAGTTTGACTAGTTCTCCTTTGCAGGTTTCCAGCACTTCCGGGTCTGCTTTGGCGGCAGCATTCACCTCGCGGTAGACGCGTACGAGTTCGTGAATGGGATCGGCTTTGAGGGCGGCTTGATCGAGCTTCGTTTTCCAGCCGTGAATGATCATGCCGAACTGGGTACCCCAGTCGCCGATGTGATTGTCCGTGATGACGTCGTGGCCCAGGAAGCGGGCGATGCGCGCGAGGCTGTCACCAATGAAGGTGCTGCGAATGTGGCCCACATGCATGGGCTTGGCGATATTCGGAGCGCTGAAGTCGATGACGATGCGTTTTGGTTGCGCAACCAATGCAACGCCAGCGCGGTTGTCCGTGGTCAGGGTGGACAGCCGTCCCCCGAGCGTTGCGGATGTCAGTTTGAAATTCAGGAAGCCTGGACCTGCGACGGTAGGGGTCTCGCAGAGGCTGGCGGTCTCGAAGTTTTCGATCAGGGTCGTGGCGAGCTGCCGCGGATTCGTCTTCAGCGCCTTGGCTGCGAGCATGGCCGCATTGCTCTGGTAATCGCCGAAGCGCGCGTCGGTGGCGGGCGTGACTTCCACCGGCAAACCTTCCGGCACTTCCAGACCTGCTTTTTGGAACGCTTTCCCAAGCTGTTCCGTCAATAATTCCCGAAAACTTTCCATGTCATCAATATCACTGTCTTGTCCAAACCATGGCGCCGGGTTTCGACGCGCCGCACTTTTTACTTCTCCGCGAACTTCCGGAAGACCGCAAGGATTTGCTCGGCATCGGCGGCTTCGAGCAACTGATGGCGAAGCTTCGTGCTGAGGAAGTTTTGGGCGACTGCCCGGAGCGTTTGTAAATGGAGCAGATGGCGATCGGCGGGCACGAGATACAAGAGGATGAAGTGCACGGGTTCATCATCCGGGGCGGAGTAATTGATGCCTTTGAGCGATCGGCCGAAAAGGAAAACCGTTTCCTGGACCGCGTCGCTGTAGCAATGCGGTATGGCGACACCGGACCCGATGGCGGTACCGTGCTGGTGCTCTTTCTCGAGGAGGGCGGCAAGGATGCTGCCGCGCGAGTCACGAGGCACAATGCCCAAGGCGTCGAGTTGTTCGCAAAGCTCGGCAATGGCTTCAGCAAATCCTTCGGCTTGCAAGGCGGGGATGATGCGGTCGGCGCTCAGTGAATCGGCGAGGTTAATTTCTAGCGAGGAAGAGGCAGTCACAGTGAGGATGAGTCGAAGCGGGCCGTCATGATAGGGGAGAGTAAGGCGGGGGAAAAGGGTAAAATGGGGGGGAAGACTGGTTGTTTGGAGCGGCGTGGCATGCCTCTAGCGTTTGCGTTTTTTTGTGGTAGAGGGCAGTATGGAGTTGGCTGACGTCCAAGAATTTGCACTGGAGCTATCCGATACCGATAAGGCTTTGCTGGCGTCATTGCCAGGAGTCCTGGCTGAGAACGATGGAATTGCCGAAGCCGAGTGTAGATCCAAGGAATTGGATGAGAATCCGGACGCGGGATGCACTTGGGCGGAGCTTAAGTCGGCACTCGGAAGAGGTTAGTTGCTTACGATGGTTAGGCGTATTGATCAACCCCTGCTGTCGATGATCAAGGCGCTTCACTGATCTCCGCCTCGCATGCCACACCTTCTTTTTTTAGGGCGTTCAGAATCTCAATGAATCGAGGGAGGGGCATGGAACTGGGGGCGAGGAGGCGTATGGTGGCGCCTTGAGGGAGTTTCTCGCGGGACAGTTCTGAGGAGTCGAAGGATTTGCCGTTCAAGGTGAAGCGTCCTTCTGTGTCTACGGAGAGAATAAGCGGAGGCTGGGCATCGGCGGCCAGGGAGGACGTGGGTGTATGCGCGGGCGTTGAGCGTCCAACAGTGAGGAGTCCGGCCAAGGCCACGAGGGCGCAAGCGAGCAGCAGAGGCGTGGAGCGAACCTCCCCAAGCGAATACGTGGCGACAGGGCCGAGCGCTGAATGGGGCTGGGTCATCGCGAAGGAGCGGGAGGGAAGGTGGGGCCGGGGCGAGGGGTGCCGGAATCGGAGGGTGGGAGACTGAAGTTCGGGCCATCGGCCAGACGCATGGTGTCCAAGCTCGGAAGGGTTTCGAGGGGTTTGCGATGATCGACGTAAGCGCGATCAAAGGTGGCGGCGAGAGAGGCGGCGAAGTCTTGCATGCCTGCGACGATGGTGCGGACACGCCGGACGAGGAAATTGTGCCAGGGCATCAGGAGTGCGAAGAGCAAGGTGGCGAGAGTAAGGGGAATAAGGGTTGCCGCCAGAGGGGGCGTGCGGCCTGCTCCGGCATCTTCGGTCCAGGCGAGGAGGGTGATGGCAGCGCCCATGGCTGGGAGCGCGTGGAGGCTAGCACCGCCCAAGCCGAGGCTGAACTGGCGGCCCCCGGTGGTCACGGCCTGGTCCATGGAGCGACGGACGGCATCCATGTGGCTGGGGGTGATGCGGCCGGCGGAGCGGAGGGTGGTGGGAAAGTTTCTGTCGGGGACGTCTGTGCCCACGAGGTGAAACGCGAGTTCCTTGCTGCCAGCCTCATAGACCGCATAGCGAGGAGAGCCGGCGAACTGGCTGCCTTCCTGAAATAAAGAGAGGCTGTGCTGGCCTCCCGCAAAGCCGTGCAGAAAGGATGAATCCCGTTCGATCGCCTGCCGAAGGGTGTAGCCGCGCCTGAGATACCTTCCGACATAGGCCACGAGCATGAGGAGCAAAATGGCGCAGCCGATGAGGGCCAAGGCATTCATCTGCTCATACGCAGCCACGATCCCGGGCAAGGAAAGAGGTTGCCCAGATGCGGCCCAAAACACAGCAGTAACGTTCATCGACCAGTATGCTAACGCAGGCTGGGGCGATGTCTTCACGAAAAACTTAAGGATGTCAGGTTGGCATTCCTGAGGCATTCTGCCTGGTGCGGAGGAGAATTTGGGAAGACCGGTCGGGGTTCTTCAGCGTATTACCTGAACACACAACTTCATATTCAAACAATCCATGAGACGATGGTCCATTCTTATCGCCACCGTCGGGGGCACGCAGGTGCGGCTGCATGCGACGTTCCTGCTGCTGCTGGCTGTCTTTGCGTGGCAGGCCTGGGCGGCAGGGGGTGCCGGGGCGGCCCTGATGACGCTGCTCTTCATGTCGACGATCTTCTTTTGTGTGCTGCTGCATGAGTTCGGGCACGTGGTGGCGGCGCGCTATTATGGGATCAAGACACCGGACATTGTGCTGCTACCGATTGGCGGCGTGGCCTCGCTGGAGCGTATGCCGCGGAAGCCGGTCGAGGAGATGGTGGTGGCGCTGGCGGGTCCCGCGGTGAATGTGGTCATCGCGACGATCATCTACGGGGTCATGCAAGTGGCTCCGGCGTTTGAACTGGAGTTTGATGTCTTGCGGGGCGACTTCCTGACGCTGCTGGCGCAGTGGAATTTGATCATGGTGTTGTTTAACATGATCCCGGCCTTTCCCATGGACGGAGGGCGGGTGTTCCGTGCGGCGCTAGCCATGTTTATCGATTATGGGCGAGCGACGCGGTGGGCGACCACGATCGGGCAGGGTATCGCCATTGTGGGCGGCATGCTGGCGCTGGCGATCTTCCAGAATCCGCTGCTGATCATCATCGCGTTTTTTATCTTCCTGGCGGCTGGTCAGGAGGCGGCTTATGTGAGCGATCAGGAGGCGACGCGCGGCCTGACCGTGCGTGATGCGATGATGACAAATTTTCGATCTTTATCGAGGGGTGCCCGTCTGCAGGATGCTGTGAACATGCTGCTCTCAGGGGCGCAACATGACTTCCCCGTCGTGAGTGCCGAGGGCGAGTATGAAGGGATTCTGACACGCACGTCGCTGATTTCTGCGCTGGCTGAACACGGAGCGTTTCACCACGTGGATGAGGTGATGGACCGGGATTTGCAGCAGTTGGAGCCCAGGCATGCGCTGACCGAAGCGATGGATCAACTACGTTTGAGCAAATCCCCGGCACTGCCTGTCATCGATCCGTTTTCGGGAAAGCTGACGGGGCTACTGACAGCGGAGAACGTGGGGGAGATGCTAATGGTTCGCGCGGCGCTCAACCACAATTAAGGTATGGTTTATGCAGGAGGCGCTCGAGTGGCCGGGCTACTTGAGTTTGAGACCGTGGCTGCGCCAGAAGGTATTTAGCATCTCGCGGGAGCCGTTGAAGATGTTCCGCTCCGTGGGGCGGTCGATATCTCCGAAGTAAGGGGAGAAGTGCCACTGGCCGTGATTGTAAACTTTGGGGCGGGAGCGGCCATTTTCCCAATCAACACCGCCGTATTGCCAGAGGGCCCAGGTGGGCCAGACGCGATATTGATCCAACAAACCTTTGGGGCTGCCTGCGGGGGCTTGCGTGGCGCTGCCACCTGTTTCATGAGAATAGAGAGCGAGCCAGTAGGGCATACGGCGCAGTTTTGCTTTGGTCGCGGGGTCGGCGTTGCTGAGCATCTGCTTCAAGTGGGCGCTGTTCTCCAAATAGGCGACGGGGATCACACCCGTGCGGGAGTGCACGCGATCCATGAAGCGCAAGATGGCAGACATGCTCAGGTTTCCGTCGAAGTCCCCGCAAAGAAGCAAGGAAGACGCCTGCCAGGAGCGGCTGCGAGCGAGGCTGATGGCTCTGTCTACGAATTGGTCGGCCTGGGTTCCGGCGTCGATGTGGCTCTGCACGCGGTAGTAAATGCCGGGGAGCATGCCTACACGGTCTGCGGAGGCCAGGAAGGCGGCACATTTGGTATCAAGGTTCCCGCCTTTACCCGCCCGGGCAATGAGGCCGACAGCGCCGTTGGCACGGAGGGCGGAGACATCGTTTTCGGAGAAGCCCCGGCCGGACCGCTGCTTTTCCTTTGGATCATAAGCGGAGACATTGATGATCTGGGGATTGCCGCCGGTCAGAAAGGGGATCGGGATGACAGGCTGGCTGCTGCCACCAGCAGGAGTGGAACATTGGCTGAGAATGAGGGCGAAAGCTGGACTGAAGAGGGAGAAGAGCTTTTGACGGGAAAAGGGGAAGCCGCGCATGCGCAGGGGTAATGCCCGTGCTCGCGTTTTGCAAATGCCGCTATTTTGCCTTAGCCCGCGACCGGGAGACCTGCTGAGGCCGCGGAACTGGAAGCAAAACCGAAGGTACCCTGTTTTTGTCTGGTCAAAAATGGCGAACGATGTAGTTAAACAGGCATGATCGCACGGTATCTTCTCTCACTAACAACGCTCGTCGTCTGCGCAGGTATGGCGCAAGCTCAGGCGCAGGGCGCCAAGAAAAAAATCCTCTTCTTCAGCAAGTCCAGTGGCTTCGAGCACTCGGTCATTTCCTGGAAGAAAGGTCAGCCGAGTTGGGCGGAGCAAATTCTGAAGAAACTGGGAGATGAGAACGGATGGGAGTTTACGAACTCCAAAGACGGCTCCCTTTTCAGCAAGGACTATCTCAATCAATTCGACACGGTAATGTTTTATACGACCGGGGATCTTTGCACCCCGGGGACCGATGGGCAGCCGCCGATGTCGCCCGAAGGAAAGCAGGCGCTTTTTGACTATGTGAAGTCCGGCAAGGGCTTCGTCGGCACGCATTCCGCGAGTGACACGTTTCACACGAACAATGAGGCACAGAAGGGCCCAGATCGATATTTGAACCACGGCGAAAAAGCTGATCCCTATGTGCGCTTCCTGGGTGGTGAGTTTATCAAGCACGGGGCGCAGCAGGTGGCGCGGAACACGGTGACGAATAAGAAGTTCCCTGGTTTTGAGACGGTCGGCGCGGAGTTTGGTTTCAATGAGGAGTGGTATTCGCTAAAGGACTTCTCCCCGGACATCCATGTGCTGGGTGTGTATGACACTTCCTCCATGAAGGGTGCGGAGTATGAGCGTCCGAACTTCCCGAGCACCTGGGCACGGAAAGAAGGCGAAGGCCGCGTGTGGTATACGGCGATGGGGCATCGCGAAGACGTTTGGGAGAATCCTGTGTTTCAGCGCATCCTGGTCGGTGGGCTGAAGTGGGCGCTTGGGGAAGTGAAAGCGGATGTGCCGCCGAACCTGAAGCAGACGGCGCCGGAAGCTATGACGAATCCTGCGTATATCGAGCCGAAGCCAGTGGCGCCGAAGATTGCCCCTGCGGCAAAGGCCGAGCCTGCGAAAGCGAAGTAAGGAAGTGAGTGCTTTTGATTGTTAGTTAACGGAGCGGAGATGGAGATGATGCCATCTCCGCTTTTTTTGTTTGTGGGAGAGGTCGGATTGAGACGGGGCAGAGCGAGCTTGCGTTTGGGTGATAGCGGCGTTTGGTGGCGCATTGGAGAACCGCTCTGCGGTTCATTGCTTTTTGGTGCTGTACCAGGGGTCGATTGCGACCCCTGGCTATTCACGGAGAACCCCTACGGGGTTCGGGAAGTGGAGGAGTCCAAGGAGAATTGTGCAGAGACATCTGCGGCTTTGGGTTGAATGTTGAGATGGGAGTTTGTTGTGGGTTGTAACAAAGCGGTGTGGCGCCTCCGGCTTCCCACCGCAGTTCAAAAAAACTGTCGCGTAGCTATGACGGGGCAAGGCCTTCGATTTCTGCTCGGCCCGTGTTTGCCCTCGATGCTCCCAGACTAGTGAGGGAAAACAATCTGCAGTTCGGGACAGGCTGCTTTCGCTTCACTTCTCCATGAAGACACGTCCGGTGCCGCCGCGAGGATGGGTCTTGGGGTAGTCTGGATTTGGCTTTTGGTCTTG